>NZ_QTMC01000012.1:0-118987 GCF_003602965.1 Bacteroides sp. AF25-5LB
ATACAAGCTCCAATTCATACCTTGACATAGACCACTGAACGACAGGCACCGCGCTTGCGAATCACGCCGGAATCGATAAATGTCTGCAAATCCCTCGAAGCCCGGCGGGCGGTGACGTGGACAAGGCGGGAATATTCTGCACGAGTGATACAGATATTAGCCTCCAGAAAGTCCATCATGCTTTTTTCACGGGCAGCCATGTCGCCCATTGCTTTCGGTTTATCCGGAAAGAAGCGTTTATCCGCACGTTCCAACTCCATCTTACCTGCCACATAACGTTTGAATTCGATGCTGGGACGGAATTTCACCGTGGACATCTTGACCGACTCCGCACGTACTTCTTTCTTATTCATCACCGGATGGGTACACTTCAGCGTGGTGCTGAAGAAGCCAAGTCCCTCTATCTCCACCGTATAGCCCTTTGCCAGCCAGTCTCCAAGCGTAGTGGTGATAGCTTGCACAATACCCACAACCATGGCGTGGGGCATATGTTCTTCACGAAAAACCCGTTCCATGAACTCTTTACCGGAAATGGTTCCCTTGGAACAGACACGGGCATGTAGCGACTTCGGTTCCTCGCCTTCGGGGACGGGCGTTTCATAAAGGTCATAATAAGCACTCATAAAATAATTTAAATTAATGGTTTATAGAGAATTGAGGGAAACTTGCAGCAAACTTGGGGAAGAAATGTTCTCGAAATCGGCAGAAGCTGGCAGTAAAGGTACTAATTATTTTTCTTGCCACAAGGATTTTACTTTCTTTCCACTGCCGTATTCTTTTCTTTCCACAGCTGTGGAAAGAAAAGAATACGGCAGTGGAAAGATTAGCATCTAGGATAGAAAAGGATAACTCCCAATGGGTCTGTCTTTAGTTCTTGGCAGGCAAAGAAACAGAAGCCTCCAATATCGGGGAGACAGACTCCCAAACCTGAGCATCAATACTCTGCATTCCTTGCACAGAAGGATGCCCCCATTGTTTATCAATGTCGTGCAAACGAATATTCTCGATGCCATAGTGCCGGCAAATTTCATCCATGGAATCAGTTACCTCTTCGGATAATTCAGAATTGGTAATATTATAAATCCTGGCCGCAGGATAGAGCTGCTTGAGAGATGCAAGCAGATAGCAAAAGGCAGGACGGAAGCTATACAAATCGGCTTTCGTCCAGCCATCATATTGGTATGCGCCAATGGGGGCACCTGCCCAGCTGTCATTGGTACCGCCAAAAACAAGGATTATGTCGGGGGTGCCGAGGTTGTGAATACGGGTGATAAAAGAACGGTCGGAGTAATCGGCTTTCTCGTAACCGGTATGACAGACGGTGGAGCCGGAATAGGAATTGTTGCGTTCCAACTGAAAGCCGTGCTCATGGATGAAACGGTACCACCAGGTTTCCTCCACCTTTGTCACATCATTCTCTTTCTTTTCGCCGGGAACTCCATACCAGCAGAGATTGGCGGCAGGAGAGACATGACCGTAAAAAGTGGAATAGGAATCGCCAAGAATAGAAACTTTCTTTTGAGCAAACACCCCTGATATAAGGGGCAGGGAGAAAATAGCCAGAAAAAACAAGGATTTGCAGTTCATAATCAATAGATTTTTATGTCGTATGCCGCAAAGTTATAAAGTTTGTCCCGGTTTGACGGCAGGAGACCGTAGTTTTTTTGCCATAGCCCGCTTATATGAAAGTTCCTCTACCGCCGGATTTCCACAAAAAAGGAAATGCCGGATTGATAGAGGAGCAAGAGAATGAAGATGAGAAAGAGTATATTTTACTCCCGCCCTCCACCGAGGGCTTGATAGAGGTTGATGATACCTTGTATTTCATCAAAGCGGTGGGCTACCTGTGTCAGTTAGACAGAGAGTAGCCCCTGCTGGGCAGTGAGCACTTCCAGATAGGTGGAGGTGCCGTGCCGCATCAGTAACCGGGTGCTGCGGACGGTAGTTTCCAGTGAAGTTATCTGCCTTGTGCAGAGCTCCGTCTTTCCACGGGCTACCTGCACTTGGGTCAGAGCATTGTTCACTTCGCTGCCGACATTAAGCAAAACTTGCTGAAAAGCGAGCCTGGCTTCTTCCTGCTGTGCTTTGGCATCTTGAGCTGTGCCACGTTCAGCCCTTTGTTGAACAAGGGTTGTGTCAGCGAGTCGATGACAGACAGAAGAAGTTTTCCGGGATTGACAATCATGCTTCCTGCCGAGTTGGTCCAGCCAGCTGTACCGCTCAGGGTGATGGAGGGGTAGAAAGCAGAACGGGCGGCATTTCCCTTACCTGCTGCCGGAGGTCGAGCAGCGAAGCTTCCACCTGGGCGACAGTTGGCTTCGGATTGCGAAACACTCGCCTCGTTCGTCATGCCTGCAGCCATCATGGCTCGCATGGTGCGTGCACTTTCGCGCCAACTGGCGGCTGTTTCTTCGGAAATGCGGTATTGCTCGTCAAGTATCAGCAAGGTAAAGGTTGGCCACATAGCTATCAGCGAAGTGCTGACGGCTTGTTCGTACTCCAAACTTTGAAGGTAGAGCGCTTTGGAGCAGCGCATGGCACTGGTCAAATTAGCCCAAATATCGACTCTCCAACTTGCCGAGGCAATACCGGAATAGGTCCACGAACCTTTGGAATTGTCGAAACTGCTGACGCCACACTGCGGAGTGAGCATAAACGAAGACAGGTACGAAAGTTTGGCCGACATCAGCGTGGCTTCTGCCTCCCTGATGCATTGCTGGGCGGAAAGCAAGTCGGTGTTGCCTTGCAAGATTTGCTCGATGAGCGACTATAATTGCGTGTCCGTAAAAAGCTCGAGCCAGGAAAGGGAGGCGATGGAGACAGTGTCCGATGCCGCAAACAGACTCAGGCTATCCAAACTTTGCCCGTCCAAATCGTGTTCATAAAGTCCATCGGTTGTGATGTCCTCCGGGCGCTGGTATTTGGTATAGATGCCGCAACTGGTCAGTACCAAGCCGGCGACAGCTAATACTGAAAGAGATTGCCGACAAATACCGTTTTCCCGACCAGTTTTTTTTCGGACGATATTTCAAGAAACACACGAGAATGTCACCCAAGGAGTATAGAGCAAAGAGAACTGAAGCATAAGCATACATAAATCCCCCTTATCCTCTACCTCTTTAGTATTTTTTGCGTATATTTGTCAGACACTAATTTAATCAATTCAATGCCATGAGAAAACTTACACACATGCTCCTTGCAGGTACCCTCGTCCTGGCCTGCTCTTCATGCGGGGTAGAAACAACAGCCAACTATCAAGTCATCCCCCTGCCCCAGGAAGTTGCCTTGAGTCAGGAATCTCCCTTCAACCTGAATGCCGGTACCATCATCGCCTACCCCGAAAACAATGAACTTTTGAAACGTAATGCTGAGTTTCTGGCTGAATATATCAGCCAGTCCACCGGCCACACCCTCCAGACAGAAGCCCTTGCCCCGGGGAGCGAAGCGCCCAAAGGCGCCATCACATTAGGACTGGATCCGGCTATCCGCAACCGGGAAGGCTATGTGCTGACCGTCAAAGCCGACCGGGTGACCCTAAACGGCCAGACCGAGAACGGAGTGTTCTACGGTATACAAACCCTGCGTAAATCAATCCCTGCCGAAACCAAAGCCACCTCTATCCTATTGCCTGCCGGCAGCATCCAGGATGAACCCCGCTTCAGCTACCGAGGCATGCACCTCGATGTGGGCCGCCACTTCTTCCCCATTGAGTTCATCAAGAAATACATAGATTTACTGGCACTTCACAATATGAATACCTTTCACTGGCACCTCACCGAAGACCAAGGCTGGAGAATAGAAATAAAGAAATATCCCAAGCTGACGGAAATTGGCGCCTGGCGCGACCGTACCGTCATCGGCCGGAATACCGAAGAGTATGACAATACCCGATATGGCGGTTTCTATACGCAGGAACAAGCCAAGGAAATCGTAAAATATGCCGAGGAGCGCTATATCACGGTCATCCCCGAAGTAGACCTGCCCGGACACATGCTTGCCGCACTGGCCGCCTATCCCGAAATGGGATGCACCGGTGGACCGTATGAAGTGTGTCCACGTTGGGGAGTATTCGAAGATGTGCTGTGCATCGGCAACGAAAAGTCCATGCAGTTCCTCGAAGATGTCATGGCCGAAATCATTGACATATTCCCTTCCAAATACATCCACATCGGCGGTGACGAAGCTCCCCGCACCCGTTGGGAAAAGTGTCCCAAATGCCAGGCGCGTATCAGAACCGAAAAATTGAAATCCGACAAGAACCATACAGCCGAAGACCGTCTGCAGAGTTATTGCATGACACGTATCGAAAAGTTCCTCAATAGTAAAGGACGCCGGATTATCGGCTGGGATGAGATTCTGGAAGGCGACGTCGCTCCTAACGCAACTGTTATGTCATGGCGTGGCTCGGCAGGAGGAATCAAAGCGGCCCAACTGGGACACGACGTGATAATGACACCCAACGACTATTGCTACTTTGATTATTACCAAAGTGAGGATACCCGGCACGAACCATTTGCCATCGGAGGCTTTGTCCCATTGGAAAAAGTATACAGTCTGAATCCTACCGCCTCACTGACCGAAGAACAAGCCAAGCACATACTCGGCGCACAAGCCAACCTTTGGACAGAATACATCCCGACCAGCGAGCAGGTAGAGTATATGGTTCTCCCCCGTATGGCCGCCCTTGCCGAAGTACAATGGACACAACAGGAAAAGAAAGATTATACAAACTTCACTACCCGACTGGCCGGACTCATCAGCCTCTACCGGAGAGACGGGCTCAACTACCGGGAACCCTTCCGACAGCAGGCCGACTCCACTGCTACCGAGAAGAAGTAATCAGAACTGGAAATAAATAAACGGCTGTATCTCCGAACTTTTCATCTGAATGACCAGATAGATTACAGCAAGCACCAGTACCGCCTTTCCCAACAAGGGAAGGCGGATTACTGTTTTTGTGCAGGCACGTTCCCAACTGTCGGGCACAAAATGCAGAAAATATCCCAATGCCATCAATGCGAACACTTCCCAATAGCCTGCCACCAACTGCGGGAAGAGTTGCGGACGGAAAGTAGTGAATATCTGCCTCAGCATATCCATTGATGTGGAAAACTCCGCATTACGGAAGAATATCCAGCAGAAACAAACAAAATGGAAAGTAATAAGCACCCCGAAGAACCGGCGAATGCCACGGCTTTCCGCACCTTTCTTATGTCCGGTGAGCGTCATCCAGCACTTGTGGGCTGCAAGCGCAACACCGTGCGTCATCCCCCAAAGGACAAAATTCCACGAAGCTCCATGCCACAAGCCACCCAGGAACATGGTAATGATGAGATTGGCGTACTGGCGGATTTTCCCCTTCCGGTTGCCTCCCAAAGAGATATAAAGATAGTCGCGCAACCAACTGGAAAGCGAGATGTGCCACCGCCTCCAGAACTCCGTAATGGAAGCGGACTTATAGGGAGAATCGAAGTTGATATTGAAATGGAAACCCAGCAACAAGGCAATGCCAATAGCCATATCACTGTAACCGGAGAAGTCGCAATAAATCTGCAAGGCATAGCCATAGACACCCATCAGATTCTCCACCCCCGAATAAAGAGTAGGATTATCAAAGATACGCTCTACGAAGTTGACGCTGATATAGTCCGATATGACCGCTTTCTTGAAGAGTCCACTCACGATGAGGAAGATTCCACGCCCGAACATCTCCCTGGAGACAAACAGTGGACGGCGGATTTGCGGAATGAAATCACGGGCACGTACAATAGGCCCCGCCACCAACTGGGGAAAGAAGGAAACATAAAAAGCATAATCCAATAAACTGCCCAGAGGCGTTATCTGGCGACGATACACATCTATCGTATAGCTCAACGACTGAAAAGTGAAAAAAGAGATGCCCACCGGAAGGAAAATATCCATTGCCGTGAACGTTCCTCCCGTCAGCGAGGCAAAAGTTTCGCCCAGGAAATTGGTGTACTTGAAGTAACACAACAATCCCAAATTGATGAACAGACTCAACACAACCCATGCCTTACGTAGCCAGGGAATAGCCTCGCGTGCCATCAAACGTGCAATGAAAAAGTCACAGACCGTCACCAGTCCAAGCAGGAAAAAATAAGTGCCACTACTTTTATAATAGAAGTAATAGGAAAACAAGGTGACAAACAGCAAACGCGCCGTCGTCCGGCGTTGCAACAACAGATAAACCAATATAAAAGCGACAAACAGCCAGAGGAAAATACCACTGCTGAATATCATCGGGGCTTGCGGGTCATAAGTGAAGACATCGCGCAAACGGTCCAAGTCTATATTCAATCCGGATAAAAATTCTTCAATATTCCACATAATCGTTATAAGCTTTTAACAAGGCCTGGCAGAACAGCTCGCCTTGCAGGCGGTAACCGTCCGGCAAATAATGTACATGGTCCGGACGCATCAATCCGGCTTCCTGCCAGTTGAGGCAGGCACGGTGGATACCGCCAAGTATTTCGTACATGTCCCATACCGCCAATCCGTTTTCATCGGCATAGCGGCGGATGGTCTGCACGGCAACGGCAGTACGCGGATTAATCTTATAGGTCCGACGACGGCGACGCTGCCGGAAACTCTCGTAAGAGCCCGGAGGAGTGGTCATCAACATCGGTACATTCGGCAGTTTCTCGCGAAGCATGCGTACAAGGTCATCCATCTGGCGATAGTGCAACATTGTATTGTAACGGCGGTTATGGCTTTCGTTCGTCCCGAAGGAAAGAATAAGCAGGTCGGGATGTAGAGCCGCAATATCAGCAATACGGTCCGGACGGGTGAAAGTAGTACAAAATGCACCGTTGATACCTACATCGGTATAAGAGACTGCCCCGAAAGTGTCCTGCATCAACGCACCGGTGGTACGGGGGAAGATATGGCCGCGTATATGGCTGTCGCCCACATGTACGATGCGAAGCGTATCAGCGGAAGCGCCCAGCCGGGACAGACGCAACTTCTCCCAGAAAGGATTAAGAATACCCAGACTGTCGGTAAGTACATTCTCCTTCATTTGCCGGAATGCGGCGGGAAAAGTTATCAAAGGGACAGACACCGTATCCGTACGTTGGGAATAGAGGCAGAGAGTATCACAATCCGCTCCACCGGTATGACACGAAAGGCTGCCTGGCAGTATGTCTTGTGCATGGAGCGGCCGTATCGCCGCAATCAGTACCAGCACCGCGCAGCAAATCATACATCGTAAATCGTACAATCGTAAATCCTCCTTATGGCTCCTCTTCATAGTAGGCCCTCCTTCTGTCATACTGTTCCTTGCCATAAATCAAAGACTCATAAAGTAATCCCGCAAGATGCTTTCCACCACGGAAGTTGATGTGCGTATAATCATAATTGGCCAGCGACGGCTTGGCATGCACCATGTCTGCCATGCTGCCTTCCCCACCCATGGCCTCGAACATGTTCCAGAAAGCGACAGCCTCATCCGCTGCCAGATTCTGCTGATAACGAACCAGATTCTTGATGCCAGGCATGGTACGCAGCTCTCCTTCTTCGGTCTTATAGTCCCTATCGCCCACGCTGACTATGAGGATGGCTGCTTGCGGAAAGGCCTCCTTGAGATGCTGCACCGTTGTCTGCATGCCGGCAATGTACTTGTCGTAATTCCGTCCGCGCTCTGTAGCCACATTCAGTCCGTACTGCAGGATTATCAAATCGTAAGGACGCTGTTCGTTGAACTCGCGCATCATCCACACGGGAACAGAACGGAGGGAGAGGCCGGAGCTGCCACGCAGTGAGAAGTTATCCAGCACAATGCCGGAAGTACCGTCCATGGCAAGGCCATAAAACAAGGTGGAGTCCGCACTTTCCACCGTCCAACGGACAGAACCGATATTTCCCTCTACCGTCATCTCCTGCAAATCATCAATCGGCTCAAAAGTCTCAGTAGTTGCTTCGCCACGATTGACGCGGACAGAAAGGGTGGTTGTGCCACGGTTATAGAAAAAAATACTGGCACGCTGGCAGGTGTCCAGACGGGAGGCATAGTTCTTCTGCCCCCGCAGTTCCACATAAGCACCGGTATTCGGAATAAAGTAATGTCCGGAGACTCCCAGCTTGCTACGGTCAAAGAACACGGAGTCCATGACAGAATGACTCTCCCATCCGCTGAAGGAATGACGCACTGTAGGGCGGAAGCCACTGGTCATGGACGTAATGGTGACAAAACCTACTCCGCAACCGCCATATTTCTGCTGAAGCATCTCGCGTAAATCAGCCGTCAGAATATCCGCTTCGATAAAGGAGTCGCCGAAGTAGGCGATACGAACCGGACGGGGTGCTTTGGCAAGCTCGTCGAGTGCCTGATAGAACCGCGTCATGCCACGCACGGTAGAATCACTGTAATCTTCAATGCACGTCATGCCCGCACGGCAGGTGTCCACAAAGGCGGGCTTCACCTTCGGGGGCGGAGGCAGCAGGCTGTCCGGCTCACTCACCGGCTTGGAAGGACGACGCACGTCCCCCAAGATATCCACACGCCTCAGCACACGGCCACCCATCGTAATACTTGGCAACAGATGCATCAGCAACAATGCACCCCATACGATAAACGCCAACAGACCCGTATATTTCAATGAATTCTTTTCCATACCTAATGTGGACGCAAAGATATAGATATAGGTTGAAAAATCTCTCCGGACAAAAAAGAATTATCCCCGAAGAAACAAGATTTTTTCTCCGGGGATAACGGTTATAGACAGAGCAGACCCGATTAAATGGTCTGTTCGATATTCCAAACAAAAGCACGGAGTCCGAGTTGCTCGGTCTCCTTGTCCATCCGATGGAGCGCTTCGAGCAGCGGAGCCACCTTAGCCTCATCTATGATAGTGATGATGGCGGAACACATACTGGGCCAGGCATGGCTGCCATAGTGCGGTTCTCCCGTCTTACTGCCACGCCCCTGTACTTGCTGCCAATAGCTGAAGCCGCGGCAGTTGTGACGATCAAGCAATGCCATGATACGTTCAAAGAACGCTTGGTCGAATGTTATAAATACTGATTTCACGCTATATAATGTTTAGTGATTAATGTTTAATGATTAACGGATAATGATTAATCATTGTTTACGTGGTTTCGTCATCTTCTCCTTATGCAACTGGTAATAATCATTCAGCTCACGGTCTTTCTTAATCTTCTTACGTGTGCGCCGAATACCAACACCTGCAAACGAGCAATAGAGTACAGGGACAAGAATCAATGTCAGAATGGTAGATACCGTCAGACCGCCAATTACGGCAACCCCCAACGGACGCCACATCTCGGCACCTTCACCCTGCCCTACAGCCATCGGCACCATACCGAGGATAGTGGTCAGTGTAGTCATTAATACCGGACGCAAACGGCTGCGGCCTGCCGTGACTACAGAGTGAAGCACCGCTTGACCACGTTCGCGGCAAAGCGTGATGTAGTCGATGAGTACGATACCGTTCTTCACCACAATACCAATCAACATGATTCCACCCAAAAGCGACATCACATTCAAATTGGTTCCCGTAAAGAATAATGCCATCAACACACCGCTGAATGCAAATGGAATGGAAAACATGATGATGAACGGATAACTCAAAGACTCAAACTGAGCTGCCATCACAATGAATACGAGAATAACAATCAATACAGCCAGCGTTCCCAAGTCGGAGAATGAATCCTGTTGGTCCTCATACGAACCCGAAATCTGGATAGAAACACCACTTGGTAGGTCCATCTTATCAATTATAGCATTACCATTGGCCACCACATCGCCCAAAGGTGCTCCCGAAATAACCGCAGATACAGTAACAATACGCTCACGGTCTTTACGTTCGATGGTAGGAGGAGCAGAACGCTCGACTACTTTGCCGAGGTCTTTCACGCGGATACCCTCACCGGAAGGCGTATAAATAAGGATGTTCTCCAAATCTTCAATCTTTGTACGGAATTCGGGAGCGTAACGCACACGGATGTCGTACTCGTCACCATCTTCGCGATAATAAGATGCCAAAGCACCATTTACACGATTACGCAGATAGTTGGAGGCAGTAGAAAGATTCAAGCCATGCAATGCCAGCTTCTCACGGTCAAAGTCCACCTGATATTCGGGCTGATAATCCTGACGGCTGATATTCACTTCACTCACACCTTTCACCTGCAACAATTTCTCTTTCAGTTCGGCTGACACTTTGTCCGTCGCGGTGAAGTCGTAACCATAAACCTCAAAGTCGGCACTTGCCTGGGCGCTCATGCCGCCTGTGCTACCGCCCAGAATAACCTGCGCCTTGTCCAATTCGGGATACCCCTTCAAGTCCTCACGCATTTCGTCGCAAACGGTTTCCAGTGTCACGTCACGGTCTCCCGGACTCACCAGACTGATATTGAAACTAATGATATGACTACCGTTGTCCTGCATGGAAGCAAACGTATTGTCAGAGTCCGCCTGCCCCACAGTGTAGTTGCAAACTTTCATCATATCTCCGTAGCGCGTCATCCACTTGTTTGTCAGTTCCGAAGCCAACGCTTCCGCACGTTCCACACGGGCCCCGATGGGCAACTGAAGGTTGATACCGATGCGGCTATTGTCTGCTGCCGGGAAGAACTCGGTACCTATGTACTTGGCACAGAACAGACTTGCCACAAAAAATGCGGCACAGCCTGCCATAACCGTCAGACGATGGCGCACAGCCCAGTTCAACCGGTTCTGGTACCACACGTCAAGACCGTCCAACGCACGCTGAATCGGCGTATAGAGCGTAAGGAACATCTTACTCTGCTTTTTCTGCAAACGCAGAAGCTGCGCACACATCATCGGAGTGAATGACAAGGCTGAAACTGTGGAAACCGTCATAATCACACACATCATCCATCCCAACTGACGGAATAGCACACCGGACATGCCACTTACCATCGTCAATGGGAAGAATACCGCAATCATAGTCAGCGTAGATGCAATTACGGAGATGGCCACCTCGTTCGTGGCATGTATCGCTGCCTGCTTCGGTTCGGAACCCCGTTCAATATGGGTCGTTACATTCTCGAGTACCACAATGGCGTCGTCCACCACGTTACCAATAGCAATGGAGAGACAAGAGAGCGAGATGATATTCAGTGAACCGCCGTCGATGATACCCAGATAGATGAACGAGGCAACCAATGACATCGGTATGGTGATACAAATAATGACCGTGGCACGCCAACGCCCCAAAAAAACGAACACCACCAAGATAACGAACAGCATAGCGTACATAATGGTTTCCTCCAAGCTGTCTATCGTATTCAGAATGTTTTCGGAAGTATTGACAATGATCCCCAGCTTCACATCGCTCGGCAGTGACTTCTGCAACTGCGGCAACATATCAATTATCTTCTGCGAAATGGCTACAGAATTGGCACCCGATTGTTTCTGCACCACAATCATGGCGCCCTGCACACCGTTGCTATACGTCTTCTGTGCACGTTCCTCCACAGAGTCCACAACTTTTGCCACATCGCGCAGATAGACGGAAGCACCGTTATGCGTACCTACCACGATGTTCTCCATCTCTTTGGGATCCTTGAACTCACCTTCCACACGCAGCGAATAGGTATTGTTACCCACATCGAACGTACCGCCCGGCGTATTCCGGTTTTCGGCACTGATAATAGAGCTGATAGTTTCTACTGAGAGGCTGTAGGCATCCAATTTATTGGGGTCGCAATATACATTGACCTCACGTTTGGGGGCACCCGAAATAGACACCGTACCCACACCTGGCACACGCGCCAAGGGATTCGCCACGTTGTCATCCAATATTTTATAAAGAGCCGGCTGGCTCTCCTCTGCCTGCACGGAGAGCAGCAGGATAGGAATCATATCCGTACTGAACTTGAAGATGATGGGAGTTTCGACCTCATCGGGCAGCATGGAGCTCACCATGTCCAGTTTATCACGCACGTCGTTCGTCAGCACGTCTATGTCATATCCATACTCAAACTCCAGCGTAATCACGGAAATATTCTCCGACGAACGGGAAGTGATATGCTTCAGATTACTGACCGAGTTCAGCACGTTTTCCAACGGACGAGTCACGTTGTTCTCAATGTCCGAGGCACTGGCACCCTGATAGGTAGTCATCACCATAATGGTGTTGGTCTCGATATCCGGATAAAGGTCTACCGGCAATTTCGACAGAGAGAACAGACCAAATATAGCCACTGCCAGGAAGCAGAGCGAGGTCATAATCGGTTTCTTAACCGCTCCTTCGTATAAACTCATAAGATTAATTCTTTAATTTGCCAATGTGCTAATATGCTAATTGGCTGCGCAATGTAGCTACATCGGCACATTAGCATATTAGCACATTACCACATTACCATATTATTTTTCTACCTCGACTTCCACACCATCGGCTAATTTAGACTGCCCGGCAATAACAACTTGAGAGTTATTGTCTACACCGGAAATCAACTCATACTCCGTATCCATACGACGGCCAAGTTCTACCTTATTATAAGACACCTTGCCGTCCTTGTAGACATAGACATAGCGGTCGCCTGAACCGGCACGCTTCACAATGGCCAGGTCGGGAACGACCACGTGGTCCCGTATTCCGAAATTCAGCGTGGCACGGGCAAACATTCCCGGACGTACACGCTGGTCACGGTTAACAAGCTGTATCTCTACCGGGAAAGTACGGGTAGCCGGGTTGATGGTAGGATAAACAAGGCTGATTTTGCCTTCGAACTCCTCGTCACCATAGACATCCACTTTCACAGATACGGGAGCGCCCTTCTTCACTTTGGTAAAGTAGCCTTCGGATACGTTGATGTATAGTTTTACCGGAGTGATTTGCTCCACTACCAGTACCGGCTCTCCACCGCCATACATATCTCCGTTATCGTAATTACGTGCCGTCACCACTCCATTAATGGGACTGAGCAACGAGGTGTTCTCCAAGAGATTCTTATAGGAAGTCTCACGGATGTCGAGATTCATCTTGGCGGCATCCCACTCCGACTTGGAGGCACCGCCTACTTTATACAACTCGTCAATACGCTTGAACTCTATCTGCTGGTTGTCCAGCTGATATTTTATCTGCTTCAGACTGGCAGCATCCATGCTGACCAGCTTCTGGCCTTTCGACACGCGGTCGCCCACCTCCACAAAAATGCGGTCTATACGCACCGGAGAAGAGGGAGCAATATTGTTTTTCACTTCGGCTTCCACCGTAGCGGTGTATTCCTGAATCTGTTCTACGGGACGGGACGACACCTCGGCCAGTTTCACCTTCGGTTTCTCGTCCACCTTCTCAGCAGCAGCTTTATCACTACCTCCGCTACATGCCCCCAGCATGGCAACCACCAGCAGGACCATCCATTGAAAACCTTTTTTCATATCGTTGTTTTTATTTCTATTCTTCATTCTTAGTTCTTCATTCTTCGTTCCCTGCAATATAATCCTTTCCCAGTACTTGGTCAAGGTCAGCCTTCGCAACCAGATAATCATAGATGGACTGATTGTAAGTCAGTTCAGCCTCCGTAAGCTGCACTTGCGAAGTGTTCAGCTCCAACACTGTACCTTTACCTACCTCATAGCGTTTACCGGCAATCTGCACAGCTTTCTGTGCCTGCATCACATTCTCGCGGTTGCTGACAACCTGCTCTGAACTGGCAGCCATATTGTTCTGATAGCTGGTAATCTGCATGTTCAGCTTGCGCTCTGTGTCCAGACGGTTCTGCTCCAACTGACGTATCTGAATACGGTTGGACTTGAGCTTGGTGAAATTGCTTGCCTTATACAAAGGAATACTCAGCGTAAACATCAGTGCGGAACTTCCGCTCCAATTATAATCGAGGATGTTCCAATCCTCGTTGTAGAGTGACTGGTACTGGTAAGAATAGTTCATACCCAAAGTAGGCATGAAGTTGGTACGGAGTGACTTGATGTTCTGATTGAGCATCTTCCGGTTCAAGTCCAACTGCTTCATCGTCGTATTATTGTTCAGATTGGCAGCGGGCTGATTCAGTTCATTGGCAAACAGCTCCGTCTCATAGTTGCCGAGATTATCGGCAATCTCTATATCCACATCGGCCGTTACTCCCATCAGTACCTTCAACTGCAACTTGGACAACGTCACGGCATTACCCGCCGAAATCACATTCGGCTTAATGCTGCGCATCTGCACCTCGGCACTGATTTTATCGAACTCACTGACGGCACCCTGCTGATACTTGGCATTGACAATGTTGTAGTTGTCTTCTGCCAGCTTATAGCTCTTCTGCAACACATCGTAGGAGTCTTGCGTCAGCATCAGCTGATAGTAACCCTTAGTTACCTGGTTCACCAAGTCCAGCTTAGAAGCCCGTGACTTTTCCACAGCCAGTTCAATGTCTGTCTTCGTCATCGACATGGCCTTATATACGCTAGGGGCGAATATGGGCAAACTGATATTCAGCACCCCGCTTACCGTATTCGAATTGTCCATACCCATCTTGAACGACTGTCCGCCAAGATTCATCTGTGCCGCACTGATGGTATGATTCCACGTACCGTCAATGCTTGCCTGCGGAAGCAAGTTCTGCCAGGTTTCCTTGTGAGTCACTTTCTTCAAAGCAATTTCTTCCTCCGCCACCTTTATGGTAGGATTGTCGCTTAAAGCAATCTCCAAGGCACGGTCAAGGGTCAGGGTCAGGGTATCCTTTGTCTCTTGTGCGCGCACATAGCCGCCGGCATACAGCACAGCAACTGCCAACAGTAGTGCTCTGCCTACCCAAAATCTCTGCATCTTCATAAATCAAAAATAGATTATTTATTAAAACTACTCCTTCGTTTCATCCGGCTTTACCTGATTCTTGCGATATTCGCAGATAAAGTCCTCCAGGACACGGGCACCCTTCTCCGTAGAGATACCGCGCAAGAAAGTGAACATGATAGATTCGTACACTTCAAGGAAAGAATACTCATTGCAGATGTCCGAATTCATCAGCAAATCGAGCTGGTCGCGCACAAGCAGATTGATAATAGCAAAATTCACATCATCACGGAAAATGCCTTGCTTCACGCCCTCTTTGAAAAAGTTCACGGTATCTTCCGAGCTCCGGTTCCGGTTGTTCTTCATCAACTGATAAGCCTTGGGATATTTCTTGATATCCTCAAAAAACTTCTTGTTCGTGGCATGAAAACGCTCTATGCTCCACTGATAACATCTCAACAAAACTTCCAATACGTTGTTGGAAGTCTCTATGACTTCTTTCACAAAAATATCACCATCCTTCTGGGACTTCAGGATACATTCTTCCAGCAAGGTTTCCTTATCCGGAAAAACTTCGTAAAGAGTGCGCTTAGAGATACCCAAAGATGCTGCAATCTCATCCATCGTGATACTTTTTATTCCATTTGTTGTAAATAATTCTACAGCGGCCAGAATGATACGTTCCCTTAGTTCCACCCGTGATGTTGAATGCTTCGTGTGTTCGCCCATTTTTCTTCCCTTTCTAAACTAAAACTATTTTTATTCATTATCGGAATAAAACGAGACAAATATAGAAAGAAAACTCAATTCGCCAATTAAGTTTCCTTTCTTATTGTTAACAGATTAATAATTATTATGTTTCTGGCAGATTTATTGGGAAGTTCCTAATAATCAAACTTTGTCCGGTTGAGGAAAGCGACTGTCTTATGGATTTCCTTATACATCACGATGTCCTCCTTCACAAAGGGAACTTCCTTGCGGTATTCGTGCAGGAAACGCTCCAAAACGGGAGAAGTCTTTGCCGGACGGCGGAAGTCAATGCCCTGAGCGGCATTCATCAGTTCGATGGCAAGGATATGCTCCAGATTATCCATAATGCGATAAAGCTTAGTAGCTGCATTGGCACCCATGCTGACGTGGTCTTCCTGCCCGTTGGAGGAAACGATGGAGTCGCTGCTGGCGGCATAGCAGTACATTTTGTTCTGGCTCACCATAGATGCGGCGGCATATTGCGGAATCATGAAACCGGAGTTCAGACCTGGATTGGCAACAAGGAATTCCGGAAGTCCGCGCAACCCCATGATAAGCTGGGCGATGCGCCGCTCGGATATATTGCCCAGTTCTGCCAGGGCGATGCCGAGAAAGTCGTAGGAGATGGCAAGCGGCTGGCCGTGGAAGTTACCGCCCGAAATGATACGGTCCTCATCGGGGAAGATAGTGGGATTGTCAGTCACGGAATTGATTTCCGTCAGCAGAACGGAAGACACGTAACGGATGGCGTCTTTCGTTGCCCCATGCACCTGAGGGATGCAACGGAACGAATAAGGGTCTTGCACATGCTGCTTGGGACGAGCTACCAGCTCGCTGCCTTCCAATAGCTTGCGGAAGTTGGCACCCGTTTCTATCTGTCCCTTGTGTGGACGAATCTGCTGGATACAGTCCATGAAGGGATCGATACGTCCGTCGAAAGCTTCCAGGGAAAGGGCGGCAATCAAGTCGGCTTTCTTGGAGAGACGAAAGGCTTTGAGAATGGCAAAGACACCGTTGGCACTCATAAACTGGGTGCCGTTGAGTAATGCCAATCCCTCTTTACTCATCAGCTTCACCGGTTCCCAGCCGAACTCGTCGAGCACGCTGATAGCCTCGCGCTTCTTTCCTTTATAATAAACATCGCCCACACCGATAAGCGGCAGGAAGAGGTTGGCCAGAGGAGCCAGGTCGCCGGAGGCGCCCAGTGAACCACGGTCATACACAATAGGCATCACGTCGTTATTGAAAAAGTCGAGGATACGCTGCACGGTAATAACCTGCACACCGCTATGCCCCAAAGAGAGGGCATGCGCCTTGAGCAACATCATCAGCTTGATGATGACGGGACGTATCTCCTCGCCCACACTGCAAGCATGGCTCTTGATGAGATTCTCCTGCAAGGTACCCAGCTCGTCCGACGAAATGCTCTTGCTGCACAACGAGCCGAAACCGGTGGTAATGCCATACAAGGGTTCTTCCGACTCCGCAATCTTCTTGTCCAGATAATCGCGGCACTTCTGTATCCGCAGCTTGGCTTCCGGAGCCAGCTCCAGTTTCAAGTTTTCATTAATGATGCGTTCGATGAGGTCGAAGGTCAGCTCACCGGAACCTACGTAATAGACATTGTTCATACTTTCAGCTCTTGATTGATTTCGTCCAACAATTCCTTTTCTTTCGCACAAGCCAAGTGTTCCAATTCATCGGCTTCACTTTGGAGCTTGGACACAAACTCCTTGTCCTTCAACGAACCCAGGTTGATGCGTACATTCATCAGTGCGCCCAGCACAGCCGAACGGGCAGACATCATGGCTACACAAGCATCCGTAACGGCATTGCGATTGCCCATGCGGGCTATATCCATGATGACTGTCATCAACTCATACGCATTGCGTGCCACCTGCATGGGAACAAGGGCAGCAAACTTGGTAGCCTCCTGAATGGCAGCACTGCGCGCCGCTTTTTCCTCATCCGTAGCTTTCGGCATCTTGAAGCAGGCAAACACCTTGTTGTAGGCCTCAGAGTCGCGGTCTATATCTTCCACAAAAGCTCCCTTCTGCTGCAAGGCAACTCCGGAGACATGGCGCATCAGCTCTTCGTGAAGTTCATAACCTTTCTTGCCGATGGTGAGGTTGGCAACCATAGCGGCAAGAGCAGAAGCAATGGCACCGTTCAAAGCGGCAATACTACCGCCACCGGGGACGGGATCACTACCCGCCACTTTATTCAAAAATTCCTTTACTGTCAAATCAACTAACATGGTAATAAATTATTAAGGATTAAGGATTAAATATTAATGTTCAAGGAGCTCTAAAGTCCCGGATAAAGAACTCCGTTCTTCACGGTGGTATTGACACAATTCATCCCGACGTAATAGGGCAAAAAATGATAATTGTCCGTATCGAGGACTACAAAATCCCCTTTTTTGCCCACCTCGATACTACCAATGCTGTCCGCACGGTTCAAGGCGGCTGCACCGTTCAAGGTCAGGGCAGTGATGGCCTCTTCAACACTCATTTTCATATAAATGCACGCCAAGGCAAATGTCAGGGGGATGGAACCGGAGAAACAACTGCCCGGATTGAGGTCGGTGGCAAGAGCCACGGCACAACCGGCATCAATCATTTCGCGTCCACGGGCATAGGGTTCCTTCAAAGCAAAGGCTGTCAGCGGAAGAAGGGTCGCCACAACTTCTTTATTGGCCATGGCGCGGATGTCCGCATCCGAAGCATGCAGCAGATGGTCGGCAGAGACGGCAGAAAGTTCAGCAGCCAGTCCAGCACCACCTAATGGTACAATTTCATCGGCATGGAGTTTCAAGGCAAGTCCCATTTCCTTGGCTGCTAGCAAAAGGCGACGAGACTGTTCGATGGAGAAAACACCCTGCTCACAGAAGACATCGCAGAACTCTGCCAAATTATTATGAACCACTACGGGCATCACTTCGCGGATAATGTAGTCCACGTATTCGTCCGTCCGCCCGTTGTATTCTGCAGGCACAGCATGTGCGCCGAGAAAAGTGGAGACAACGTCTACACGCTTGTGCTCGTCATTATTAAGGCTACGCATCACCCGAAGCTGCAGGAGTTCGGTTTCCTTGTCCAAACCGTAGCCGCTCTTCCCCTCTACGGTAGTCACTCCCATAGCACTCATCTGCTTCAGAAAGGCCTCCGCCTTGCTGCGCAGTTGGATGAAATTGCATGCACGGGTAGCCTTCACCGTACTCACGATGCCTCCTCCACGTTCCATGATGGACATGTAACTCTCTCCCTTCAAACGCCAGGAGAACTCCTCGGCACGCTCGCCACCAAACACAAAATGTGTGTGCGAGTCCACAAAGCCGGGTAGCAGACACTTGCCGCGGGCATTGTAATGCCAGTAGTGCTGATAATAGCCGTCACGCTCCTCTCCACGGTTGGGACCGACGTAGGTGATGACACCGTCGGTCACTTCCACCGTAGCATTGTCGATGATGCTCAGTTGCTCCATCTCGCTGCCGCGACGGGCGGAAAAACCGAGGGGGGTCACGACACGGGCATTGAATATAATAAGGTTCTCTGTCATAAAGCCTCTCCCCTAACCCCTCCCCCGTAGGGAGGGGAATTAAGTTAGTACTATTTAATTCGGTTACATTCGTGCTTCTAAAACTTGCTCCATGGAGAAGTTCTCCAATCCCAGATAGTAGGACGCTGTATCTATCAAGGCCTCCATCGGCACCAGACCGATAATCTCACTGCCCACAATGCTGACACCGTAGCGGCGGGCTTCCACACGCACCAGTTCGAAAGCACGGTAGAGGGCGGTGCGGGTATAGTCCGTCATGTTGATGGATACCTGCGTGATGCCGCGGTCTTTCAACTCCACTCCCATTGCCTTGCAATAACGCAGTCCGCCGCCGATGAAACGGATTTTCTTAGCAATGTCATGGGCTATCTCCAGACTGGGAGTATTGAGGTTGATGTTATAGGCCACCAAAGGCATGCGGGCACCGATAGCTACTGTGCCTGCAGTGGGATGACGTTCAGCCGGTCCAAAGTCGGGATGCCATTCCGGTTGCTTTATCTTCTCGGCCATACCTTCGAACTCCCCTTTACGAACAGCAGCCAGATTCTCCCGATGAGGGGCAGAAGCAGACTTTTCATATAAGAAGACGGGAAGATTGTAACGTTTTGCAACCTCCTTGCCCACTTCTTTCGAGAGGGCAACGGCTTCTTCCATCGTCACATTCCGGATGGGGATAAAAGGTACTACATCTACAGCACCCATACGAGGATGCTGTCCCTGATGGTGATTGAGGTCTATCAGCTCTACCGCCACGCCGATAGCTTCGAGCACAGCATCACGAAGCGGTTCCGGCTCGCCCACTACGGTCACCACAAGGCGGTTGTGGTCTTCATCGTTACTGTAATCCAACAGTTTCACACCTTGTTTGCCCCGAAAAGGAGCTACTATCTTATCTATCTTCTGCAAATCGCGCCCTTCGCTGAAATTGGGGACGCATTCCATAATCTTATTCATAATGCTCTTTAAAAAAAAATATATATACTCTGATTTTTCAGACGCAGATGACGCGAATTCTTTTTATCGGAATACAGAGACGTCGGGATTCTTTTGAAAGAAAAAATCCGCGTTATCCGCGTCTAAAAAATGAAATCATCACTTTACTTACTCCTTCACCACTTTCTGCACCAACTTCTCATCAGCCACATACGGCATCGTGATATGATAGCCGTCTGCATGCGTACGGTTAAACTCCTCGCTCGTCTCCATGGCATGCGGATTGCGTGCCCACGAACGGCGGGCCACACCACCCATCACATCCCACAACATAGCGGAACGCAGGATTTCGTCTACCCGGTCACTGCCGTCGCACACCATGCCGAAACCGCCGTTGATGGCTTTTCCGATACCTACGCCACCTCCATTGTGCAAGGCCACCAAGCTCATACCACGCGCACAGTTTCCAGCAAAACACTGCACCGCCATATCTGCCATGACATTACTGCCGTCCTTGATATTGGATGTTTCACGGAATGGAGAGTCTGTACCGCTGACATCGTGATGGTCGCGTCCCAACATAATGGGGCCGACCTCTCCCTTACGCACCATTTCATTGAAGCGCAAAGCTATATTCATACGTCCCACGGCATCCTGATAAAGAATACGAGCCTGCGTGCCTACCACCAAGTTGTTTTTCTCCGCATCACGAATCCAATTGTAGTTATCCAAATCTTGCCCGCGACGTGTAGGGTCGATACATTCCATCGCCGCACGGTCGGTCTTCACCAAGTCTTCATGTTTTCCACTGAGGCACACCCAGCGGAACGGACCATAACCATAATCAAACAGTTCCGGTCCCATTATGTCTTCCACATAGCTGGGAAAGATGAAGCCGTTCTTATCATCTCCGTCCCGAGCAATTTCGCTCACACCGGCATCGTAGACGGCTTTCATGAAGGAGTTCCCATAATCGAAGAAGTACGTGCCGTGTTCCACCAGCCTTTTTATAGCCTTGAAATGACGCTCCAAGGAAGCATCCACCAGACACCGGAATTTCGACGGATTCTCGTGCAGCATATGGGTACGCTGCTCAAACGTCAGTCCGGCAGGACAGTAACCGCCCTCATAGGTGGCATGGCAGGAAGTCTGGTCGGAAAGTAAATCTATGTGCAACTGCTTCTGCACCGCATATTCCAGCAAATCGACGACATTGCCGTGATAGGCCACAGAAACCGGGCGACACTCGTCCATGGCTTGTCGAGCCAGCGAGAAGGCTTCTTCCAGAGAATCTGTAACGTGTCCCACCCAGCCCTGGGTATGGCGGGTTTCGATGCGGGAAGCATCCACCTCGGCAATGATTGCCGCCGCCCCTGCCATCTCGGCAGCTTTGGGCTGCGCACCGCTCATGCCTCCCAGACCGGAAGAAACAAACAAGCGTCCGCGCAAATCGCCATCTTGCGGAATGCCCAGTTTCAGACGGCCTGCATTCAGCAACGTGTTGAACGTGCCGTGCACGATGCCCTGCGGACCGATGTACATCCAGCCGCCGGCAGTCATCTGCCCGTAGTTGGCAACGCCCATCTGCATAGCGGTGTGCCAGTCCTTCTGATTATCATAGAGCCCCACCATCAGCGCATTGGTAATGATGACACGGGGCGCCTCGGGCTTGGACTTGAAAAGCCCCAACGGATGTCCGCTTTCGATGACCAGTGTCTGTTCGCGCGTCAACACTTCGAGGTACTGCTTGATGAGCCGGTATTGCATCCAGTTCTGGCAGACCTGTCCCGTCTCACCATAGGTAACTAATTCATACGGATAAAGGGCGATGTCGAAACAAAGATTATTGTCAATCATCACCTGGAATGCCTTGCCTTCAATGCAGTTCCCCTTGTATTCGTCGATGGGTTTCGCTTTGAGGTCGCCCTGCGGGCGGTAGCGGTAGCCATAGATACGTCCACGTGTACGCAGTTCTTCCATGAACTCCGGAGCGAGGGTTTCGTGCAGCTCTTTGGGGATGTAGCGCAAAGCGTTCTTCAATGCCGTAGCCGTCTGCGCAGGGGTAAGGGTGTAGCCACGGTCGGGTGCCCGCCGGATACCCTCGACAAAGGAAGGATAGGAAGGCAATGTTTTACTTAAGGTTATCTCCATGTCCTATAAAGATTAAGGATTTACAAAGTGTCAGCCCACAAGGGTTATATTTGCCGCAATATAGAAATAAATCCCGACATTCGCAACGGAATGCCGGGATTATTTATCTTTTAGTCAGAAACCAACAAAGAGGAATTCTATTTTAAAGCCATTTTATTGATTTTCATTACCTGATAGACACCTTCATAATCGGCGGCAAATCCGTCATCGGCTTTGCCCATATCGATTACTTCCAACTCTACGTATACCGGTTTTCCGTTTTTAACTCCTTTCGTCATATCATCATATTTTTGCATGAGTTCTCCGGTCTCATCCACAATCCAATAATCGGCAGAATCTCCTTCGGCTTTGAAGGAACGCACTTCATGGCCGACGACCAGCTCGCCTTTTACTGACAAAAGTTTCTTGGCAGGGGTAAGCACCGCGGCAGGTATTGTTTCTTGATTCAGTGCTTCATTGTTCCTGGCATATTTCAAGAGCAACTCTCCTCTTTTGAGAATCAGGCTGTCCTGCGTCAGTTTTTCTATTGTCAGCGTATCCGTGAAAGAAATATTCTGGTGATTGCCGATGCTGGTACCTGAAAGTAACAACCGGTTTCCTACTTTTTTCCATGCCTCATATTTCAAGGTGGCCATGTTAATGGAAGAGGCGCTTCCGTCCCCATCAAGAACGAAACCTTGTTGCATGCCGGGCATTCCCGGAACCGGCTCCACCCAGGAGCCTTCAATGGAGGCATTGTTGCAAGCACTCAAAGCAACCATGCCAAGAACAGCAGTTAAATCTCTCAATCTTTTCATGTCTCTTTTCTTTTTAAAACTATATTTCTAAACAAAGGAACTCTTGTATTTCCTCTATGTTCCTGCAAAAATAATGTTTTTACGGGAGCTTCCACGCATCAAAGAATCTTTTCACGAAACAAATATTGAGGATTTAGTACACACACAGAAAATCCAAATACTTACACCAAAAAACAATTATCAGATTAAACAAACTTTCAGAAGATGGTTACGACATTCAATCCATATAAAGTACTTCAACTTGCTGGCTTATGAAAAGTATCTATTAGTGCCTACTCTAATCATTCGCCTACTTTTTCT
The DNA here is from genome assembly GCF_003602965.1 of Bacteroides sp. AF25-5LB. Classification (NCBI taxonomy): domain Bacteria; kingdom Pseudomonadati; phylum Bacteroidota; class Bacteroidia; order Bacteroidales; family Bacteroidaceae; genus Bacteroides; species Bacteroides sp. AF25-5LB. Next base: position 23,240 of record NZ_QTMC01000012.1, read on the forward strand.
ATTGAATTGAATATATTGCTCTTTTCTCCTATCTTCATCCACTATCCAAGATTTTCTTACTCATTTTTGCATATGATGACATAAAGGATACTCCTTCCCATCACCACCACCTTAGTATATAGTACTAGCACATGGCCCAATGAATTAATTACATCCTCGGGAAAAAGGCTATATCATGCAGATAAAACCAACGACTCCCTATCTACTCCTTGGCTATTCGTCTATGAAGAGGAAAAACAAGGAGAAGGATAGGGAGAGGGTAATCCTGAAACAAAGGAATAACTCCTTAGACTTTTCAACACACAAGAATGAATCAGTCAATGTCTATTACTGTTCCTCCATTAGATAATAATGATATATCAAGATATTCTTCTGAATTTTTTTGGGTGGATAAAACTGAGCAGGAATGCATTTCATTTCCTTTTTCATCCGAATAAATCACAAAATGATGTTTACCTTTTTCAAGAAAGGATAACGGAATTCGTAAAATTCGTGATTGTTCATTAGTTATAGCTGCAATAAACCATTTCTTATTTTTTCTACGTGCTATACAGAAATATTCTCCCGGATATCCATCTATAAAGAGACTTTCATCCCAAGCAGCTTCTATTTTTTCTAAAATAGGTCGTGCAGGTGATTTCAAATAAGCTTCTGGGCGATCTGCCATACATATCCATCCTGACTCAAACACATATGCCAATGCTAATTCGTGACAATAAGTAGTTGTTCGTGGATTTTCTTTGCGAATGGTAAAAGTCACAGGAGTATAATCCATTGGACCAACCACATTTCGTGTAAAAGGCAGCGTGCAATTATGACGTGAATTAGCACATGGATGGCCTGTAAAAGTATAATATTCAGCACCTTTCACAGCCTCATTAGTCATGATATTGGGATATTTCCTACGATGTCCACGTGGCAAAGTCTCCCCATGAAAGCTAACCATCAGCCGCTGTGCTACCGCCTCTGCACATACTGTATCTCTGAATTTCATGGCATATTGTGAATCGGAATCAATATAATCTATCTTTATTCCATCAATACCCATTTCTTTATATCGCTGAAAAACATAATCTCGTCCCTTTGCATTATCCAATGTTTTAATTTCATCCCAACCGTACACTTTAATACCTTTCTGCCTAGCATATTCTGTCAATTCAGGTATCCAACCAACACTCTCCCATTCTTTCGAAGCTCGCAATGGGGTATTAATCAGAGAAACATCAAATTCCAACCATTCCCACTGCATCTCCTCTGCCAAATCTACGTATCTTTTCAGTGTATCAATGTAGCTGTTTGCCAAATAATTACCCCACCAAGGAAAAACAGCCACTCCTGGAGTTATCCAATCAGTATCCTCCAAAGAACAAGGAGGATTCAAATTCTCCACAAGTGTAGATTCAACGATATCCCCAAGCTCACTTCCAATTATAAAAGCCTTCCAAGAGGATTGAAAATCATCTCGGACGGTAAACAAAGAGTCCTCTTTGGCAAAAGCTAATTGAAAAGTATTTGAATAAGGCTTCTTTGTGAGATGAATTGCCGGAATATCATACACGGCGGCTTCCGTCATCAGCATCCATTTGGAAGATTGCTGTACGAGCACGGGATATAGAAATTCAGTCGAATAACAGATCGTATCAATCATCCGCTCCGGATAATAGTTCTCGTAATGTCTTATCCAATCCATCATCCAAGTCTTAACTCCTGGTTGCAAGTTTATATCGGTAGTCTCATTCAGAATTGCTATAGAGTCCGCAATAACTTTATATCGAAAAGCAACGCCATCATTGTATGCCCTGCATGTAAGTTCCAGCTCTTTACCAGATGAATTACGGAAAAGGAATGTTTTTTCATTCGCATAATTGGTATAAGAGGAGCATTTTCCTGTGGGCAAATTATACTTCTCATCAATCACACGCGAACAAGCCTCAACCAATTCCAACCCGTTATTGAAAGATAAGCTCTCGTCTTTAGCCAATAGCCCGATGACAGACTGGCTGACGAGAATATCATCACCGGACTTGATTTGATAATTCAATACTCCTTGAGAATCTAAGCTCAGCGAGATTGAATTCTGTTCATCGGGAGACGAAACAACCATATCAGGAGCACATGCTACACAAATGTGCACAATAATATAAAGAAAAAATATAAGATGAATTTTCATGATTTATATGATAGATTATACCTATTAACTGCTTCAAAAAAAGCTTGTATGTTACTATCTGGAGTATGTGGAGGGATATCACATCCTGATGATATTACAAAGTTCTTATATTTTCTCGTTTCCCTAAGCAATGCGGTCGTTGCACTATATACCGCTTCCGGAGTCGCTTGTTTAAATATGCCAACAGGATCTAGATTTCCCATTACCAACACATCAGACGGACACTCTTCCAGAGCTTCTTGCATATCAATGGCATTACCAAAGTGAAGTCCGGCAGCTCCGCTAGCTATCATTGCCTGGGTACATTGTCCTTTATTGCCACAGTTATGCAGAACGATGCTGAAGCCATCGTCTTGCAGAGCATCTACAATTCTCCGTACATAATCAGTGGAAAACGCCTGACAATCTTCATTGGACAATAATCCAGCTGCGGGTTCTGCCATTATAACCCCCTGAACACCAATCCTTTTTAGTTCCCGACAATAATCTAATATAAAGGCTGTACATTTTTCAAGTAAAACATGAATTGTGTCCGGCTCTATATAGATTGCCACCATAATCTCGGACATATCATATAATCTCCCTGCTAATGAATAAGGCCCAATACAGCCAGCAAGCACCGGACGGTCCGTAATATTTTCTACAGCGAGCTTATTGGCCTTCAGATATTCGGGCAAGCGTCCCTGAGTCATCTCCGGTATAGGCAATGCTTCAATCGAAGCACTGTCATATACCAAACGATTCACAACATTAGGCACTTCATCTTCCGCAAATCCAATCTGGCAACCAAATGCCTCCGCTTCAACCGTCAAGTCCATTATAACAGTACAAGCCCCTGTTTCATATTTATCGGCAAGAGCCTTAATCGCCTGATAATGTGTTTCTCCATCGGTAACAGCATCTATAACCCTTTTACCGATTTCTTCAATACCCGGATGGGTCATAATTGGCACAGCAATCCGGTTTTCACTTTGCATGATTTGATCAATCCATTTAGCCATAAATTCGTTACTGTTTAAAATTATGCACTGAGTTTATTTAGAATCTCAACCAATTCCTGTGGCCCATCTGTATAGTAATTGGCGCCAATCTGCTCGGCGAATTCCGGAGTAACCGGTGCTCCTCCTATAAAAGTTACAGTATTAGGGAACTCTTCTTTTATAGCCGCATTTATCTGAGCCATATTAGTCATCGTAGTAGTGAGCAAAGCAGACATTCCGACATACGCATCTGGAGTTTCCCGGATGGCCTCCAGAAATTTCTCGACCTTTACGTCTACTCCCAGATCAATCACTTCGTAACCATTGCCCTCTACCATCATCGACACCAAGTTTTTGCCAATGTCATGTAAATCGCCTTCCACAGTTCCAATAATGAATTTCCCCTTACGTTGTACGCTTCCATCATTAAAAAACTGTTTCAGATGTTTCATGGCCGTTCCCATGGCCTTTGCACTCATTAAGACCTGAGGGACAAAGACTTGATTAGCCTTAAATTTTACTCCTATTTTTTCCATCCCAACAATCAATCCTTTAGTCAAAATATCAGAGGGAGAAATATTTGCATTCAGCGCCTGCAAAGTGAGCTCATCGGCTCCCGGTTGACCTTTCATTGTAGGGGGGAAGGGAGTGGCTTGGTTAATTTTACCCAATTCAACACATTCCGAGATTTTGCTAAGTAATTCGTCCATAGTTTTAATAATTTAATTTTTCACCAAAAAATATAATAGATCACACACAGTATTGCCAGAATAAGAATGCTCAATATTTTGAATAGAGTAGTAGTACGGAACAATTTCGCATTGAGCTCGATTGTATTAGCCAATTTCGTATTGGGGCAAACCAAACCGAATATAACAATAATGAGAGCACACAGTAAAAACACATAGCCCATCCTGTTAATAAACGATATTTCAGGAAACAAGTAGAGCATCAGTAAGGAGAATACAAAAGTACCGATAGCAGCCGCAATAGCTCCATTCGCACTTGCCTTTTTCCAGAAAAAACCGAGGATAAAAATAGCCAGTGCTCCCGGACTTACAAACCCTGTAAATTCCTGAATGAATTGAAAAGCCTGTTCCAATGTACCTAACAGTGGAGCTATACAGACTGCTATAATCAAACTGAATATGCCAAAAAGACGTCCTATATTTACAAGTTTCTTTTCGCTGGTTTCTTTTCGGGTAACATACTCTTTATAGATATCCATGGTAAAAATAGTAGAGATACTGTTAATCATCGATGCCAATGAACTGACCACAGCAGCTACCAATGCTGCAAACGCTATCCCTTTAATGCCAGAAGGAATAAAACTATGCATTAGCCACGGATAAGCCTGATCAGGTTTATCTATGGGAGCTTCCAAAGCAAAAGCCACTATTCCAGGAATAACAACGATAAGCGGAAGAATGATTTTCAAGAAACCGGCAAATAGTAATCCCAACTGAGCTTCATGAAGATTTTTGGCAGCAAGTGCTCGTTGTATAATATATTGATTGCAACCGAAATAATACAGCGCACTTACCCAAAGGCCTCCCAAAATAACTCCCACTCCCGGCAAATAGGAATAGTTAGGATTGTTTTTATCTAATATCAAATCAAATTTTTCAGGTACATTCTCTAAAAGCATCTGGAAACCAACAACTCCCCCTTGTCCACCGGAATAATAATCCAATGATATATAGGTCGTCAACAAACCGCCACCTATAAGAAATACAACTTGCACAAGGTCGGTAATAGCAACTGCTTTCAAACCTCCATATATTGAATATATACCTGCAAAAAGAGCCAGAGAAAAAATGCTCCAGAACATATCTATTTCCATGATTTTGTTGATAGCCAATGCACCCAAATAAAGAATTGAAGTAAGATTGACAAAGATGAACACCAGCAACCAGAAAAAAGCCATTATAGTTTTAACACGCTTGTCATAGCGAATTTCCAAGAATTGAGGCATAGTATAAATATTAGCCTTCAAGTAAATAGGGAGGAAAAATACAGCTACAATGATTAGTGTAGCCGCCGCTATAAATTCATACGATGCAATACCCAAACCGATAGCAAAGCCGGAACCGGACATCCCGATAAACTGTTCTGCCGAAATATTTGAAGCAATGATAGAAGCACCAATGGCCCACCATGCCAATGATCTACTGGCTAAAAAATAATCTTGTGAACTTTTTGCCTGTCCTTTTTTAGTACGACTGACAAATAATCCAATAAACATAATCACACAGGCATAGCCAATAAAGATTGCGTAGTCTAATATTGAGAATGTATTCATAATAGGTTAACTCTTTTATTGTGTACTTTGCAAAGATGGAAGAATTTATTATATATTTACGACTATATTTTTGCCGTTTCTAATACTTTATTTGCTGATATTATATTTTGGTATATATTTAAACCTTATACAAAAAGAATGATATCCTGAATCTTGAGACGTAAGCCGAATTTGCATGAATTGTGGAGATTCTGAGAATACCTCTGCAGAAGCTATTTCAACAGTCTTCCATCCATTCAAAGCAACAGTGATTATTGTTGCATCTCCCTTTGTCAATAGAATTTCTCCTGAAAGAGTGTCTTGACTCCAATGTATATTACGTAGTTCTATCAATCCTTGCATCAGATGACGATCTGTGGAAATAATCTGCGGATATGGCAAAGCTTCGCGAACAGACAACATTCTCGCCTCACCAGGACGCATGACTTGTCTCAAACTGCCATCTCCTTTATATATGCCCAGATACCTCCTATTCCAAAAATCATAGATATGATATTCCTTTTGTTTATCCAATTCCATTCCGCCTTTTCGATTCTCTCCTCCCAAATCAACAGTAATCGTATCAGACTCTAAATCATTCGTATTATAAAGAGTCAGTTAGTGCCATCCTCTATTAATTATAGCATCATAAATCTGAGGATTCTTACGGATAAACATGTCTAAAGGACGAGCACTCACAGGAGACTGATGAAAAGGTACCACGCGTGTCAAGTCATGGATAATTCCTTTATTTAACTGTTTAAAACTGTTGGCCAGTAGCAAACGGCTCCCTGCCACATAGGACATCGTCAATACTTTTCTCCTACCATCTACATTGTCCGGAAAGACTTTAAGCAAATTCTTAGCATCGGCATCATAATTAAACAAAATTCGGTTTTTGTACCATCTTAATCCAATTTTTGTTGCCATAGAAGCAGAAAACAAGTCTGTATCTCCTTCTGTCCGTTGGGAAGAAATGTTACCTAAAGTAACATCAGCCCCCCTATCCAAATTTCGTTCCTGCAAAAGAGCTCCCTTCCCTAATCCTTTCCGGGCTACCCTATATACATTTACATAGGCCGCAGCTGCCGTAGAACAACTGTCTTCCATCCCTCCAAATTTCGGCCAAGTAGTATAGGGGAAGTCCCACATTCCCCCTTTTATGCCAGCCGCTTTCAGACGTGGATACGCATATTCTGTCAAGTGGCGGATAAAACCGGGATCTGTATAATCGTATCCGCTACAAGCATTTTGCATGAAATCAAAACAAGGAATATAGGCCCTGCTTTGGTTAAACAGCATGTGTTGTGGATAAATGTCTGCATAATCATTATGCTCATGAGGGATACGCACGTTGGTAAAATAGTAGAAAGGAATGCATCTATCCTTCAGCAAAGCTTCCCCCCATTTCCGGGTGGTTTCATAAGGTTTGGAGTATGTTCCATAAAGTGAATGTACATCATCAAACCACCCCAAGGAAACCGGAACCAATCTTATACCTAAAGGAGAGTAATTGAGCATATCAGTTTCTTTGATATTCTTTACTTCAGTAACACATGCCGATGAAGTACCATCCAGCCCTGTGTTTCCATATTGCTTCTCATAGGCGTACCACATGCAGGTAGTAGGAAATGGATAATAGGAAAGAGATACCTTTTGTGCCTCTTTTACATTTAAAGCATATTTCTCCAATGCCTCAAAGGGATGTGATTCTGAAAAATCAAGATAAAACCGGTCTTCTGGTAGATAGGTCTCATCAGATTTTATTCCCTTTCCAACTTCATCATAGGCATAAAGATTAAGTAACATACTTTTGGAATGGGAAGATGAAACAGCGTATTCGGTTTTTGAAACGGTATTCAATTTACCCTCACATAAAAACAGTTCGGAAGCAACAGCCTTTTGACCTTTATTATGCTTTATAAGCAACCGGCATGCCCCATCCTTATAAATATCTTTAGGTAACGGGAAAAAAATCTGTTCAGGCGATTCCCAATTGGCAATATTAGGAATTCGAGTAGCAGGGACCAAACATTTTACCAAAGAATCTGTAAAGTAATATTCCAATGGTTTGAATTCTGTAAATGCTCGAGGCAAGGCATTCTGGCCATTATCTGCATATATCGATTGTTCGGTTGTATATCCATTATCACACCAACTGATACCACAGTAATAGTCCTTATCAGGATTAAGTTGAAGTGCCTCCACGAGCACAAAGTTCCATCCATAAATAGCGGTATGTAAAACATCATCTATCAAATCATAACGAAGAGGTTCCCCAGTACCCATTCTTAATACTTCTTGAAAACCGTCTTGTTGAACAAAGCCCAAATCCAAGTATGCTTTTAAGAGATGTTCCTTCTGTAACTGTGTACGTCGACTCTCCGAGTTCTCCACTGTCACAAACTTTTCGTAATCTGTATAGGTCAATCCACCCGCTACAATACTATACGGAATCTGGTTTTCTTCCCAATGAATCATTATATTGTTGCGGCTATATACTGGTATCTGTTTACTAATCCTATCAGGCTCTCCCCCTCCAAAACCATCTAATATATTCAAGTTGTCTGCCTTCTCTTGATAGGGATAAACACTTCCTCCTGCTGTAGGACTAATATGCAATAAGCGAAGAAAATTTCCTGTTGTATTTCTCACTCCACATTGGAATGAGAAAAAATTGCCACTTTCCAGAACTATTCTTAGATGTAATTCAGGACTCTGCATAGATTTGCTGACAATATAAAGGGAAGAAGCTGTTTTCTCTTTGATTTCATGAGAGAACAATGGGTCATTACTTTTCCACTGATTCAATTGGTAATAAGCATTTTCCAAGCATACCTCTTTATGTATCTTATCAATAATAGTATAACTCCCCGTATCAATGTCAAAAATAAGTTTATAATATTCGTTTTCTAATACATTATTTGTGGAAAATCCCCGTTGACAAGTAAACAGAATACATAAAATACAGAATAAGTTTTTCATATTTCACAGTACTGTTTTTAATACTATAAAAAATAGCTTGTTTATCAATGATGTTTATAATCACTGACAAACGAGCTATTGTGCAGTTATCTTTCCGAAGGTTGAAAGTGGACTTTCCATGCCACTTGCTGATTTTTGATAGAATAGAATTGAAGTTTCACGAGATTTTCTGATATAGGCAGTATTTGTAACTGTGCTTCATTACAAATTGCATTCTTTATCTCCTTACCATTTAAGGCAATGGCAATCTCCACAAATTCATCCTTAGGCAACATGATTTTTCCTTCCAGTAATTCATTCGTGCTACTTATATCTTCCAATTCTAAATATCCTTGCATAATATGACGATTACACGATACAACTTGCGGATTATCGGCAACAGCACGAATAGATAGCATCCGAGCTTCACCGGGTCGAAGAACTTGTTGTAACTCCTTACCCGCCAATTTCCCTAAAAAGCAATCATTCCAGAAATCATAAGCATAATAGCTTTTAACAGAATCAAGTCCCAGCCCTCCTTCTTCTTGTGGGTCAAAGAGATTTACTGTTATTTTCAATTCTTTGTCATTCTGGTCGTTATAAAAGGTAACTTGATGCCAATCCTCATTTACTTTAAAATCATAAATATGTGGAATGTCTTGCTGCAACATGTCAATAGGACGTGCACTTTGTGCAGTATGGTGGAAAGGATAAATCCTTCCCAAGTCCCATAAAGTGAGACTATCATAGCGTTCAAAGCTATTAGCCAACAGTAATCGGGCGCTTGTAACATAACACATAGTCAACAACTTGTGCCTTCCATCCGGATGATTTACAGGTTTAGCTTTGAGCAAATTTTTTGCATCCATATCATAACTCACCACTACCCGGTTTTTATACCATCTGAGTCCACCGCGCATAACCATTTCAGGAGTTACATCATCCGTATCCCCCCAGATACGCTGGGAAGATACTGTACCCAATGTTATATCACTACCACGCTCTAAACATCTTTCATGTATATAACTATCCTTTCCCATTCCCTCATACGCCAATTCATATATCTTCCGATAGGCAGCAGCAGCTGTACTATAGGGATCATCCAGTCCCCCGTATTGCGGCCATCCCGTATTAGTATAATCGAACATCAATCCCTTTAAGCCACCTTCCTTAAAGTTTTTGTACACTTCTTTCATGTGGGTAACAAATCCTTTATCTGTAAAGTCATAACTAGCCTTTGCGCCAACCGTCCAAGTGAAATCAGGAATGTAAGCATCGGACTGATTAAATAACATGTGTTCTGGATATGCTTCAGCATAATCTTGCGAGCGCTTACCAGTCTGTACATATAATAAAGGAATGCCTCCAAGTCTCTCAACCGCTGTAGCCCATTTGACCGTGGTTTCATAGGGCTTTTCATAATGTTGCTTCACGTTTACCTCTCCCGGAACAGCATTTCCACTACCATGCATTTGGAAATGCTTATCGTCCCACCAGCCTTGCTCATTATTCACTTCATAGCAATCAGGCACCAGGCGAACGGCAGCTTTTGCATATTTGAGAAAACCACTTCGAGAGATTCGTTCCATTTCTTCCACCGCGCCTTTTGAACTATTCATACCGGGACCCATACCATAGTACGGATGCATGGCATACCACAAACAGACAGAGGGAAAGTCGTAGTAATTTATGTTTATGCCTTGTTCGTTTTTCACAGCAAAGGCATATTTCTCCAATGCTTCAAAGTGGCTATGAGTAGTAATATCTAAATAGAACTTATCTTTGAATGAATAGTTCTGCTGACTGTCAATCAGCTTCCCTAATGGATCTTGGGCAAATAAACTCACTCTGAAATCACCAGCCTTATTTGGCACATAATTAAAAGTAGATGCTTTTCCTGAATCATTGCCCGAGATATGTCCTTCATAGGCCCAAACCTCATTTAGTACAGCATTAGGACCTTCATCCTTCTTGAGAAGTAACCTGACATTACCTTTATCCGTCAATTCTTGCGGCAAGTTCACTATAACCTGAGTAGACTTCCCTCCCTCATTAAAGTTGTCTATTGAAATCTTCCCACTTAATTCATAGGCAATACTTCCTGGCCCATTGTCTGCCCAGAGAGATTCTTTACGATTATTACTATCACTACTAATGGCGACTCCCATAGCGTATTTTTTCCCTTTTTCCGGATTCATCAAATTCACTATGATTTCTTGACTGTCATATACAGCTTTCCGAATCTCAAATGCCGGAGCAGACGGTTGCTCATAATCATATCCTTTTCCTAAACTAATATAGGTATCCAGACCATCTTCCCGCATAACTGGAACATTCATGTATGCAAACAGAGACATCTCCGGATATAGTTTCTCCAGTTGTTCTCGGCGGGGAGCAGCAGATGTTACCTCTACGAATTTCTCATATTCTTGATAGGTCAATCCACCTGCAACAAATGTATGCCGTTTGTTGCCAGACTTTGCTGTGACAAGCATGTTATTCCGACAATACACCGGCAATTGTTGATAAGTCCACGTAGGTTCCCCCCCCGCATTTCCGTCGAGGATATGGAATTCTTCAACATCACCGAGTGAAGCGAACAAGCGGCCACCACGTACCGGTGACCATTGTTTGATATGAAGTGGAACATCTCGATGATTAAAAATCTGCATATTAAATTTAATTTCCGGAGAATTATTCATGACCGTGCTTTCTACAGTAAGGTCTATTTCCGGACTACAAGCTGTAACAAATAACTTTTTACCAGTATGCGTATCCTCAGCATGTGCTTTAAATAAGCTAAAATCTGTAGAATAATATTGATTAGCAGAAAAGCATGCGCTGTCCACTATTACTCTATTTTCCTGTTTATTTATTATTTGGAGATAGCCGTTTTTAAGATCAAATGAAACTTTTACTTGTTCATTTTCTATGTTGGCTACATCTGTACTGATATAAACTTGTGCTCCTTCCGGAGCACAAGATATCATAAGTATACATATAAAAAATAGATATATAACTTTCATAATCAGGAAATTTTATATTAGTTAACATATCCCGGGTTTTGTTCTTCGGGAGTAATATCATCATTATTTTTGATTTCAGTATCAGGAATCGGATATAATTGATGATAATCCTGAATTTTTCCTTCAGCTTTTGCCCAGTGATTACGGCTTCTTACATACTCTACCAATTTACCGGTACGCAGCAAGTCCATACGCCTCCAGTTCTCAAAACATAGTTCACGCATACGCTCATCAAGAATTTTTTCTCTAAACTCATTTTGCCCCATAGTGGTCTTCCATACTTTATCATCAGGCAATACACCTCCCCAGGCACGCCTCCGGACAACATTGACTTGCTCTACAGCTTCGTTTGTGTTACCTTGTTCGTTCAAACATTCTGCATAGCATAGAATGATGTCAGCCAGACGGAGATAAAATACATTTTTTCCGCTTTGCCATGTATTATTACTGGCCCGGGGGTCTTCGTACTTTTTAATATGAGGTCCCAATTCCTCAGGATATAATACCCAGTTTACCGGTTGTCCTGCCTCATTAAAAAGCACTTCTTTGCGTATACTGGCTTCAAAACGTTGGTCACCTTCTTCAAAAATATTTAGACAATACTCAGTAGGCAAGATTGTTTCATATCCTCCCCAATAACTTCCTTGATGGGTACAAGCACGAGAACCTAACTGATATTGAATCTGATTCTGGTTAGGATAGATATGCGAGAACTGAAATTCATAAATCGACTCTGTCGTATTGGGCTTATTACAATCAAATAAGTCTGCAAAATTTCCAACAAGTTGATAGCCATGATTATCAATAACATCTTTAAATAAAGCTGCTGCTTTCCCATAATCCCTTAAACCAGTAGACGGATCAGCATGCAAATAAGCCTTACCCAATAAGGCTTTGGCGGCACCACTGGTTACTCTATTCTTATCTTCCACACTTTTCTCCAGATGTTCTGCCGCAAAAGTCAGATCATTGATGATCAATTGCCAGACATCAGCGATAGGCTGGCGCCGGGTTCCTAATTCAATCTGGCGGGAATAGTCAATAATAGGAACAGCACCCCAATATTGAACCAGTGAAAAATATTGAGTTGCACGTATAAAGCAGGCCTCCGCTTTCAGAATATCTCTTTTCTCCAAGTCATCTTGCACATACTGAGCACCATTGATAACTTCGGCAGCACTGGATATTACTCCCCAGTATTGGTTCCAATATTGAGTCAGTAATGAATGCCGGGAATTTAACTCTCCATTATATTTATCCAGTCCGGCTTGTTGCGATTCCCATACAATCTGTGCTTCACTTTCAGCACTTTCGTCATTACCCATCATTGGCAGTAGATATAACCGGTCTTTTTGTTGTGCCCGCCAATTCATATAAAGCCCCGATACCAATGGCTCTATACGATCACATGAGCTATAAACCTCGTTTTCCTTAAGGAATGTTTTTGGATCACTATTTAGAAAGTCACTGCACGAACAGAGCATTCCTATCAGTAATGTTGCACCGAGAAGTGCGGTATATAGTTTGTTTTTCATAATAGTAATTTTTTAAAAACTGAAATTAAGTCCAAAGACATACATTCTGGCAGTAGGATAACTATCCCCACCTTCAGGATCAAATCCTTTGTAGTTTGTAAGGCAGAAAAGATTGCTTCCTGTAAAATAGACTCTGAGTTTGTCTATCGACATTTTCCGTACTAACTTCTGAGGGAAATTATAACTCAAAGACAAAGTTGACAAACGCAAGAATGAAGCATCTTGAATCCCCCAGTCTACATCATTATAATTGTAGCGTCCACTGGCATAAAAGGCTCTCGGAATATCAGTATTTGTATGGTCAGGTGTCCATCTGTCTAAGATATCCTTATGTGCAATATTAGAACCGGTTCCATTCATCATTGTTTCATATAAGTTGGAAATACGTTTTGCACCAACTGAATAATTGAAAACTCCGCTCAAGGTGATATCTTTCCAGGAAAATTCAGTACTGAATCCTCCGTATATTTTAGGATCAAGTTTACCCACTACAATACGATCTTCATCATTGATAATTTTATCATCATTTACATCAACGGGAATCATATCTCCGGGTTGTACAATTTTGCCACCATAATCAATGCCATTAACATAGTCCATATCCTCTTGTTGACATATCTTATGGAATTTATATGAATAGACTGTATTCAACGATTCTCCGACAAAAAGATTACCTGTACGTTGTATTCCGTTATAGTAGATATTGTATATTGCATCCACATTGCCATACAAAGCATCAACGGTATTCTTGTCATGTGACAAAGTCGCTTGTAAGTTCCATTGGAAATCTCTATTATTGATGATTTGTGACGAAATACTAATTTCTACCCCTTCATTCTTTAGCCTACCGACATTAGCTATCGTACTGGCAAAACCAGAAGAGGTTGCCAACGGTTTTGACATCAATAAGTCTTCATTTAGAATATGAAAATAATCAACACTTATATTCAAACGGTTCTTCAGCAGACTAAAATCAAGCCCTACATTGAATTGTTTTTGTTTTTCCCATTTCAAATCTGGGTTACCCAGCACGCTGGAACGGATAAATGTAAGATTCCCTGTACTTCCATCAGGAGTATATTGGTTCAAATAGCTATAATCGGGAATGTTCTGATTACCAGCAATACCATACCCCACACGCAGCTTTAATAAATCAAAGAAGTGTAGTTTCTTAATAAACTCTTCCTCCGATAGAGTCCAAGCACCGGCAATAGAAGGAAACAAAGCAAACCTATTACCTTTTCTAAATTTGGAAGAACCGTCGTAGCGAGCAGTAAGTGTCAAATCATACTTTTGATTATAATTGTAATTGAAACGCGCCAGATAAGAAATCAAGGAATATTCAGATGCGGTGGAAGTAGTGAACTTCTCACCAGCACCTGCTCCCATATTATCATATCCGAAATCATCCACCGGGAAATTATAAGTAGTAGCAGCTGAAGCTTCGTACAAATTTCTTGTAGCAGAAGTACCCATCATTACAGAAAGATTATGCTTCTCTGCAATTAACTTGTTATAAGTAATTGTATTGTCCCATTGCCAATTGCACCATCTCTCTTTATTCTGGTTAGCCTCTCCATTTTGATCGTTACGAGTTCCTTCATAAGTAGATTTCGGGCGATAATAGGCTGAACGTGTATTCATTATATCGATACCGAAAGAGGAACGGAATGTCAATCCAGGTATCGGATTAATGTCAATATAATTATTAGAGAAAACACGATCTGTATTCACAGTCCATTTCACATCCAGACTCCTCAAAGGATTGGCCGCATCTAAGTCGTCCACATTTCCCCATTTAAGCACCATCGGTTCCTTGGAAATGGGCAACATCGGATTGGCATAAAGTGCATTAGAGAATAATTGCCCCTCTACACGGTCATCCTCTGAACGATTAAAAGAAGTAGCTGTACCTATTTTAAGCCATTTCTTTAAACGTTGTTCTGTGTTTATCTTACCAGAATAGCGTTTATACTGAGAAACATCAATTAACCCTTTTTGGTTCGTATATCCGAAACTTATGTAAGTAGAGTTTCCATCTGAGGAATTAGCGAAAGATATATTATGATTTTGTTGGAAACCGGTCCGTGTAACCTCATCCAACCAGTTATAAGTCTGATTATCCCGATACGCTTTATCTTCGTACTCTCCAAAATATGGATTACCAGAAGCATGTATCTGATTTTGTATTTCCGCATCCGACAATGCCGGATTATTGGCTTTCAAATGATTAAACACAGCATCTTCACGTAACTGATACAAATCTTTCGTACCGACTAAATCCATTTTATTAGCAAATTCCTGTATCCCAACCCAGCCATTATATTCTATTTGACTTTTTTGACCTTTGCCTTTTTTAGTCGTAATGAGCACAACTCCATTGGCTCCACGCGAACCATATATAGCAGTAGCTGATGCATCTTTAAGTACATCTATACTGGCCACATCATTAGGATTGATCAAATCAAATCCTCCCTCCATCACAACACCATCCACTACGTAAATAGGGCTGGTACCGTACTGAATAGAGTTGTTTCCACGAACCTGAATACTGGTAGAGCCTCCAGGGCGTGGGTCACTCATTCTGACCTGCACACCGGTCATTTTACCTTGAATCGCTTGGTTGATGCTTGTAGCCGGAATATTCTCAATATCCTTGGTTGTGACATGAGAAATGGCACCAGTCAAATCCTTTTTATTCATGGTAGTTCCCACAATAACCACCTGGTCAAGTAACAAGGATTCTTGGTTAAGAATAATTTCCAGCGGATGAGCATTGTTTACAACCATAGTTTGAGATTCATAACCAATGTAAGAGATTTCAATCGTCACTCCTTTCCTTACAGTAAGATAAAACTCGCCGTTTAGGTCAGTAATTGTTCCGTTTGTAGTTCCAGTTTCCCGAACGGAGGCACCAATTATAGTTTCTCCGTTGGCATCTTTCACTTGCCCTTTTACCCGATATTCCTGCGCATGGATTAACACTGCCGAAAATGAAAGTAAAAGCATCATAATAATGTGTTTCATGATACAAAATGGTTTAAGGTAATTATACAATAGATTATCGTCGCCTATTATCTGGTATACCAATAGCTTGGAGCATGGCAAAGAAATTCTCAATAGGAGTATCCAATTGAACATGGTGGGTAGGAGCACATAACCATCCCCCATTTTTACCTATGGAATTTTTTAGCCACTGATATTCTTTACGTATTTCTTCCGCTGTGCCCATAGGTAAAGTCGACTGTACAGCTATTCCACCGAAGAAACAAAGTTGTTCACCATACTTTTTTTGAAGAATTTCCGGATCCATACACTCGGTTTGGATAGGATTTAGTACATCCAACCCTATTTCTATCAATTCGGGAATAATATCATAATTACAGCCGTCCGTATGATAGGCCACTTTCAATTTAGGATTGATGCTTTTGGCTGCTTGGATAATACTTGCCATTCGAGGTTTGAAGTACTCTCTCCACAGCTCAGGATCTATCATCAGAGATGATTGTGCTCCCATATCATCTCCTAACCAAATCATGTCCACTCCTAAACGTGCCATGTTACATGCCACTGCCTTATGATAGTTGCATGTTTCATCAAGAAGATGATTGGTTAAATCCGGATTTATATAAAAGTCGGTCATCAGAGTATCTAATCCTCGCAGTGCCCATGCCGACTCGAAGATGGTACAATGTATTCTACCTATAATAAAATACTCGCTTCCATATTCCTTAATCAGTCGCTCTACATGGGTATATAATTCCGGGCGGTCGGGATCCGGAGCTTTATAACTGATAGCAGCTTCATCATTATCACGCAAAGGATTTGTTTCTATATTAGTATAATGACCGATACCGAACGGAGTGGCATAGGGATCTATTTTCCATTTAACGCCCCATTCATCCGTATAAGCCTCCTTTTTAAGGTAGTAATTTGTGAACCATCCCACTCCGGCTTGCAACGCATCTTGTCCAGTCAAAATTTCCAAGTCATATCCATACCATTGGCGGTGATGAGGTTCAGTAAACATTTCAGGCAATTTGAACTCTTTACGTAATCTTTCAGCAAACTCTGGAGTAAAGGTTGCCTGAAAAGGAGGACGATCCGTTTCCTCATGATTGAAGGCTTTGATTACTCTTTCTTTAGGTGTCATAGTATTAAAACATTAATTATTAATCTTTTTTGGCAAAGTTATCAATTGAACTTATCTTTTTATTTATATATATTTGCATTAACTAATACTATATTTGCATTAACCATGTATTAAAATAAAATAGTGCTATGAATACAGTTTCTTTTGAGAATGTGGTAAAACCTGTCAACTCTTCTTTTTGTGCGGTGTCTTATCATAACGCATATTTCGCTGCCCCTTTGCATATACATCCTGAATATGAATTGATCCTGATAGAAAAAGGAGTAGGACTTACCTTTGTGGGCGACACCGTACGCAAAATGTCTCCTGGAGATTTTATGTTGATTGGCAAGAACTTACCCCATTTATGGTTAAGTGCTGATGAATATTATGAAAAAAATACAACGCTGGTATCCAGCTCCGTTTACTCCCAATTTAACACGGATATTTTTCCTTCAGAATACACAAAAATACCGGAATTCGATTCCATACATTTATTGTTAAGCAAATCCCAAAAAGGATTATTGTTTACTGGAAAAACACAACTGAAAGTTCAGGAACATTTCAGGAAACTGCCATCTTATGATAATTTTGAAAAACTGGTAGAATTATATAAGATATTATATGAATTATCGAAAAACTGCGATTATACCTTTCTCGCCAGTGCACAATACAGAGGAAGCCAAGCAATGGATGAAAATGATGTGGTAATAAAACGTGCCTATAATTATATGAATAAAAACTATCAAGAAAACATTAGTTTGGAAGATATAGCCCGACACGTAGGTATGAATGCGAGTGCGCTATGCCGTTATTATAAAAAAAATACTGGAAAAACATTGTTCAGTTACTTGTCTGAATTGCGTATCTCATACGCAGTAAAATTATTAATGAATAAAAATATAGCTATCAGCCAGATAGCATATGATTGCGGATACAATAATTTGTCGCATTTCAACAGACAGTTTAAAGGTATTACAGGTAAAACTCCCAGCGAATATTGTAAACTGCTAAACCGTGAAGAGAATACAATAAATCTGACTTGAAAACGGTTATTCTGATAAGTCAGGAAAAAAAAGCTTCTCACAATAAATATCCTGAAAGTTCACGTGCGATTCCAAAGAGCAGTGCTGTGCAATATTCAGAATGGTCGTTCTGTCATGAATCGTATTTTGAAATAAAAACATCCGGGTACCTAATAGAGCAGAATTATTCACTTTAATAACCTTTACTTTGTCTTTAATCTCAAGAAGGCCTATAGCTATCGCCTTGTCAATGTCTAAATAGTTACCTAATCCTCCTGCTATATACAAATGCTCTATGTCATCTATTGATATATTCAATTCTTTTGTAAGAATTTCAATACCAGTACAAATGGCAGCTTTTGCCAACTGAAATTCCCGTATATCCTTGTCTGTTATACCTATTTTGCCGGCTACAGCTAAAAAAGGGACACCTCTGGTAATAGCTCCTGAAGTATCTATTTTCCGCTGCTTCAGAAATAAATACATGGCGTCTACCAACCCACTTCCACAAATACCTATCGCTTTACCATTGCCTATAATCTTAGGGCAATTATTATGTTCGTCTATTTGATAAATAGCTCCAGCAGAGGCCCTCATTCCCTGAGAGATATGTATCCCCTCAAAAGCAGGACCAGCAGCAGTCGAGGCACAAAGAATCTTTTCCCTATTACCTATTGCTATCTCTCCATTAGTCCCTAAATCTATCAATGCTTGAAATTTCTTTTTCGTATGCATTTGGATGGCCTCAATACCTGAAAGAATATCGCTTCCAACAAAATGACCGATATTGGGAAGAAAACAGATATGGCATCCCGAAGGCAAAGGCCAGTCTAAATCTTGCGGAGTAAACTCCTGCATATCATTTTGCCGAGATTGAAATGGATATACAGCGAGCGTAGAAACATCCAGTGCACAGAATAGACTATACATGACACTATTACCGGATATCACTACCTTACGTATATCGTAATAGTGGTCACCAACCATTTCCAAAATAAGTTTTTTTATAGCATGCCGTACAAGTTGGCACAGTTGCTGCAAATGTTCTTCTGAAGACAAGGCATAGGAGATGCGAGATATTATATCGGCGCCATAGGCACTTTGTGGATTGAGGGAGGTAGACACAGCCACAATATGCCCGTTATAGAGATTGATAAGTTGTGTAACGATAGTTGTCGAACCTAGATCAACAGCAATACCATATCCATCTTCGGGCTGCACCGGGAATAAGGTCTGATCTGTCTGAACAATACATTCACACTGGTCTATATACAATGTCACGTCCTCTGTGACATGGCTGTAACACGCTAAGCGCCATTGAGAAGACAATCCTTTTTTTTGCAACATTCGGGCATGCTGCTCGCTCACTTCAATATCTCCAGCCATTATCCTTACTTTACAATTTCCACAGAAGCCATTTCCTCCACATGGAAATTCAAGACCCAATTCAGCAACAATATCACGGAGAGGAGTATTGTGATTTACCTCAAGTTCTTTTCCTATTGGCTCTAAACAAACTTTATGCATATTCTTCAATTTTTTATTGGTGTTTGTAGGCACATTGAGACAAATTACAAATACTACAATTACTCTTTTTATACTTAACATCCTTACCTATGCCTATAATGGAGCTTAGTGACTTTATGGGTTGCATTAACGAAGAAGCCGTAAGCGTGACCGGGCATCTTTCAGCAGGAATCAAAGACAATAAATTCTCTTGTTCTTTTATATCCCAGTCACAATATCCTGGACAAAAATTAGATGTTATCGCCAACTCTTGTTGGAGGAGTTCCTGCCGCAAACTATTTTTCAACTCTTCCATTGTTTTGTCTACACCTATGTTGGCAATAATATCATATATATAAGCTTTCAGATAATCCGCTTTTTCAATACAATATTGATAGTGATAAGTAATCTCCTGACCTACTGTACATACAGCAATGGCTGCTTGACTACTATTTTGAAGTAGATGAACAATTTTATTTCCACAATGCAGAATAATATTACCAACTTGAATATAATCATTGAAAAGATTAACATCTTTATAAACAGCATAGACACAATAGGGAGACAACATATTTTGTGCTTCATGAATTGTTTGCTCCAATTCATCCACATTAGCCAGAATTTCTTCGATATGAGGCATTGCATGTAACATATCAGCTTTACTGACAGATATATGAGGACTAAAATAAAAAAGACTTTTCATGATGACATATTTGATTATTGCAAATAACGCTCAAAAAAAGATATCAAGCATTGCATATATTTGCCGGTAATGATAGAATATTTGCTAACTGATGTTCAGACGTTTTTCCTAGTTGTCTTCAAGTTCATAGTATCTTTATAGATATATTACTTAAGCAAAATGATAGCCCATCCTCCATTTTTCAAGATTGTTGCAAAACGATGATATGGTTCCAGTTATCCTATTCCACTTTCGAACAAATTATGAATATTTATTTGGAAATTATTCAAAACGTCACTATCTTTGTACCGAAATTCAAAAACGATATGAACCAGTACTTAACTACAACATACAATACGCGCAATGCTGCATGGGGCAACAAGACCTTATGCGGCCATTTCATAGTGCACGTACATTGGTTCAGCGGATTCATTTAACTACCCTGCAATTTACATTTTACTATTTTGCACTTCCCTTACCGAGAAAAGGAGGGAGAAATGCCGTGTATGGGGTTTCCATTCGGAAAAACCGGACTAACCTATGTATTCACCAAAAAGAAGAAGAAAACTTATGTTTACAATTATATCTATCATGTTTATAGGAATCGGTATCGGATACCTGATGCGTAACGTACAAATGTTGCAAAAAGTGGAGAAAAGCGCCTCGCTCACCATCTTACTGCTGCTCTTTGTACTCGGTGTATCCACCGGCTCCAACCGTCTGATTGTTGACAATCTGGGAAGATTCGGGTGGCAGGCCGCCGTACTGGCCTCACTGAGCATTACAGGCAGCATGCTGGCCTCACTGATGGTGTTTCACCTATTTTTCAAGAAAGGAGAGAAGAGATGAAGGGAAGTTTGACGGTTGTTGCATTTTTCTGTGCCGGCTGCCTGATGGGAGTAGCCAATGATTTTCAGTTCGACCTGCACGACTTATCCATGTATGTGCTCTATGCATTGATGTTCCAGGTGGGCATCGGCATCGGGAGCAACAAGAAACTGAAGGAGCTGGTCAAGAGCCTGCGGCCCAAAATGCTTTTGGTGCCGATGGCCACCATTGTGGGAACGCTGTTGTTCTCCGCCTTCGCCAGTCTGCTGTTGAGCCAATGGAGTGTGTTCGACTGCATGGCGGTGGGTAGCGGATTTGCTTATTATTCGCTTTCCTCCATTCTGATTACGCAATTCAAGGAACCTTCCATAGGCCTGCAACTCGCCACGGAGCTGGGCACCATCGCCCTGCTTGCCAATATCTTCCGTGAAATGATGGCTTTGCTGGGTGCACCGCTCATCCGGAAATATTTCGGCAAACTGGCACCTATATCGGCGGCAGGGGTCAATTCGATGGATGTACTTCTACCCTTCATCACCCAATATTCCGGAAAGGACGTGATTCCTATCGCTATATTCCACGGAATATTAATTGATATGAGTGTACCGGTATTCGTATCCTTCTTCTGCAATCTGTAAACAGCAGGCCGAAAAGAGGGAGATAAGGCCTCATTGTATTCATACTGTAACAACGTGAACAACAGCGACTTCTCACTGCAAAGTGAGTGCATGCATTTTGCAGTGCCACTGCATACCGTTTGCAGCATCACTGCATACCTATTTGCAGTGATACTGCAACTGCTTTGCAGCGCGACTGCAACGGGTTTGCAGTGACGCTGCAAAAGGTGTGCAGTGACTTTGCAGCCGGTCACCAAGCTACCGCATACTCGTAGTGGTCGAACTTAGGCTTGGTGCCTATGCCTACCGCATTGAATACCCGGGCTATCCGCTGCTGTTCTTCGGGAGAGATAGGGCGCTCGCCCTTGCGGCAATGATAGTAATAGCGTTCGCAAGAGAAGCATCCCATCACGCGATGGCGCACGGTGAAAAGCAGCTTGGTGGGTACTTCGTCGAAAAGGCGTGTCATACCGCGGGCATAGTGCAGCTGCTCGCTGGAGCGGTAACGGGCACAAGTGGAGGACCCGGACAAGCTGCCGACATAAAAAGGATTCACCGCACGAACGGACTGTGGCTGGGGGCCTTCACTCTCGGACAACAGTTGTGCCGCTATCGCCCGCAGGCAGGAAGAGGCTTTGGGGCACTTTCCGTTACCCGCAAAGCAGTATTCGTACCCATCGGGCACGTCTTGCAATAATATCATCTTATTAATGATTAATGATTAGTGATTAATGGACGGAGTGCACGCAGATACTTGCCGATGACCTCTGCCGACTCGCTTGTTTCTTTCTCGAATTCGGCGTGCAGTGTCGGGTATCCGGCAAGCAATTGCATCATTCGCTCACGTCCCACGAACTCGGACTTTCCGGTTTCGGGATTCAGTTCGTAATAGACGCGGGCATGCACCAGTCCCGAAGCATTGATGGCGTCTCCCACTTCACCGCCCAATCGTGTGGCATCATCGGGAGTCATGGTACTGGTGGCTGCTTGTCCCACAGGCTGTGCACAGAAGTAAACCTTGCCGCCGAGCCACATGGCAGGTGCATACCACTGCCCGAAGCGATAACGCTTATAGCGCATCTTACGGCAATTGACATAAAGCGAGGTATCTACCCGTACAGCATAACAACGGGACTTCAAATAACGGCAAAGACCGGGATTGTCGTCTACCGTAATACGATAATCGGCACCGCCCATGAGGTAAATCTGGTTCTTTGTACGCTTCTCAATCTTCAGTGTGGTAACCGTATCGCCACGGTTCTCCACCAACTCTTTCAGATTGGAATACATTACCTGTTGCGCCCCCACCGGCAAAACCGCCAGCAACATCAGAACGCCTAACAACCAACTCTTCTTCATATCCCAACCTCCTCTTTTCTGAAACTTTGTTTTAGTGAGCGAAAGGTACATTTTTTATCGGAAGTAGACAAAAAATCGCGGAAAAAACAATTGGAAATGTATATCTTTGCCTTAAACTTAACATGTATGGAGCAAATAAATACGATAGATAAAATCAGCGCCGTCTACCGCAACACGGCAGAAGAGGCAAGACAAGAACTGAATAAAGTACAACAGAAGATTTACCGCATCGGCAGCCTGCGCCTGCTGCTATTTGTGGCAGGAGTAGTAGGAATTATCTATTTCTGGAGCGAGAGCTGGGGTATACTGGCCTGCATTGCCCTCATCACCCTACTGCCGTTCCTATTTTTAATGAAATACCACAACCGGCTGTTCCATCGCAAGGACTATCTAGAAAAGAAGATGGAAATCAACGAGCAGGAACTCGCCGCTCTGGATTACGATACGTCTTCTTTCGATGACGGCGAAGCATACATCGACCCCACCCATCTCTACACCTATGATTTGGATGTTTTCGGTCCGCATTCCCTTTTCCAGTACATCAACCGTACCTGCACACAGCCCGGGAAACACCGCCTCGCCCACTGGCTGGGGAAACATCTCGAGAGAAAGGAAGAAATCATCCGCCGACAAGAAGCCGTCAGTGAACTGGCTCCGGAACTGAAATTCCGTCAGCGCTTCCGTATCCTCGGCCTGCTGTACAAAGGAAAAGCCGCCGATGAAACAGAACTGTGCCAATGGGCGGAAAGTCCGAGCATCTTCCGGAGCCGGAAATTACTGCGCCTCCTGCCGGTACTGGTGACGGGAGCCAACCTCATCTGCCTCGCACTCGTCATGGCAGGAATTCTGTCCGCAAGTATCTACGGCATCATCTGGACCTGCTTCGTCATCGCCGGCTTCGGCTTCACTGGCAAAGTCACCAAGATGCAGGCCATCTATGGCAAAAAACTGCAAATTCTCTCCACCTACGCCGCCCTGCTCCACCTCATGGAAAAGCAGCCTGCACAAGCCACCCTGCTCAAAGAGATAAGACAACAGATTGACGGAGAAAAACGGAAAGCCTCCCACTCCATCAGCAGGCTGAACAAGCTCATGGATGAACTCGACCAACGCAACAATGTCTTTATGTACGTCATTCTGAACGGCCTCTTCTTCTGGGAACTGCGTCAAATCATGCGCATTGAAGCCTGGAAAGAGCAATATGCCGCTGAACTGCCCGGGTGGCTCGATGCCATCGGACAAATGGATGCGCTCAACTCACTGGCAACATTTGCCTATAATCATCCGGACTATATTTACCCAAAGATAGTTCAAGCGGAAAGAAAGGGAAAAGGAAACCTAAATAAAGAAGAAGAAAGCAATTCTGAAACGGAAGCACCCATCAATGCCCCTTCCTCCTTCCGTCTCCGTGCCGAAGCCCTGGGCCATCCGCTGATGAACCGTGACCGCTGTGTCCGCAATGACATCGACATGGTGAAACGACCGTTTTTCATCATCGTCACCGGCGCCAACATGGCAGGGAAAAGCACCTATCTGCGTACGGTGGGCATCAATTACCTCCTTGCCTGCATCGGCGCCCCCGTCTGTGCTCGCCAAATGGAAATATGCCCGGCCCGGCTCATCACTAGCCTGCGTACCTCGGATTCACTGAACGACAACGAGTCCTACTTCTTTGCCGAACTCAAACGTCTGAAACTCATCATAGACAAGCTGCAGGCTGGTGAGGAGCTTTTCATCATCCTCGACGAAATTCTGAAAGGTACCAACTCCATGGACAAGCAGAAAGGCTCCTTTTCCCTTATCAAGCAATTCATGACTTTGCAGGCCAATGGCATCATTGCCACCCACGACCTGCTGCTGGGAACACTCATCGACCTCTTCCCCGATGACATCCGCAACTATCGCTTCGAAGCAGACATTACAGACAATGAACTGACCTTCTCCTACCGCTTGCGCCCAGGCATCGCCCAGAATATGAACGCCTGCTTCCTGATGAAAAAAATGGGGATTGCCGTTGCCGACTAATCCCCACCACAGTTAAAGTCAAGTCTAACTCTTTGACTGATTATGCTGTTTTACATTTCTCCAGGAAAGTAGATACTGCAACCGCATCGCTACCCGTATAGTAGCGTACGGAAGTTACCGGAGTATACGTGTAAGGCACAAACTGATACAACTGTACAGCCGCAAATTTATTGTCCTGCGAAATCATGACATCCATGCGCACATTTCCACTGCCGCTACTTTTTATTTCAGTCTCGCCATTCAGCTGTTCATTCTCAATCATATCTGTAAGTTTGCCCAAATATTTCAAATCGAAGAAAACACTGCGTTCCTTGGTCACACTGCCCGTCGGCAAATAGACCACTTCCTTCGATTTCCAAAACAGACGGAACACGCCAAGCAAGACGAATGCCGTACCCAGCACCATCAAAGCCATGCTGAGAGTGGAAGATTTATCACTCATCTCAAAAATGGATGCAAAAATAAAAACACCGACCAGCAGCATAGCTACTGAAAAGATAAGTCCTGAAACACTGGTACGCTTTACAATATCGGGATGTGAAGACGCAAAAAGAGTTGCGTCAATAGTTTGAGTTGCCATAATTATAATATGTTTTAATGAATTTATTAGAAATAGAAAATACAGTATTCCCCTGCAAAAACACATAGTCTGACCATACACAAGGGAAAAAGGAAGATTCAATAAAACACTAAATGAGAATACGCCTTAGTGTGAAAATGTAATATTCGCACACCGGCTGGCAACGATAATAGGCAGTGGCATCATAGAGTTTCTCACGATGCAGAGACAAAACAGCCGCTCGCTGGGCCAGTTTGTCAATCCAGTCCTTTAAAGAAAATATATATTCCGTGGTAGAAATACGCTGTATACGGGAGTACGTCAGCGAATGTAATTGTCCACCCATGCCCGCCAGCTCTGCATCCGGCAGATAAGGTAATTGAGGCATCGCAATATAGGCATCAGTCTGCTCATGTACGGCAATAGTATTCTCACTCACAACATTCCCCCCACTTGCCGCTTTATTTGCAAATGCATCGCTTGCAGTCTGCCATAAAGCCAATGCAAGCACCATGAATCCTATGAATCTTAAGAATTTAGCCATATCTATGTGCAAATATAACAGTTTCTACCAGGAATTTGTTTTGTGCACACATCTTTTAATGTTTCTTGGATGATTTATAGGAAAAAAAAGCCGTTCCAAACAAATTGGAACGGCTTCTATATATAAAAAGAATAGTTGAATTATTCAGCTTTAGCTTCCTCAGCAGCAGGAGCTTCGGCAACCGGTGCAGATGTTTCTGCAGCAGGAGCAGCTTCAGTAGCAGCGGCTTTCTTTGAACGGCGGGTACGAGTAGCCTTCTTGGCAACCTTTTCCTTAGCCATATTTTCGTTGTAGTCAACGAGTTCAATGAAGCACATTTCTGCGTTGTCACCCAAACGGTTACCAGTCTTGATAATACGAGTGTAACCACCCGGACGATCAGCAATCTTCACAGAGATTTCTTTAAACAGTTCAGTTACAGCATACTTGTCTTGCAAATTGCTAAATACAACACGACGGGAATTAGTTGTATCATCTTTAGCCTTTGTAATCAAAGGCTCAACGAACTTCTTCAAAGCTTTAGCCTTTGCAACGGTCGTAGTGATTCTTTTGTGCTTAATCAAAGAACACGCCATATTAGCCAACATAGCGTTTCTATGAGAGGCAGTACGACCCAAATGGTTGAATTTCTTATTATGTCTCATTTTTTATTCTTTATCTAATTTATATTTAGAAATATCAGTTCCAAACGACAGATTCAGACTTTCCAGCAAATCATCAAGCTCGGTAAGCGATTTCTTTCCGAAGTTTCTGAATTTCAGCAAATCCGTCTTGTTGAATTGTACCAAGTCACCAAGAGTCTCTACATCTGCAGCCTTCAGACAGTTGAGGGCACGTACAGAGAGATCCATATCAACGAGCTTGGTCTTCAGCAACTGACGCATGTGCAATACTTCTTCATCAAACTCTTCATTGCCGTCAGCATCATTTGTTTCCAGCGTAATCTTCTCGTCAGAGAAAAGCATGAAGTGATAAATCAGAATCTTTGCTGCTTCTTTCAGGGCTTCTTTCGGATGAATGGAACCGTCGGTAGTAATCTCAAGTACCAGTTTCTCGTAGTCGGTCTTCTGCTCTACACGGAAGTTCTCTACCTGATACTTCACATTACGTATCGGAGTATAAATAGAATCGATAGGAATTACGTTCACATCGGTGCAATATTCGCGGTTTTCGTCAGCAGGAACATAACCACGACCTTTGTTGATCGTAATATCTATCTGCATAGTTGACTTTGAATCTAAATGACAAATAACTAATTCAGGATTTAACACTTCAAATCCAGTCAAATACTTACCTATGTCACCTGCTTTAAATTCACTTGAATTCTCGACCGTAATACTTACTTTCTCACTCTCGAATTCTTCAACTACTTGCTTGAATCTCACTTGTTTCAGATTCAAGATAATGTTAGTAACATCCTCTTTTGCCCCCGGAACACTGGAAAATTCATGCTCAACACCGTCTATCTTGATAGTAGTGATAGCAAAACCTTCCAATGAAGAAAGCAGGATGCGGCGCAGTGCATTACCCACGGTAATACCGAAACCGGGCTCCAACGGACGAAATTCGAATTTTCCGAATCTAGAGTCCGCTTCCAACATTAATACTTTATCAGGTTTTTGAAATGCTAATATCGCCATGAAATTAATTATTATTTAGAATACAATTCTACGATCAAATGCTCTTTAATGTTTTCAGGAATGTCTGCTCTTTCAGGTACATGCAGCAATTTGCCAACCTTAGAGTTATCATCCCATTCCAACCAAGGATATTTGCTATGGTTAAAACCAGCCAGTGAGTTAGCGATAACTTCCAATGATTTGGATCTTTCACGAACACCGATCACCTGACCCGGTTTTACTGCATAAGAAGGAATATTCACAACCTCACCGTCTACAGTAATGTGCTTGTGGCTCACCAACTGACGAGCAGCTGCGCGAGTAGGAGCAATACCCAAACGGAATACGATATTGTCAAGGCGACCTTCCAACAATTGGAGAAGGATTTCACCAGTAATACCTTTAGCAGTCTCAGCCTTCTCAAACAAGTTGCGGAATTGTTTTTCCAAAACGCCATAAGTATATTTAGCCTTCTGTTTCTCACGAAGTTGAACACCGTATTCAGAAGTCTTTCTCTTTCTGGAATTACCGTGCTGTCCGGGAGGATAGTTTTTCTTTGACAATACTTTATCTGCTCCAAAGATACCTTCACCGAATTTACGGGCTATTCTTGATTTTGGTCCAGTATATCTAGCCATTTCTTTTAAATATTTAATTGTTTATTCATGAACTTGGGTTTGTTGCAGCCGCGATTGCAGAGAGAAAGTTTACAATCCAATAACAAAATCAAGTCTCACTTCTATTAAAGGTAAATTTTAAACTCTACGTCTTTTCGGAGGACGACAACCATTGTGCGGAAGCGGAGTTACGTCAATGATTTCAGTAACCTCGATACCTGCACCGTGGATAGTTCTAATAGCAGACTCACGTCCGTTACCCGGGCCCTTCACATATGCTTTTACCTTTCTCAAGCCAAGATCGTATGCTATCTTAGCACAATCTTGAGCAGCCATCTGTGCTGCGTAGGGAGTGTTCTTCTTTGAACCTCTAAAACCCATCTTTCCGGCAGAAGACCAAGAAATGATCTGACCTTCGCTGTTTGCCAGAGAAACAATAATGTTGTTAAAAGATGAATGAACATGCAACTGTCCATTAGCATCAACCTTCACATTTCTCTTTTTTGCTGCAACTGTTTTTTTTGCCATATCAACAATTATTATTTAGTAGCTTTTTTCTTATTAGCAACGGTTTTCTTTCTACCCTTACGAGTACGGGCATTGTTCTTTGTGCTCTGACCTCTTACTGGAAGACCAATACGATGACGAACACCACGATAGCAACCGATATCCATTAAACGCTTAATGTTCAATTGAACTTCAGAACGAAGATCACCTTCAACCTTATACTCTGCACCAATGATCTCACGAATCTTGGCAGCCTGATCATCCGTCCAGTCTTTTACTTTCAGGTCTCTGTCAACACCTGCTTTATCCAAAATTTTTGCTGAACTACTACGACCTATACCATATACATAGGTCAACGCAATTTCACCTCTCTTGTTTTGAGGCAAATCGACACCAACTATTCTTATAGCCATATACTAAATTATTTTTTTTGCAAAAATAATAATATTATCCTTGACGTTGTTTATACTTAGGATTTTTCTTGTTAATAACATACAAACGGCCATTACGTCTAACGATCTTACACTCTGGCGTACGTTTCTTTAAGGATGCTCTTACTTTCATATCTTAATTTTATTTATATCTAAATACAATTCTTCCTTTCGATAAATCGTAAGGAGACATTTCGACTCTTACTTTATCCCCTGGCAGGATTTTGATGTAATGCATCCGCATCTTACCGGAAATATGTGCAGTAATCTCATGTCCGTTTTCTAATTCAACACGAAACATTGCATTAGACAATGCTTCAACTATAACTCCATCTTGTTCTATTGCAGATTGCTTTGCCATATTAATTTCTTAAATTGCTTTATCTCCTAATACTTCTTCAATGAACTCGAATGATGACAATATATCAGCTTCACCAGCACCGACTGCTATCGTATGTTCAAAATGAGCTGCACACTTGCGGTCTTTTGTCCTCACCGTCCAGCCATCACGCTCCATGAGTATTTGTCGGTTACCTAAAGTTATCATCGGTTCAATGGCAATGCACAAGCCTTTCTTCAGCATTGTCCCATAACCACGTTTTCCGTAATTGGGGACCTGAGGATCTTCATGCATTTCCTTGCCTATTCCGTGACCCACAAACTCACGCACCACACCATAAGAATTAGATTCGCAGTGCTGCTGTATCGCATAGCCGATATCACCCAACCGCTTGCCGTGAACGGCATTCTGTATCCCTATGTACAATGCTTCTTTAGTAACCTTCAGTAATTTGCGGACCTCTTCGTCAACTTCACCTACACAAAACGTATAAGCTGAGTCGCCACAAAAGCCATTCATGTAAGTACCACAATCAACAGACACGATATCACCGTCTTTCAATACCACATTATCTCCCGGAATACCATGTACCACTTGGTCATTTACAGATGTGCAAATAGAAGCTGGAAACGGATCACCATATTGATTAGGAAAACCTTTAAAGGTTGGAACAGCACCATTGTCTCTGATGAACTCTTCCGCTACCCTATCCAGCTCTTTTGTTGTCACTCCGGGCCTTATAACCTTAGCTATCTCAGCCAACGTCTTTCCAACAAGCAAATTACTCCTGCGGAGCAGCTCTATTTCATCTTCTGTTTTAAGAAATATCATTCTTCAAAAAAGATTAATATGCAGCTACATTACCACTGCGGCCTTTAATACGTCCGGATTTCAGCAAACCGTCATAGTGTCTCATTAACAAATGACTTTCTACCTGCTGGAGAGTATCAAGCACCACACCCACAAGGATTAACAAAGATGTACCGCCAAAGAATTGAGCAAACTCAGCTTTCACACCGAATATGCCGGCAAACGCAGGCATAATGGCAACCAAGGCCAAGAAGAAAGAACCAGGCAAAGTAATACGTGACATAATCACGTCAATATACTCGGCAGTTTGCTTTCCTGGCTTGATACCCGGAATAAAACCATTGTTTCTCTTCATATCTTCAGCCATCTGAGTCGGATTAATAGTAATTGCAGTATAGAAATACGTAAACAATATAATCAACACTGCAAAAATCAAATTATACCAAAAGCTTGTATGATCAGTCAATGCACGTACGAAACCGCTTGCATCATTCACATTCGAGAACCCAACAAGAGTGATAGGAATAAACATGATAGCCTGAGCAAAAATGATAGGCATCACGTTAGCAGCATTCACCTTCAAAGGAATATACTGTCTAGCACCGCCATATTGCTTGTTACCCACAATCTTCT
Source organism: Bacteroides sp. AF25-5LB (assembly GCF_003602965.1). Lineage (NCBI taxonomy): Bacteria > Pseudomonadati > Bacteroidota > Bacteroidia > Bacteroidales > Bacteroidaceae > Bacteroides > Bacteroides sp. AF25-5LB. Next base: position 54,430 of record NZ_QTMC01000012.1, read on the forward strand.
TCGCATATTGAACAGGAATCTTTCTAGTTCCCTGAACCAAAAGAATAGCGAATGCAATAACAACCAGCAACACAACAAGCTCAATCAGGAACATTACCAGACCACCAGTCTTGTCCGTCATACGGGAAATCAATTCCTGGAATAAGGACTGCGGCAGACGGGCGATGATACCAATCATGATAATCAGCGAAATACCATTACCGATACCCTTATCCGTAATTCTCTCACCAAGCCACAAAATAAACATACTTCCAGCCGCTAAAATAATGGTAGAAGTAAACATAAACAGAGTCCAATCTAATGAAGCATTTAAAGAAGGACCAGCCTGCATCTTAAGATTGAGCAAATAAGAAGGAGCCTGAACCAAAAGAATAAGAATCGTCAGATAACGAGTATATTGATTCATTTTTCTTCTACCACTCTCACCTTCGCGCTGCAATTTTTGGAAATACGGAACCGCAATACCCAGCAGCTGAATCACAATGGAGGCAGAGATGTACGGCATGATACCCAATGCAAAAATAGAAGCATTGGAAAATGCTCCTCCGGAAAACATGTTTAACAAGGCTAAAAGACCTTCGCTTGTCTGTTGATGCAATTGTGTCAGCATTGACGGATTGATCCCCGGCAAAACGACATACGAACCAAAACGGTAGATTGCCACAAACAATATGGTAATGAGGATCCGTTGTCTCAGATCCTCAATTTTCCATATATTCTTTAATGTTTCAATAGCTTTTCTCATTGAATTAGAGTTTTACTACTTGTCCACCAGCAGCTTCGATGGCAGCAACAGCAGTCTTAGAAAATGCATGTGCCTGTACATCCAACTTAGCAGTCAAAGTTCCGTTACCTAATACTTTTACCAACTGGCTTGCAGAAATGAAACCAGCAGCAATGAAGTCACTGATACCTACAGTCTGCAAGTTCTTTGCTTCAGCCAATTTCTGAATTGTATCCAAGTTGATAGCCTTATACTCTACACGATTGATATTTTTAAAGCCAAACTTAGGAACACGACGTTGAAGAGGCATCTGACCACCTTCAAAACCGATTTTCTTAGAGTATCCAGATCTTGATTTAGCTCCTTTATGACCTCTAGTAGAAGTACCTCCCAAGCCAGAACCCGGACCACGTCCAATTCTCTTTCTTGTTTTAGTAGATCCCTCTGCAGGTTTTAAATTACTTAAGTTCATATTGTAATTCGTTTTATATTCAACAAATAATTACTTAACAATGGTAACCAAGTGTTTAACCTTATCCACCATTCCAAGAATTGAAGGAGTGCATTCGTGTTCAACCACACGATTCAACTTATGAAGCCCCAGTGCATCAAGAGTTCTCTTCTGATCAGCAGGAGCACCAATTCTACTTTTAACTTGTTTAATCTTTATAGTCGACATATTCTTCCTCCTTATCCTCTAAATACTTTTTCCATACTAACTCCTCTGTTCTGGGCAACCATACGAGCATCGCGCATTTCACTCAATGCCAAGATAGTAGCCTTTACCAAGTTGTGCGGGTTGGAAGAACCTTTTGACTTAGCCAAAACGTCTGTTACACCAACACTTTCCAATACGGCACGCATTGCACCGCCAGCAACAACACCGGTACCGTGAGAAGCCGGTTTAATAAATACTTCAGCGCCACCGAACTTTGCAGACTGTTCGTGAGGAACTGTACCTTTCAGTACAGGCACTCTTGTCAGGTTTTTCTTTGCAGATTCAACACCTTTGGCAATAGCAGCGGTTACTTCACCAGCTTTACCAAGGCCCCAACCGATGATGCCTTCTTCGTTTCCTACTACCACAATAGCAGAGAAACTAAAAGTTCTACCACCTTTGGTTACTTTGGTTACACGATTAATAGCAACCAATCTGTCTTTCAGCTCTATATCGTTTGTAATCTTAACTCTATTATTAAGTCCTGCCATAATGATTAAAATTTAAGTCCACCGTTACGGGCAGCATCAGCCACCTCTTTTACTCTCCCATGATACAAGTAACCATTACGGTCGAAAACAACAGTAGTAATACCTGCTTCCTGAGCTTTTTTCGCAATCAGTTCACCTACTTTAGCAGCTTGTTCCTTCTTAGGCATTTTTTCAGTCATACCCAAAGAAGAAGCGGCAGCCAATGTCTTACCGGACAAGTCGTCGATAATCTGAACATAGATTTGCTTGTTACTTCTAAATACACTCATACGCGGGCATTCAGTAGTACCTGAAATTTTGTTGCGTACTCTATATTTGATCTTAATTCGTCTTTCTATTTTTGTTGTCATAATAATATCAATTTAAATGATTATTTAGCACCAGCTGATTTACCAGACTTTCTACGAATTTCTTCGCCAACAAACTTAATACCCTTACCCTTATACGGTTCAGGCTTACGGAAAGAACGTATTTTAGAGCAAACTTGACCAAGTAACTGCTTGTCGCAAGATTCCAATATAATCAAAGGATTCTTGTTTCTTTCAGACTTAGTCTCAACTTTAACTTCAGGAGGCAACTGTATAAAGATACTGTGAGTATAACCTAAAGCCAGTTCAATGATATTTCCCTGGTTAGAGGCACGGTAACCTACACCGACAAGTTCCAATTCTTTCTTATATCCTTCTGATACACCAACAACCATGTTGTGTACCAATGAACGGTATAATCCATGGAATGCATGCTTTTGCTTAGGATTATCCAGCATTGCATTTTCATTCTCAGCCAAAACAACATGACCGTCTTCGATGGTAACATTGATAGCAGGATTTACATATTGGCTCATTTCGCCTTTGGGTCCCTTAACGGTAACCACGTCATCTTTCAGAGTAACTGTTACTCCAGCGGGAATACTAATGGGTAATTTTCCTATTCTTGACATTGCTAATTCCTCCTATTAATATACATAACACAAAACTTCACCACCAATCTTTAGTTCAGCGGCTTCTTTGTTGGTCATTACACCCTTGGAAGTAGATATTATAGCAATACCCAAACCATTAATAACACGCGGCATGTCTTTATAACCGGTATATTGACGCAAACCCGGAGAAGAGATTCTCTCCAGCTTCTTGATAGCGTTAACCTTGTTTACCGGATCATACTTCAAGGCAACTTTAATTGTACCTTGAGGACCATCTTCTACAAACTTATAATTAAGAATGTAGCCCTTTTCAAAAAGAATCTTAGTGATTTCTTTTTTCAAATTTGAAGCCGGAACTTCCACAACTCTGTGCTTCGCTTGAATAGCGTTCCGCAACCTCGTCAAATAATCTGCTATTGGATCAGTCATATAAAAAATAAATTAAATTAATCAGGCCTACCCTGACAATATTTAAAAAACAAAATTACCAGCTTGCTTTCTTTACACCGGGAATAAGACCGTTAGAAGCCATCTCACGGAACTGGATTCTGGAGATACCAAACTGACGGATATATCCTTTAGGACGACCAGTCAGCTTGCAACGGTTGTGCATACGAATCGGATTAGAATTCTTAGGCAGGTCCTGCAATTTCTGTGCAGCTTCAAAAGCTTCAGCAGGATCACCAGTTCTAACGATTTGCTTCAACGCAGCTCTCTTCTCGGCATATCTGGCTACTAATTTAGCACGCTTTACTTCACGTGCCTTCATTGATTCCTTTGCCATATTATCAATCTTTTTTAGCGTTTTTAAACGGTAAACCGAATTCCTTCAACAAGGCATACCCTTCTTCATCTGTTTGCGCAGAGGTTACAAAGGTAATATTCATTCCGAGAATTCTAGTAATACTATCGATATTAATTTCAGGGAAAATGATTTGTTCCTGAATACCAAGAGTATAGTTACCCTTACCATCGAACTTACTTTCAATACCCTTGAAGTCGCGAATACGAGGCAGAGCTACACGAACCAACTTTTCAAGGAATTCGTACATTCTCTCACGACGCAGAGTTACCATAACACCAATCGGCATTTTCTTACGCAACTTAAAGTTTGCAATATCCTTACGAGAAATGGTTGCCACGGCTTTCTGACCAGTGATAGCAGTCATTTCATTAATTGCCACTTCAATAATCTTCTTGTCAGCAACAGCCATACCCAAACCCTGATTGATAACAATCTTCTTAAGTACGGGTATCTGCATAGAAGAAGAATACTGGAACTGTGATTTCAATGCAGGCGCAATACGGTCTGCATATTCTTTCTTAAGGCTAGCAGTATTACTCATTACTTAATCTCCTCTCCTGATTTTTTAGAATAACGCACTAAAGTGCCTTCAGCACTTACTTTTCTACCAACACGCGTTGCTTTACCAGTCTTTGGATCAACGGGGTTCAAGTTTGACAAGTGGACAGAAGCTTCCTGCTTCACAATGCCACCTTGTGGGTTTTTAGCATTCGGTTTTGTGCTCTTAGACACCATGTTGATACCTTCAACGATTGCGCGGTTTTTATCAACAAGAACCTTCAATACACGACCAGTCTTACCCTTGTCTTCACCGGAGTTTACATAAACTGTATCGCCTTTTTTAATATGTAATTTACTCATTACTCAAATCTTTTACAATATTAAAGTACTTCAGGAGCGAGTGACACAACTTTCATGTTAGTAGCACGAAGTTCACGAGCTACCGGACCGAAAATACGACTACCTCTAATTTCACCTGCATTGTTCAACAACACGCAAGCATTATCATCAAAACGTATGTAAGAGCCATCAGCACGACGGATTTCTTTCTTAGTACGTACGATCAAAGCTTTAGACACTGCACCTTTTTTAATATCACTTGAAGGGATAACGCTCTTAACAGAAACGACAATCACGTCCCCTACTGAAGCATAGCGACGACCTGTACCACCCAAAACACGGATACAGAGAGCCTCTTTTGCCCCACTATTATCACATACTGTAAGTCTGGATTCTACTTGTATCATAATTACTTAGCTCTTTCAATTATTTCTACCAATCTCCATCTCTTAGTCTTGCTCAAAGGACGAGTTTCCATGATGTGTACAGTATCGCCGATATTGCACTCATTCTTTTCATCATGAGCATGGTACTTCTTCGTCTTGCTAACGAACTTACCATATATGGGGTGTTTCTCCTTAAACTTAGCTGCTACTGTAATGGTCTTATCCATCTTGTTGCTCAGCACAACCCCAGTTCTTTCTTTTCTTAAATTTCTTGCTTCCATCAAGCTCATCATTTATTGTTAAGTTCTCTTTGGCGTAATTCAGTCTTCATACGCGCAATAGTCCTGCGTAATTGTTTGATCTGAGCAGGATTATCCAAAGGAGAAATAGAATGATTTAAAATCATTTGGTTGTAATTAGCTACTTCTGCTTCAACTCTTTCTACCAAGTCGTTGGTAGGCATCTCTTTAATTTCTGCTATTTTCATACTCCTTACGCATTTTGATTTTGAATATCATAATCACGTCTAACCACAAACTTGGTTGTGATAGGAAGCTTCTGTGCAGCTAAGCGCAAAGCCTCTTTAGCGATTTCATAAGATACTCCTTCGGCTTCGATAATAATTCTACCCGGTGTAACTGGGGCAACGAATCCCTCCGGTGCACCCTTACCTTTACCCATACGCACATCAGCTGGCTTTCTGGTAATAGGCTTGTCGGGGAAAATACGAATCCAAATCTGTCCTTGACGTTGCATATATCTTGTCACTGCAATACGCGCAGCTTCAATCTGACGGCCTGTAATCCATTTCGTTTCCAAGGCCTTAATACCAAAAGATCCGAAAGCCAACTGGTTTCCTCTTTGGGCATTACCCTTTTGACGGCCTTTTTGTTGTCTTCTGAATTTTGTTTTTTTCGGTTGTAACATAATTCCTAAAAATCAAATTCGTTAGCGATTATTTTTCTTTCTTTTGAAGTTCTTTCCGCCATTGTTTCCGCTATTGCTTCCACGACCACTTTCCTTGCTTTGCGTAAAGTTCGGAGCCAACTCCTTCTTACCATAAACTTCACCTCTACAAATCCAAACTTTAATACCGAGAAGACCAACCTTAGTCAATGCTTCTGCATGACAATAGTCGATATCTGCTCTGAAAGTGTGCAACGGAGTTCTTCCTTCCTTATACATTTCAGAACGAGCCATTTCTGCACCATTCAAACGTCCTGAAATCTGAATCTTGATACCTTCCGCACCCATACGCATTGTATTGGCAATGGCCATCTTAATGGCACGACGGTAGGCAATTTTGCCTTCAACCTGACGGGCAATGTTGTTAGCCACGATAACAGCATCCAACTCAGGTCTTTTAACTTCGAAGATATTAATCTGAATATCCTTATCCGTAACCTTCTTCAACTCCTCCTTCAACTTGTCAACTTCTTGGCCACCTTTACCGATAATGATACCCGGACGTGCAGTACAAACGGTAATAGTCACGAGTTTCAGTGTACGTTCAATTACAATTCTTGACACACTAGCCTTTGCCAGACGAGCGTTCAAATATTTACGAATCTTGCTATCTTCCAGCAGAGAGTCGCCGTAATTCTTTCCACCATACCAATTGGAATCCCATCCTCTGATAATTCCTAAACGGTTGCTTATTGGATTAACTTTTTGTCCCATTTACCTTAATTTTGATCTTCGTTATTACTTTTAGAACCAACGAACAACGTTACGTGGTTTGAACGTTTACGAATTCTGTAACCTCTACCCTGCGGAGCCGGTCTCATTCTTTTGAGTGTGGCACCACCATCAACAAAAATCTTGGTTACGAACAGCTCGCCACTTTCAGCTTTACGTTCGTTTTTCTGCTCCCAGTTAGCAATTGCAGAGCGCAGCAACTTTTCCACTCTTGCGGCAGCCTCTTTTGAAGAGAACTTCAAAACGCCGAGTGCTCTGTTCACCTCCATCCCACGAATCATGTCAGCCACGAGACGCATTTTACGGGGGGAAGTAGGAACATTTTGCAATTTCGCAAAATACATGGTCTTAAGGGCTTCTTTTCTTTTTTCAGCCGATATTTTTTTTCTTGCTCCCATTATATTATTACTTTATTATTTCAGATAAATCCTGTTTTATTTTTTCTTGTTACCAGCGTGTCCTCTGAAAGTACGAGTTGGAGCAAATTCTCCCAACTTGTGTCCTACCATATTTTCGGTAACATAAACAGGAATAAATTTATTTCCGTTGTGAACTGCAACAGTATGGCCTACGAAATCAGGCGAAATCATTGAAGCTCTGGCCCAGGTCTTAACTACCACTTTCTTGCCCGATTCATTCATGGCAAGCACTTTCTTCTCAAGCTTAACGTTAATATACGGACCTTTTTTTAATGAACGACTCATAATTTACTCAATTAATCAGATTACTTCTTTCTTCTCTCAATAATATACTTAGACGATTGTTTCTTCGGAGCTCTTGTCTTAAGACCCTTAGCATACAATCCCTTACGAGATCTCGGGTGTCCTCCTGAAGCACGTCCTTCACCACCACCCATCGGGTGATCAACCGGGTTCATAACAACACCACGGTTACGCGGACGACGTCCTAACCAGCGAGAACGTCCAGCTTTACCCGAACTTTCCAATCCATGATCTGAGTTACCTACACTACCGATAGTAGCCTTACAAGTACTGAGGATCTGACGAACCTCCCCTGAAGGCAACTTGATAACGCAGTACTTACCTTCTCTGGAAGTCAACTGAGCGAAGTTACCGGCCGAGCGAACCAAGGCAGCGCCTTGTCCCGGACGTAATTCGATGTTGTGAATTACAGTACCGACCGGAATATTCTGAAGTGGAAGTGCGTTTCCGATTTCCGGAGCAGCAGCCTCACCTGACATCAAAGTCATACCAACTTGCAATCCGTTGGGAGCAATAATATATCTTTTTTCTCCATCTGCATAAAACAACAAAGCAATACGAGCCGAACGATTCGGATCATATTCAATTGTTTTAACCACTGCAGGCACACCGTCTTTATTTCTCTTGAAATCTACGATACGAATAATCTTCTTACTACCGCCACCGATGTAGCGCATAGTCATCTTACCTTCATTGTTACGACCACCTGAAGATTTCTTACCAAATACAAGAGACTTTTCTGGTACCCGTGCAGTAATCTCTTCGTAAGTACCAATAATTTTATGTCTTTGCCCCGGTGTTGTGGGCTTAAATTTACGTACTGCCATTTTTATTAAATATTGCTATAAAAATCAATAGTATCTCCTTCTTTCAACGTAACGATAGCTTTCTTGAACGCATTCGTACGTCCGTTGATGATACCGGCACGAGTATAGCGGCTCTTGTTTTTGCCGGCATACTTCATTGTATTCACATCAACTACTGTAACGTTGTAAAGGGCTTCAACTTCCTTCTTAATTTCCAGTTTATTAGCTTCAGGACGCACGATAAAGCCGAAACGATTATTCGTCTTATCAGTAATTGCAGTCATCTTCTCTGTCACTAACGGTTTAATAATAATTCCCATTATTTAAGCCTCCTTTTTACATTAAGATATTGTCGATAGCAGAAAGTGCACTTTCAGCAAACACAACAACCCCAGCGTCCAATACTCTATAAGTATTTAACCCTGAGATAGTCTGCACATTAGCACCCTTTACATTACGAGCCGACAAATATACGTTTTTATTTGCTTCTGGTAAAATCACAAGCAGCTTTTTGTCAGAAACTTTAAGATTTTTTGTCATTGCAACGAAATCTTTAGTCTTCGGAGCTTCAAAAGAGAAGTCTTCTACCACTACAACCGCGTTGTTCTGAGCCTTGTATGACAAAGCTGACTTACGAGCCAGAGCCTTTACTTTCTTGTTTAATTTAAAGTAGTAATCTCTCGGTTTCGGACCGAATACGCGTCCACCACCAACAAGTACCGGTGAGTTCATGTCACCACGACGTGCACCACCGCCACCTTTCTGGCGACCGATTTTACGAGTAGAACCACTGATTTCGCTTCTTTCCTTTGACTTGTGTGTACCCTGACGCTGGTTAGCCATAAACTGTTTAACATCCAAGTAGATAGCGTGGTCGTTGGGCTCAATTCCGAAGATAGACTCGTTTAACGTAATCTTTCTCCCAGTGTCTTCACCTTTAATGTTATATACGTTAACTTCCATTATTTCTCAATTATTACGATTGAACCTTTGCAACCAGGAACAGACCCCTTAATCAAAAGAAGATTATGCTCCGCGATTACCTTTAATACCTGCAGGTTTTGAACAGTTACTCTGTCGCCACCAAGCTGTCCACCCATGCGCATTCCCTTGAATACTTTTGCGGGGTAAGAACAAGCACCAATAGAACCCGGCTTACGAGCGCGGTTGTGCTGACCGTGAGTAGTCTGGCCTACACCACCGAAACCGTGGCGCTTTACCACACCCTGAAACCCCTTACCCTTAGAGGTACCTACAACGTCAACAAAAGTTGTGTCATTGAACAGTTCTACAGTAACAGTGTCACCCAGATTCAACTCTGTTTCAAATTCTTTGAACTCAGCCAAGTGTTTCTTGGGAGTTACTCCAGCTTTTTTAAAGTGCCCCATCAAAGGCTTTGTAGTGTGCTTCTCCTTCTTATCTTGGAAGCCCAGCTGAACAGCTTCATAACCGTCCTTTTCTACAGTTTTCACTTGAGTAACAACACAAGGACCTGCTTCGATAACAGTGCATGGTACATTCTTACCCTCGGCACTGAAAACGGATGTCATTCCGATTTTTTTTCCTAATAATCCTGGCATTTCACTTAATTTTTAATACTTACACTTTAATTTCTACTTCCACACCACTCGGCAACTCCAACTTCATCAGAGCGTCTACTGTCTTAGCTGTTGAGCTATAGATGTCAATCAGTCTCTTGTAAGAAGAGAGTTCGAATTGTTCACGCGACTTCTTGTTAACGAAAGTCGAACGGTTCACGGTAAAGATACGCTTGTGCGTAGGAAGAGGAATCGGACCGCTAACGATAGCGCCCGTTGTCTTCACCGTTCTTACAATTTTCTCAGCTGACTTGTCAACCAAGTTGTGGTCGTAAGATTTCAGTTTGATTCTAATTTTTTGACTCATTACTGTTTTTAGTTATTAAATAGTTATATAAGATGAAGTTCCGCAGGCTAAGAGTCATTCGCTAGCCTACGGGACTTCAAGTTTTTTTTAGATTAAGTCAGCACGGCCTTTCACTTCCTCCAATACTGCCTTGGCAATAGAGTTGGAAACCTGGGCATGGTGAGAATATACCATTGAAGAAGTTGCACGACCAGAAGTGATGGTACGCAATGCTGTTACGTAACCAAACATTTCTGCCAGCGGAACCATTGCCTTCACGATACGTGCACCGGAACGGCTAGATTCCATACCTTCCACCTGGCCACGACGCTTGTTCAAGTCACCGATAACATCACCCATGTTTTCTTCCGGAGTAACAACTTCCAGCTTCATGATAGGCTCCATCAATACCGGACCCGCCTTAGCACAAGCGTTCTTATATGCCTGGATAGCACAGATTTCGAAAGACAACTGGTCAGAGTCAACCGGGTGGAAAGAACCGTCAATCAAAGTTACTTTCAGTGAATCCAGCGGATAACCAGCCAACACACCGTTCTTCATAGCAGTAGTGAAGCCCTTCTGTACAGACGGAATAAATTCCTTAGGGATGTTACCACCCTTCACTTCGTCAACGAATTGCAATCCACCTTCCTTGAAGTCTTCATCAACCGGGCCGATATTCACGATAATATCAGCGAATTTACCACGACCACCAGACTGCTTCTTGTAAACTTCACGCAAATTAACTGTCTTAGTGATAGCCTCCTTGTAGTTAACCTGAGGCTTACCTTGGTTACATTCAACCTTGAACTCACGTTTCAGACGGTCGATAATAATATCCAAGTGGAGCTCACCCATACCAGAGATAACTGTCTGACCAGTCTGTTCGTCAGTCTTAACTGTGAACGTCGGGTCTTCTTCAGCCAACTTAGCCAAACCATTTGACAGCTTATCCATATCTTTCTGAGTCTTAGGCTCAACAGCGATACCAATTACTGGTTCCGGGAAGTCCATAGATTCCAATACAATCGGTGCAGTTTCGTCACACAATGTATCACCAGTATGTATATCCTTGAAACCTACGCCAGCACCAATATCACCAGCACCGATAACTTCTACCGGATTCTGCTTGTTTGAGTGCATCTGGAACAAACGGGATACGCGTTCTTTCTTACCAGAACGAGAGTTATAGATATAAGAACCAGCCTCTATCTTACCGGAATAAACGCGGAAGAAAGTCAAACGACCTACATACGGGTCAGTTGCAATCTTAAATGCCAAAGCAGAAGTCTTTTCGTCTTCGCTCGGTTTACGATCTTCTTCAGCACCAGTTTCGGGATTTGTACCGACAACATTCTCTGTATCCAGCGGAGAAGGCAAGAATGCACAAACGTAATCAAGCAATGTCTGTACACCTTTGTTCTTGAATGAAGAACCGCAAAGCATCGGAACGACAGCCATTTGCACTGTTGCGTTACGGAGAGCTCTCAAAACCTCTTCTTCTGTAATGGTAGAAGGATCATCGAAATATTTCTCCATCAAAGCATCATCAAACTCAGCCACTTTTTCGAGCATCTTATCTCTCCATTCGTTAGCTTCGTCTACCAGATTTGCAGGGATTTCCTCTACTGTATAGTCAGCGCCCATTGTTTCATCATGCCAATAGATAGCTTTCATTTTGATAAGGTCTACCAGGCCTTTGAAAGATTCCTCAGCACCGATAGGGACGACGATAGGACACGGATTAGCTCCCAAAACATCCTTCATTTGGCGAACTACTTCAAAGAAGTCAGCGCCCGAACGGTCCATCTTATTAACGTAAGCGATACGCGGTACGTTATATTTGTCAGCTTGGCGCCAAACTGTCTCAGATTGCGGTTCAACACCACCTACTGCACAGTAAGCAGCAACGGCGCCATCAAGAATACGCAAAGAACGCTCTACCTCAGCGGTAAAGTCAACGTGTCCCGGAGTGTCAATCAAGTTAATTTTATAAGTATCACCGGCATATTTCCAACGAGTGGTAGTAGCAGCAGAAGTGATAGTGATACCACGTTCCTGTTCTTGCTCCATCCAGTCCATTGTAGCGGCACCATCGTGCACCTCACCGATTTTGTGGGTTAAACCCGTGTAAAACAAAATACGTTCAGAGGTCGTTGTCTTTCCGGCATCGATGTGGGCCATGATACCGATATTACGTGTCAAATGTAAATCATGCTTTGCCATTTTCTAATTCCCTTACTTTAAGTTTTTAATCTTCTAATTGGTTAGTCTCTTATAGTATTAGAATCTGAAATGAGCAAACGCACGGTTAGCTTCTGCCATTCTGTGCATGTCTTCTTTACGTTTGTAAGCACCACCCTGTTCGTTGAAAGCATCCATGATTTCAGCGGCTAACTTGTCAGCCATTGACTTGCCACCACGCTTACGTGCAAAGATAATCAAGTTCTTCATTGAAATTGACTCCTTACGGTCAGCACGGATTTCTGTAGGAACCTGGAAAGTAGCACCACCCACACGGCGAGACTTCACTTCCACCTGAGGAGTCACATTATCCAGAGCTTTTTTCCAAATTTCAAGAGCGGATTTCTCTTCGTTCTGCATTTTATTCTTCACTGTTTCCAACGCAGCATAGAAGATTTCATAAGAAGTGTTCTTCTTTCCATCGTACATCAAATGATTCACGAACTTGGAAACTTTTACATCATTGAACACGGGATCCGGAAGGATAACGCGTTTTTTCGGTTTTGCTTTTCTCATTTGTCTGAAAGAATAATGTTTTTCGTTCTTGGTTGTTTACTTCTGTCTTCTTCAACTCTCCCTCCGGAGAATTTACTCAACCTTTAGCATTTCCAACAAACTAAAACGTAAGTTATTACTTTTAATTTTTCTGTTTTTGGGTATCAGGCCACCAGATTATTTCTTCTTAGCAGGAGCTGCTTGACCCGGTTTCGGACGTTTTGCGCCGTATTTGGAACGTCTTTGTGTACGACCTGCAACACCTGCAGTATCCAAAGTACCACGTACGATATGATAACGCACACCCGGAAGGTCTTTTACACGGCCACCACGTACCAATACAATAGAGTGTTCTTGCAAATTGTGACCTTCCCCCGGAATATAAGAGTTCACCTCTTTACCATTGGTCAAACGTACACGAGCTACTTTACGCATAGCTGAATTCGGTTTTTTCGGAGTGGTTGTATACACTCTCACGCAAACGCCACGTCTTTGAGGACAAGAGTCCAAGGCTGGAGACTTTGATTTCTCCACCAGCACTTCGCGTCCTTTTCTTACTAATTGCTGAATTGTAGGCATTTTAATTGTTTTTAGTTATATATTATTGTTTATATTAATTCAGAACTATACACTTTTGGGCTGCAAAGATACTAATAAGTTTTGAATAATCAATGCACTACAAGTTTTTTTTTAATTTTACGCTTCACCCTTGATGTTGGGAAGAGGCGGAAATGTTTGTTCGTCCGGCATGTGAATCGGTCCGAAAGAGCGTTCGTATTTCCCAATATTCTCTTCGAGTGCACGCAGCAAACGCTTGGCATGTTCGGGTGCCAAAACTATGCGCGATTGCACACCAGCCTTTGGCATTCCAGGCATCACGCGAATAAAGTCGAGAATAAATTCCGAACTGGAATGAGTTATAATAGCCAAATTGGCATATGTACCTTGCGCCACTTCTTCCTTCAATTCTATCTGAAGTTGACCGTTGTTGTTTTCTTGATTTTCCATGTTGCACAATTATTTTTAAAATGTTCTTAAAAGATAGACCAAAAGTACTCTTTTTTTTCGGACGATATACATTTAAGTCCCCAAAAGACACATAATAATCCGTCCAGAAAAAGAAGCAAGCCACTACAATCGTTTTGCAGTAGCACTATAACAAACATGCAGAAGCGTTGCAGTACAGAAGGAAGAGGCAAAGATAAAACAGAGAGGGAATACTCCTTCTTATAGAATATTCCCTCTCTCTATTTAATAGAATTATATTGACGTTGTAAGGTTATCCCTCTACTTTCTCGTCTACAGCATAATCAAGTACCGTCTTCTTGTTAGCAAGCATACGGTCGTACTCTTCTTTGGAGCCAACAATAATCTTCTCGAACTCGCGCTGTCCGGTACCGGCAGGAATCAGGTGACCGCAGATTACGTTCTCCTTCATACCTTCCAGACGGTCCACCTTTCCGTTGATGGCAGCCTCGTTCAGCACCTTCGTCGTTTCTTGGAAGGAAGCAGCCGACATGAAGCTTGAAGTCTGCAATGCAGCACGGGTGATACCTTGAAGAATCTGAGTAGAAGTCGCAGGTACAGCGTCGCGCACTTCCACGGGTTTCAAGTCGCGGCGTTTCAACATGGAGTTCTCGTCACGCAACTTGCGGGCCGTCACGATCTGACCAGCCTGCAAACTCTGGGAATCTCCAGCATCCACTACCACCTTCTTTCCCCAGATACGGTCGTTCTCTTCCATGAATTCCATCTTGTCAACAACTTGCTGTTCCAGGAAGCGGGTATCACCCGGCTCGTCAATTTCCACCTTGCGCATCATCTGACGTACGATGATTTCAAAGTGCTTATCGTTAATCTTCACACCCTGCAGACGGTAAACGTCCTGAACCTCGTTCACGATATATTCCTGCACGGCTGTAGGACCTTTGATGGCCAGGATGTCCGCAGGTGTGATAGCACCGTCTGATAACGGAGTACCGGCACGTACATAGTCGTTCTCCTGAACCAAAATCTGCTTGGACAACGGTACGAGGTACTTCTTCACTTCGCCGGTCTTGGAAGTAACGATGATTTCGCGGTTACCGCGTTTCACTTTACCCATGGTAACCTCACCGTCGATTTCTGAAACCACAGCAGGATTAGACGGGTTACGTGCCTCAAACAGCTCAGTGACACGGGGAAGACCACCCGTGATATCACCCGCTTTACCTACGGCACGCGGAATCTTCACGATAACTTCACCGGCCTTTACCTTTTGACCGTCCTCAACCACCACGTGGCCACCTACCGGCAAGTTGTATGTACGGATCAGTTCGCCGTCTTCTGTCATGATGTGTGCGGTAGGCACCTTCGTCTTATCCTTAGACTCAATGATGATGATTTCGCGCAAACCGGTAGATTCATCAGACTCTACCTTATAAGTCACGTTTTCAATAACGCCTTCAAATTCAATCTTACCGGTAGCTTCGGTAATGATAACTGCGTTGAACGGATCCCAACGGGCAATCATCTTGCCCTTCTCTACCATTTCACCGTCAGCAGCATAGAGCGTAGAACCGTAAGGTACGTTGTGGGTAGAAAGAACAATACCCGTGTTGACATCCACGAAACGCACTTCAGCCAGACGGCCTACCACTACCTTTGCAGGTTCGCCTGCTTCGTCAATAACGTCTACCGTACGGAGTTCTTCGAATTCCAAACGGGCAGGGTTCTTAGCCACGATACTTGCGTTGGCAGCGATATTGGCTGCCGTACCACCGGCATGGAATGTACGCAGTGTCAACTGTGTACCCGGCTCACCGATAGACTGTGCAGCAATTACGCCGACTGCCTCACCTTTCTGAACCATGCGGCTGGAAGCCAGATTACGTCCGTAACACTTGGCACAAACACCCTTCTTGGATTCGCAGGTCAATACGGAACGGATTTCAACACTCTCAATCGGGGAATCTTCAATCTTCTGCGCAATGTCTTCGGTAATTTCCTCACCGCCAGCCACAATCAGTTCGCCAGTTGTAGGATGAACAATATCATGTACGGATACACGACCGAGGATGCGTTCATACAGAGTGGCGATGGTTTCGTCATTGTTTTTCAATGCTGTACAAACCAATCCGCGGAGCGTGCCGCAGTCTTCTTCATTAATAATCACATCGTGCGATACGTCAACCAGACGACGGGTCAGGTATCCGGCGTCAGCCGTCTTCAAAGCGGTATCGGCAAGACCCTTACGGGCACCGTGAGTAGAGATAAAGTATTCCAACACGGACAGACCTTCCTTAAAGTTAGAAAGAATCGGATTTTCAATAATCTGACCGCCTTCGGCACCTGCTTTCTGGGGCTTTGCCATCAAACCACGCATACCGGAGAGCTGACGGATCTGTTCCTTAGAACCACGGGCACCGGAATCCAGCATCATGTATACAGAGTTGAAACCCTGGTCGTCGCTTGAAATGGTTTTCATCAAGATGTTGGACAACTCTGAGTTCACGTGTGTCCAGATATCGATTACCTGATTGTAACGCTCGTTGTTGGTGATGAAACCCATGTTATAGTTATTGATTACCTGCTCTACTTCATCATAACCTTTCTGTACTAATGCTTCCTTCTCTTCCGGGATGATGATATCCCCCAAGTTGAACGACAGACCACCCTTGAAGGCCATGTAGTAACCGAGGTTCTTGATCCCGTCGAGGAAGTCGGCTGCCTTGGCAACACCACACACCTTGATTACGTGACTGATGATATCGCGGAGTGACTTCTTGGAGATAATCGTATTGATATATCCTGCTTCTGCCGGAACAATTTCGTTGACAATGACACGGCCCACGGAGGTATCGTGCATCATCTTGTCCACAATGTTGCCATTCTCATCAACGTCTTTCACTATGACGCTTACCGGAGCGTGAATGTCGCACTTACCTTCATTATAGGCAATCAGTGCTTCTTCTGGACCGTAGAATGTCAACCCCTCACCTTTGGCACCTTTGCGCAACTTAGTGATGTAGTACAAACCGAGTACCATATCTTGGGCGGGCACAGTGATAGGAGCACCGTTAGCAGGGTTCAATATATTGTGTGACTGGAGCATCAGCATTTGTGCTTCCAGAATCGCTTCGTTGCTCAGCGGCAAGTGAACGGCCATCTGGTCACCGTCGAAGTCGGCATTAAACGCCGTACATGCCAACGGGTGCAGCTGGATTGCCTTACCTTCGATCATCTTGGGCTGGAATGCCTGAATACCGAGACGGTGAAGTGTCGGAGCACGGTTCAACAGCACCGGATGACCCTTCATCACGTGTTCCAGAATATCCCAGATAACAGGTTCCTTGCGATCTACAATCTTCTTGGCACTCTTTACTGTCTTCACGATACCGCGCTCAATGAGCTTACGGATGATGAACGGCTTATAAAGCTCAGCTGCCATCAGTTTTGGAATACCGCATTCACCCATTTTCAACTCTGGACCTACAACGATTACAGAACGTGCGGAATAGTCGACACGCTTACCCAACAAATTCTGACGGAAACGTCCTTGCTTGCCCTTCAAACTGTCAGAAAGTGACTTCAACGGACGGTTAGCGTCAGTCTTCACAGCACTCGATTTACGAGAGTTGTCGAACAGAGAGTCGACAGCTTCCTGCAACATACGTTTTTCATTACGTAAAATCACCTCAGGAGCCTTGATTTCAATCAATCTCTTCAGACGATTGTTACGGATGATGACACGACGGTAAAGATCGTTCAAGTCAGAAGTTGCGAAACGCCCTCCATCCAACGGAACCAACGGACGAAGTTCGGGTGGAATAACCGGCACAATGCGTACAATCATCCACTCAGGCTTGTTGCGTCCACGTGATGCACGGAACGACTCAACTACCTGAAGACGTTTCAGGGCTTCGGTCTTGCGTTGTTGTGAAGCATCGCTTCCGGCACGATTACGCAGTTCGTAAGACAAAGAGTCAAGATCGAGGTGTGACAGCAAATCGTAGATAGCTTCCGCGCCCATCTTGGCAATGAACTTATTGGGGTCTGAATCTTCGAGGAATTGGTTGTCTTTCGGCAACTTTTCCAGTAAGTCCAGGTATTCTCCTTCTTCCAGCAAGTCGTACTGTGCCACTTCGTCGGACAGTACACCTGGCTGAATGACAACATAACGCTCGTAATAGATAATGGCATCCAGTTTCTTGGTGGGCAGGCCCAACAAGTAACCGATTTTGTTGGGAAGTGAACGGAAATACCAAATGTGAGCCACGGGCACAACGAGCTGGATATGTCCCATACGCTCACGGCGCACTTTCTTTTCAGTCACTTCCACACCACAACGGTCGCAGACGATGCCTTTGTAACGGATACGCTTGTACTTACCGCAATGGCACTCGTAATCCTTGATAGGACCAAAGATGCGCTCGCAGAACAATCCGTCGCGTTCGGGCTTATACGTACGATAGTTGATGGTTTCAGGCTTTAAAACTTCACCACTCGAATTCTCAAGGATTTCCTCAGGAGAAGCCAAACCGATAGAGATTTTCGAGAAATTACTCTTTATCTTGTTATCTTTTCTAAAAGCCATAAATTTATTTAATTGATAATTGACAATGGAAAATTGAAATTGAAAAACTGAAAACCGATAATTGAGAATGGTAACTTGCATTATCCATTCTCAATTATCAATTATCCATTATTCTAAGTTGATGCTCAAGCCCAAACCTCTCAACTCGTGCAGCAATACGTTCAGTGACTCGGGGATACCCGGAGCAGGCATCGGCTCACCCTTCACGATTGCTTCATAAGCCTTGGAACGTCCTACAACGTCATCAGACTTGATAGTCAGGATTTCCTGCAGAATGTGTGCGGCACCGAATGCTTCGAGAGCCCAAACTTCCATTTCTCCAAAACGCTGACCACCGAACTGTGCCTTACCACCCAACGGCTGTTGCGTAATGAGTGAGTACGGACCGATGGAACGTGCGTGCATCTTGTCTTCAACCATGTGACCGAGCTTCAGCATGTAGGTCACACCTACCGTAGCCTGCTGCTCGAATGCTTCACCGGTACCACCATCATACAGCGTTGTCTTGCCGTAACGGGGCAAGCCGGCCTTATCGGTCCATTCGTTCAAATCGTCCAAAGATGCACCGTCAAAGATAGGAGTGGCAAACTTCACGCCCAAGTTCTTTCCGGCACGACCGAGAACGGCCTCGAATATCTGACCGATGTTCATACGTGAAGGCACACCCAACGGATTCAGCACGATGTCTACCGGAGTACCGTCAGCAAGGAACGGCATGTCTTCCTGGCGTACCACGCGGGAAACAATGCCCTTGTTACCATGACGACCAGCCATCTTGTCACCGACACCAATCTTACGTTTCTTGGCAATGTATACCTTGGCCATCTGAATGATACCTGCGGGCAACTCGTCACCGATAGTAATGGCAAACTTCTTGCGCTTCAACTCGGCATCGAGTTCCTTATACTTCTTGATGAAGTTCATCACCAACGCACGAATCAGTCCGTTGGTATGTTCATCCTTCGTCCAGTTGCTCAACTGAACAGCAGTGAAGTCCAAATCACTGAAGTCGGAAGCAGAGAATCTGGCGCCTTTGGAAATTATGTCGGCACCCATGTAATCCTTCACACCTTCCGATGTATAGTTTTCTGTAAGCTTCAACAGTTTGTTTATCAATACTTTCTTGAGATCACCTATCTTGGCATCGAATTCGTCGTCAATCTTCGGCAGCAGAGCCTTGTCGGCCAGCTTGGAGCTGCGAGTCTTAATAACACGAGAGAACAGACGCTTACCGATAACAACACCTTTCAAAGAAGGAGAAGCTTTCAAAGAAGCGTCCTTCACATCACCGGCCTTATCACCGAAGATGGCACGGAGCAGTTTCTCTTCCGGAGAAGGATCTGATTCACCCTTCGGAGTAATCTTACCGATAAGGATATCCCCCGGCTCGATGCGGGCACCCACACGAACAATACCGTTTTCGTCAAGGTCTTTAGTCGCTTCCTCACTTACATTGGGAATGTCAGAAGTCAACTCTTCCATACCACGCTTCGTTTCACGAACTTCCAAAGAATATTCTTCCACGTGTACAGAAGTCAAAAGGTCCTCACGAACCACGCGTTCGTTCAGTACAATAGCATCCTCATAGTTATAGCCCTTCCACGGCATGTAAGCAACCAGCAGGTTCTTACCCAATGCAAGCTCTCCGTCTTCGGTTGAATAACCTTCTGTCAAAATTTGACCTGCAGTAACGCGCTGGCCCTTCTCGCAAATCGGACGGAGGTCAATCGTCATGTTCTGGTTGGTACGGCGCCATTTCGGGATATTATATTCTTTCAATGCAGGCTCGAAGCTTACGAATTCCTCCTCTTCCGTACGGTCGTACAGAATACGGATAGTCGTTGCATCCACGAATTCAACCACACCGTCACCCTCGGCAGTAATCTGCGTACGGGAATCGCGTGCCAGCTGACGTTCGATACCAGTACCTACAATCGGAGCTTCGCTCTTCAACAAAGGAACAGCTTGACGCATCATGTTTGATCCCATCAATGCACGGTTGGCGTCATCATGCTCCAGGAACGGAATCAAAGAAGCTGCAATAGAAGCAATCTGCTGGGGAGATACGTCCATCAATTCCACCTCGGAAGGAGGAACCACCGGATAGTCGGCATCCTGACGGGATTTTACTTTATCACGTACAAAAGTACCGTCATCGTTCAAAGGAGCATTACCCTGCGCAATAATCTTGGCTTCCTCTTCTTCTGCGGTGAGGTAAACCAAACCTTCGTCAGAAAGGTCAACCTTACCATCTGCCACCTTACGGTACGGAGTTTCAATGAAGCCGAGCTCGTTGATTTTCGCAAATACGCAGAGTGAAGAAATCAAACCGATGTTCGGACCTTCAGGAGTCTCGATAGGACAAAGACGCCCGTAGTGAGTATAGTGTACGTCACGAACCTCGAAGCCTGCACGTTCGCGTGACAAACCGCCAGGACCCAGGGCAGACATACGGCGCTTGTGAGTAATCTCGGCCAGCGGGTTGGTCTGATCCATGAACTGTGACAAAGCATTCGTTCCAAAGAATGAATTGATAACGGAAGAGATTGTCTTGGCGTTAATCAGGTCAATAGGAGTAAAGACTTCATTGTCACGGACGTTCATACGTTCGCGGATAGTACGCGACATACGTGCCAGACCGATGGCAAACTGATTGGACAACTGTTCGCCCACTGTACGCACACGACGGTTGCTCAAGTGGTCGATATCATCCACATCCGCTTTCGAGTTAATCAACTCGATGAGATATTTGATAATTTCGATAATATCTTCCTTGGTAAGGACACGCACGTCCATATCGGTCGTCAAGTTCAACTTTCTGTTGATACGATAACGGCCTACATCACCCAGGTCATATCTCTTTTCTGAGAAGAACAAGTTATTGATAACTTCGCGTGCACTGGCATCATCGGCTGGGTCTGCATTACGCAGCTGGCGGTAGATGTAGAGTACAGCTTCTTTTTCCGAGTTACTCGGGTCCTTCTGCAGAGTATTATATATAATAGAATAGTCAGACTGGTTCGGTTCTTCCTTGTGTACGAGGATATTCTGAACACCCGACTCTAATATAATATCAACATGTTCCGGCTCGATTACAGTTTCACGATCGATAACGACTTCGTTACGCTCGATGGAAACAACTTCACCGGTTTCTTCGTCTACAAAATCCTCAATCCATGTTTTCAACACACGTGCGGCCAACTTACGTCCCACCATCTTCTTGAGATTCGTCTTGTTTACCTTCACGTCTTCCGCCAAATTAAAGATCTCGAGAATGTCCTTGTCATTCTCAAAACCGATGGCTCTCAGCAAAGTAGTAACCGGCAATTTCTTCTTACGGTCAATGTAGGCATACATGACGTTGTTGATGTCGGTGGCAAACTCAATCCACGAACCCTTGAACGGGATGATACGGGCTGAGTACAACTTGGTACCGTTGGCATGTACGCTCTGTCCGAAAAATACGCCCGGTGAACGGTGAAGTTGGGATACAACCACACGTTCCGCACCGTTGATGACGAATGTCGCCTTATCCGTCATGTAAGGAATGGGACCTAGGAACACGTCCTGAATGACCGTGTCAAAATCTTCGTGGTCGGGGTCGGTACAATATAATTTCAATTTTGCCTTCAAAGGCACGCTATATGTAAGCCCTCGCTCTATACATTCATCAATGGTATAGCGCGGCGGATCAATATAGTAGTCCAAAAACTCAAGAACAAAATTATTTCTTGTATCGGCAATGGGGAAGTTTTCAGCAAATACTTTATACAGTCCCTCGTTCTTACGCTTCTCGGGTGGGGTGTCCAGTTGTAGAAAGTCTTTGAATGACTTCAATTGTACTTCCAGAAAATCCGGATATTCAAGCGGATTCTTAGTCGAAGCAAAATTAACTCTTTGATTTACAGTATTTGAAGACATCTGTTAATGGATTTGTAGAACTTAATTTTAAATATATACACAAAAAGGTTAAGAACCCTTTTCACGAAGGGTTCCTAACCGAATTACCTGATTTACAGGCTAATGTTATTTAAGTTCAACTTCAGCTCCAGCTTCTTCCAATGTTTTCTTCAATGATTCTGCTTCGTCTTTAGCCAAACCTTCTTTTACTACGCTAGGAGCACCGTCTACCATGTCCTTAGCTTCCTTCAAGCCAAGACCGCAAGCTTCCTTAACGGCTTTAACTACCTGAAGTTTAGCTGAGCCAGCGCTCTTCAATACTACGTCGAAAGAAGTCTTTTCTTCTGCGGCAGCAGCACCACCAGCTGCAGGACCAGCAGCAACAGCTACAGCTGCAGCAGCAGGTTCAATACCATATTCTTCTTTCAGGATTGTTGCAAGTTCATTAACTTCTTTTACTGTCAAGTTAACTAATTGTTCTGCAAAAGCTTTCAAATCTGCCATTTTTGTATGATTTTTAATTGTTTAAATACTAAATAAATTGATATAATTCTTTTTCCGAAATTTACGCTTCGGGACGTTCACCAAGAGTCTTGAGAACTCCGTGGAGGGTGTTACCACCTGATTGCAGAGCAGAAATAACATTCTTGGCCGGTGACTGCAGCAATGCAACGATATCGGCAATAACTTCATTCTTACTCTTGATACTTACGAGAGCATCCAACTGGTCAGCACCAACATAGAAGCTTTCTTCTGCATATGCAGCCTTCAGTCCGGGAATACCATTCTTAGCCTTATCTTTGATCAACTTGGCCGGTGCGTTAGCAACGTTGCTGAACATTACGGCAGTTGTACCTTTCAGAGAACCATAAAGCGGAGAAAAGTCTTCTTCCAGGCTTTCCAATGCCTTGTGAAGCAATGTATTCTTAACTACCATCAATTTGATGTCAGCTTTGAAACATTCTCTTCTCAACATGCTGGTTGTAGCAGCATTCATGGCAGTGGTATCCACCAAATAGAAGTGACCGTATTCCTTCACTGTAGCAGCAATCTGCTCAATAATCGTACTTTTATCTTCCTTTCTCATTATTACTCCGTTTTATTAGATTTCTTCTACTGTTTTCGGGTCAATCTTGATGCCCGCACTCATCGTGCTAGAAAGATAAATACTCTTAATATATGTACCCTTGGCTGCAGTCGGTTTCAATTTATTCAAAGTAGAGATGAATTCTTTCGCATTGTCGCGAATTTGCTCAGCGCTAAATGAAACTTTACCGATAGAAGTATGAACAATACCGCTCTTGTCAACCTTGAAGTCGATTTTACCTTGTTTTACTTCTCTTACAGCTTTAGCAACATCCATAGTTACAGTGCCACTCTTGGGGTTAGGCATCAATCCACGAGGACCGAGCACACGACCGAGTGCACCAATCTTACCCATGATGGACGGCATAGTGATAATCACATCAATATCAGTCCATCCACCTTTGATCTTTTCAATATATTCGTCAAGACCAACATAGTCAGCTCCGGCTTCTTTTGCAGCAGCTTCAGCATCTGGTGTACAAAGCACCAAAACGCGTACAACCTTACCAGTACCGTGAGGAAGTGATACAACACCTCTCACCATCTGGTTGGCCTTACGCGGGTCAACGCCCAAACGTACGTCGATATCCAGAGAAGCGTCAAACTTGGTATAAGTGATTTCTTTTACCAACTGAGCAGCTTCCTTGAGAGAGTATGCTTTCCCTGCTTCAATTTTTTCTGCAGCCAACTTTTGATTTTTTGTCAGTTTACCCATTCTAATTGAAGTTTATTAATTATTAACCGGGAACTCCCCTTTTACAGCGATACCCATACTTCTAGCTGTACCGGCAACCATTTTCATGGCAGCTTCTACAGTGAAACAGTTCAAGTCAACCATTTTGTCCTGAGCAATCGTACGAACTTGTTCCCAAGTAATCTCGGCAACCTTCTTACGGTTAGGCTCAGCAGAACCACTCTTTTGCTTCGTCACTTCCAACAACTGGATAGCCACGGGAGGAGTCTTGATTACAAAATCGAAAGACTTGTCTGCGTAGTAAGTGATAATCACAGGAAGAATCTTTCCTGCTTTGTCTTGGGTTCTGGCGTTGAATTGCTTGCAAAACTCCATGATATTGATACCCTTGGAACCCAAAGCAGGTCCTACTGGGGGAGATGGATTTGCCGCGCCTCCTTTAATCTGTAATTTGATTAGTCCAGCAACTTCTTTAGCCATTTTCTAATTGATTTATATATAAACATTAATGAAGAATACTACAGCGTAACACCTGCACTATTCTTTTTCAACTTGCATAAAGCCCAATTCGAGCGGAGTCTTCCGTCCGAATATCTTGACCATGACCTTCAGTTTCTTCTTCTCGGTGTTCACTTCTTCAATGATTCCACTGAATCCACTGAACGGACCGTAATTCACCTTTACAGTCTCGCCGACTACATACGGGATACTCAAGTCTTCACCTGATTCCTGCAATTCGTCAACCGTACCAAGTATACGATTCACTTCCGACTGTCTCAGAGGTACGGGTTTTTCCGAACCACCCAAGAACCCTATCACATTAGGAGTATTTCTCAGATGATGAGCAACCTCACCCACCAGAGCAGCCTCCACCAAAACGTAACCAGGGAGATAACTTCTCTCTTTCACAATTTTCTTACCATTGCGAACCTGATATACCTTTTCGGTAGGAATCAATACCTGAGATACGTAATCACCAAGGTCGCTGTTTTTAATATCAGCTTCAAGGTATTCCTTTACCTTAGCTTCTTTTCCGCTAATAGCACGCAAAACGTACCATTTCTTTTCAATCTCAGACATTTCTTCTTACTTTTAATGTGGATAAACAAATTCCATCAGATGCTGGAAACAGAAGTCCATCGCAAATACTACCACTGCAATTAGTAGGGAAGCATATAAAACAACTACTGCACTGTTAGTAAGTTCAGAATACGTAGGCCACGACACTTTATGAACAAGTTCGTCGTAAGTTTCTTTAAAATAAGCTACAATCTTCTTCATTTCAAAAATATTAGCACGGGAGGAGAGGCTCGAACTCCCGACACCCGGTTTTGGAGACCGGTGCTCTACCAACTGAGCTACTCCCGTTTGTACATAATCAGTTCCCGATGTATACCGGGAACTGATTAAGATTATATTGGTTATTAGTCAAGAATTTCAGTAATCTGACCAGAACCTACCGTACGACCACCTTCACGGATAGCGAAACGCAAACCTACGTTCAATGCTACCGGGTAGATCAGTTCTACAGTGATTTCTACGTTATCACCAGGCATTACCATTTCAGTTCCTTCCGGAAGAGTGATTTCACCTGTACAGTCCATAGTACGCAGATAGAACTGAGGACGGTATTTATTGTGGAACGGAGTGTGACGACCACCTTCTTCTTTCTTCAAAACGTAGATAGAAGCTTTGAACTTAGAGTGAGGTTTAATCTGACCGGGCTTACAAAGAACCATACCACGTTTGATTTCGTTCTTGTCGATACCGCGGAGCAACAGACCTACGTTGTCACCAGCTTCACCCTGATCCAGCAACTTGCGGAACATTTCAACACCAGTTACAACTGACTTCTTGTCTTCACCCAAACCAAGGATTTCAACTTCGTCACCTACATGGATAACACCAGCTTCGATACGACCAGTAGCTACAGTACCACGACCAGTGATTGAGAATACGTCTTCAACCGGCATCAAGAACGGTTTGTCAACATCACGCGGAGGCAGAGGAATCCAAGTATCACAAGCTTCCATCAGCTCCATAACCTTCTCTTCCCACTTTTCAACGCCATTCAACGCACCAAGAGCAGAGCCCTGGATAAACGGAGTGTTGTCGCCATCGAATTCGTAAGCTGAAAGCAGTTCACGCATTTCCATTTCAACGAGCTCCAACATTTCAGCGTCGTCTACCATATCACACTTGTTCATGAATACAACCAGTCTCGGTACGTTTACCTGACGAGCCAACAAGATATGTTCACGAGTCTGAGGCATCGGACCATCAGTAGCAGCAACTACGATGATAGCACCGTCCATCTGAGCAGCACCAGTTACCATGTTCTTTACGTAGTCAGCGTGACCCGGGCAGTCTACGTGAGCGTAGTGACGATTAGCCGTTTCATACTCTACGTGAGAAGTATTGATAGTGATACCTCTTTCTTTTTCTTCAGGAGCGTTATCGATAGAATCGAAAGAACGCAGTTCAGAAAGACCTTTCTTTGCCAACACTGTAGTGATAGCAGCTGTCAACGTGGTTTTACCGTGGTCAACGTGACCAATTGTACCAATGTTTACGTGCGGTTTGGTACGTTCGAATTTCTCTTTAGCCATAGCTTTACTTGTTATTTATTTGATTAATAATCAGCTTTTACATTTTTGTGAGCTGTTACCGGGACTTGAACCCGGGACCTCTTCCTTACCAAGGAAGTGCTCTACCGCTGAGCTATAACAGCAAGGAGAATAAGAGTTGTGGGCAAAGATGGATTCGAACCACCGAAGGCGTAAGCCAGCAGATTTACAGTCTGCCCCATTTGGCCACTCTGGTATTTGCCCCTACATTATAAAAAGAACTCTTTTCCTTACTAAATCATCGCAGAGTAAACTTTACCCGAACGATTTCCGTTTTCATATCACCTCCACCTCGTGAAGAAAGACTTATTCCACTCATCCTTGAGCGAGCCTCTTGTCGGATTCGAACCAACGACCCCGAGATTACAAATCACGTGCTCTGGCCAACTGAGCTAAAGAGGCAAGCTAAAAAATGCAACCGTAACGTTCATAGCGTGAGCGAAACGGCTGCAAATTTAGACATTTATTTTTTACCCGCAAAATTTTAGCGGAAAATTATTTGCTCCGTTGCTTTTCCTTGTACTTAACCAGCTGTTTTCCCAAAGCTTCCAGACATAAATCTACCGCTTCTTCAAACGTATCACAAACCTTGTTTGCATAAAACTCACCATTGGGAACCAACACTTTCACTCCGGCTTCTTTATTTTCGGCTGTTTCTGGTTTTACTACCTTTAATGACACCTCTACTTTCTTTATATCGTCGTAAAATTTCTCCAACTTAGCAACTTTCTTTTGAACGAAAGACTGCAATTGCTCTGACGCATCAAAGTGAATCGATTGAATTCTTACTTCCATACTTACCTCCTTTTTACTTTAGGCTCGGGGATGAGCCTGATTATACACTTTTTTAAGCTCTTCAAAAGTAGTATGCGTATAAATTTCCGTTGTCGCCAGACTCTCGTGCCCGAGGAGTTCTTTTATCGAACCTAAATCAGCACCATTGTTCAGCATAGCCGTTGCAAAGGTGTGCCTCAGCACGTGGGGACTTCTTTTTTTTACAGTCACTACCTTCGAAAGGTTTCGTTTCACAAGGCATGCTACGATACCGCGGTAAAGCCTCTTTCCATTCTTCCGGATAAAAAAAGCATCCGAGCGAACCGGAACAGCCTCATTCCGCACATTGACATATTCCCTCATCGAGCGCCCCAGCTCCTCATCAAAAGGTATAAGACGTTGCTTATTCCGCTTTCCTGTCACTTTAACGAGAGAAGCCGAAAAATCAATATCTTTGTCATCCAACCCTATCAATTCTGAAAGTCGCATGCCGGTAGCATAGAACATTTCAACAATCATATGGTCGCGACACCCTTCAAAACCTTCACCAAAATCCATATCATCCAACAACCTATCCATCTCACCTTCTCTCAGAAATACTGGAAGCGGTTTTTTCTTTTTGGGCCCCGTAACTTTTCGTAACGGATCTACCGCAACCTCACCTCTCCTCAAAAGGAATTTATAATATGTCCGGATAGAGCTCAGCTTTCGGTTTATCGTATTAGAAGCAAGTCCTTTGTCCATCAAGGAAGCAATCCATTCACGAACAAGTTCTGCATCTACATCCGATGGAGTCAAGTCCCCCCACATTTCTTCTCCAAACCTCTGCAGTTCAAGAATATCCGTCCGATAGTACTCAATCGTACCTTTGGAATAGTTCCGCTCGTACAGAAGATAGTCAAGAAAAGAATCTGTCAACAACATATCGCTACATATCTAAAATCATGCAACGAATGTATGAAAAAGAATTCAATAATTCAAAGGAATTTACGAATTATTAATCTTCTACTTGCTGAAGTTGTTGAACGTAAACAGCACGTTCTTTCTTAAGTCTTTTAGTCACAGACGGTTTATCGAACTGTTGTCTGCGTCTCAATTCCTTAACTGTGCCAGTTTTTTCAAACTTTCTTTTGAATTTCTTCAGCGCTTTTTCAATGTTTTCGCCTTCTTTTACAGGTACTACAATCATTTTCTTTTAATTAAATGTTAATGGTTTAAAAATCTCACGATCAAATTGAGCGGCAAAATTACACATACTTTCTTTATTCACAAAACTTTCTGCAAAAAAATTACCCATAATTCCTAATTATCAAACGAATGAGCAGAGGGAAAGATGTTTTTATTGAGCCAATCCGCTAAAATCCGTGAAGCATGGCAATTTTTTAAAAGAGAATGTGTAACTTTGAAAGCAGAGAATGGAGAGATTATAAACTCATTTACACGCCTACTTAATTACATTTATAAAAATATGGCTCAGACAATCAATCAACGTATAGATGCTTTACGGGCATTGTTAAAAAGAGAAGGCATAGACGCTTTCATTATCCCCAGTACCGACCCGCACCTAAGCGAGTACGTAGCACCGTACTGGAAATCAAGAGAATGGATATCAGGTTTTACCGGTTCGGCAGGCACGGTAGTGATTACCACCGACAAGGCGGGGCTGTGGACAGATTCCCGCTATTTTCTCCAAGCCGAGCAGCAGCTGGAAGGCAGCGGCATCGACTTATACAAGGAAATGTTGCCCGAAACGCCCAGCATCCTCGATTTCCTGCGGGAGAACCTTACAGCGAATTCAGTTGTAGGTATAGACGGAAAGGTATTTTCCACCACACAAGCCATAGCCCTGCAAGAGGATTTGGCAAAAAACGACATCACCATAAAGAGCATTGCCGACCCGATGAATGAGATATGGACAGACCGCCCTCCCATGCCCGAAGCACCCGCCTTTATCCACGAGATGAAATACGCCGGGAAAAGCTGCCCGGACAAACTGGCTGATATCCGCCGGGAAATGAAGAAAAGCGAAGCAGACGTATTATTGGTGTCGGCATTGGACGAGATAGCATGGGCACTCAACATACGCGGCAACGATGTGCATTGCAACCCCGTAGTAGTGAGCTATCTGATAATCAACGAACAAGAAACACACTTTTTCATCCAGCCCGAGAAAGTAACGGAAGAGCTTTCAGCCTATCTGGAAGAAGCCGGCGTCACCATCCACGCTTATGAGGACACCGAATCCTTTGTGACAAAAATACCGGACGGCAGCATCATGCTCGACATGGGAAGGACGAATTATGCCGTTTATTCTGCCCTCCCCCCTTCCTGCCGGGTACTTGACGAGCGCTCACCGATAGCCTTGCTGAAAGCAGTCCGCAATGACCGGGAAATAGCCGGCATCCACGCAGCCATGCAACGCGACGGAGTGGCACTGGTGAAATTCCTGAAATGGCTGGAGGAGGCCGTTCCCGCAGGCAACGAGACAGAAATCAGCGTAGACAAGAAACTACACGAATTCCGTGCCGCACAGCCACTCTACATGGGGGAAAGCTTCGACACCATTGCCGGGTACAAGGAGCATGGAGCCATTGTACACTACGAAGCCACTCCGGAAACGGACGTGCCACTGAAACCCGAGGGATTCCTGCTCCTGGACTCGGGTGCGCAATACCTGGACGGCACTACCGACATCACCCGCACCATCGCACTGGGGGAACTGACCGAAGAAGAGAAGACGGACTACACCCTGATACTGAAAGGACATATCAACCTTGCCATGGCTGTCTTCCCGGAAGGTACGCGAGGAGCGCAACTGGATGTACTGGCCCGCATGCCGATATGGCAGCACCACATGAACTTCCTGCATGGTACCGGACACGGCGTAGGTCATTTCCTCAATGTGCACGAAGGTCCGCAAAGCATCCGTATGAACGAGAATCCGGTAACCCTCCGGCCGGGAATGGTCACTTCCAACGAACCGGGCGTCTATAAAGCCGGAAGTCATGGAATACGCACAGAAAACCTGATGCTGACCGTGAAGGACCGTGAAGGCATGTTCGGAAATTACCTGAAATTCGAAACCATTACCCTCTGCCCCATCTGCAAGAAAGGTATCATCAAAGAGATGCTGACGGCAGAGGAAACGGCATGGCTGGACAACTATCACCAGCATGTATACGAGAAACTTTCGCCAAGCCTGAACGAAGAAGAACGGGAATGGCTGAAGGAAGCATGCAGTAACCTAACTACTAATCACTAAAAAATGGCATTAATAAAATCAGTAAGAGGATTCACTCCCGAAATCGGGGAGAATTGTTTTTTGGCGGACAATGCGGTTATCATTGGTGACGTCAAGATGGGACGGGATTGCAGCATCTGGTTCAGCACCGTGCTGCGAGGTGACGTAAATTCAATCCGCATAGGAAACGGAGTAAATATCCAGGATGGAAGCGTACTCCATACCTTGTACGAGAAATCGACCATAGAGATAGGAGACCACGTATCCGTGGGGCACAACGTGACCATCCACGGAGCTGCCATCAAGGACTATGCTTTGGTAGGGATGGGTTCCACCATCCTTGACCACGCAGTAGTGGGCGAAGGGGCCATTGTCGCCGCCGGTTCCCTGGTATTGAGTAATACGGTCATCGAGCCGGGAAGCATTTGGGGAGGAGTCCCCGCCAAGTTCATCAAGAAAGTGGACCCGAAGCAGGCCAAGGAGCTGAACCAGAAGATTGCACACAACTATCTGATGTATTCCGACTGGTACAAATAAAGGGAGGCAAGGCCCCCCTAAAAAACAGAGCGATAAAGGGATGCCATTCCATCACCTTTATCGCCCTATCGTTATCACTCTTTACTCTTCTAAAAGTTTATCATACTCATTATCTTATCCGTCGCACCGGCATTGCTGGTCACATAATTGCTTGCATTCATGCCTGATTCGCGCAAAAAGACTTCATCTGTCAGCATACGGTCGAGCAAAGTTTTCAGCTCCTCATAATCCTTCACCGAGAAAGCGCCTTTTGTCTCCAGCAACTGGATGGCCTCCTGAAATTTCTGATACTTCGGTCCGAAAATCACCGGAATGCCATAAACTGCAGCCTCAAGGGTATTGTGGATTCCCACTCCGAAACCACCTCCGATATAGGCAATCTCGCCATAGCGGTAAATGGAAGAGAGCAGCCCGAAGCAATCAATAATCAGGCAATCGGCCTTACGGACATTCTTCTCGTTGGCACGGGTATAGCGCACATAAGGGCGTTTCAGTTTACGGATAATCTCTACCAGATGGTTCTCGTCGATGACATGCGGAGCGATAATCAACTTCACCTCCGGATGCTGATTGAAGTATTCAATAAATAAATCCTCGTCCGGCTGCCAAGAGCTTCCTGCCACAAAAGTCATCGTATTGTTCTTGAAAAGCTCCACCAAAGGCAGACGCTTAGCTTCCTCACAAATCTGCAGCACACGGTCAAAACGGGTATCCCCCACCACCGTGACACGGCTGATGCCTATCTTCGCCAGATAGCGTTTGGAGCGTTCATTCTGCACAAACAAATGGTCGAAGTCGCGCAGCACATGTCTGTACGTACCGCCATACCACTTGAAAAATACTTGCCCGCGACGGAAAATGGAGGAAATGCTGTACACCGGAATACGACGCTTATGCAGTTCGTCCAGATAGTTCTTCCAGAACTCGTACTTGATGAAGAATGCCATGCAGGGATTCACGATATCCAGGAACTTCTTCACATTTCGAGGCTTGTCGAAAGGCAGGTAGCAGACAACGTCTGCCCCCCTATAATTCTTGCGGACCTCATAGCCCGACGGCGAGAAGAAAGTCAGCAGAATACCGTAATCCGGATATTTGGCACGAATTTTCTCAATCAACGGCCGTCCCTGCTCGAACTCCCCCAAAGAAGCGGCATGGAACCATATATAGCGCACGTCCTTCTCCAACTGCTGCCGGAGAAGTTCATAAACCACCCAGTGTCCCTTCATCATCTTTCGGGGCTTACGGCTAAATGGAGCAGCCAGATGCACCAGAATATCGTAGATGGCTATTGCCAAGTCATATAGCATACTATATGGATTAAGGATGAAGAAGATTTATTCACTTTAAAGCATCAACAGCACGCTGTATACGGACCAACGTCTCTTCCTTGCCAATCAGCTCGGTAATGTCGAACATGTGCGGACCTTTACACTCGCCCACCACTGACAAGCGGAAGGCATTCATCACATTTCCCATGTGATAGCCACGCTCGGTAATCCAGCCAATCACAATATCTTCGGAAGGCTTGGAGGAGAAATCCCCGATACCGCGCAGCACATCCATCAATTCAGCCATGATGCGGGGAGTATCTTCCGACCAACGTTTCTTCACATCCTTTGCCGCATATTCCGTGGGAGCTACGAAGAAGAAACGGGTCTGGTCCCACAGTTCCTTTACGAAGTTGACGCGTCCCTTCACCAGTGAAATCACTTTCGTAAGGAACTCGTCGCTATAGTTGGAGGCGTCTATGCCGTTAGACTCCAGCACCGGCCTGAAAAGACAAGCTATCTCCGCATCCGGTTTCATCATGATGTACTCATGGTTGAACCAGATACCTTTCTTATAGTCGAATTTGGCACCCGACTTGCTACAATGGCTCAAATCAAACAATTTCACCAATTCATCCATAGACATCAGTTCCTGGTCATTGCCCGGATTCCAGCCCAGCAGAGCCAGGAAATTAATGACCGCTTCGGGCAGATAACCAGATTCGCGGTAACCTGAAGAGACATCTCCCGACTTGGGGTCATGCCACTCCAACGGGAAAACCGGGAAGCCCAGACGGTCGCCGTCACGCTTACTCAATTTGCCGTTACCCTCGGGCTTCAGCAACAAGGGCAAATGCGCAAAGGCAGGCATGGTATCCTCCCACCCAAAGGCACGGTAGAGCAATACATGCAACGGTGCGGAAGGCAACCATTCCTCACCACGTATCACATGGGACACTTCCATCAAATGGTCGTCCACAATATTGGCCAGATGGTAAGTAGGTAGTTCATCTGCCGATTTATAAAGAACCTTGTCATCAAGAATGGAAGAGTTTATCACCACTTCCCCACGAATCAAGTCGTTCACATGCACATCTTCGTTCGGCTCTATCTTGAAACGCACCACGTACTGCTTACCGGCAGCAATCAGCGCGTCTACCTCTTCTTTAGGAAGGGTCAGTGAATTGCACATCTGCATGCGGGTAGAAGCATCGTACTGGAAATTCGCAATCTC
This sequence comes from Bacteroides sp. AF25-5LB, assembly GCF_003602965.1. Classification (NCBI taxonomy): domain Bacteria; kingdom Pseudomonadati; phylum Bacteroidota; class Bacteroidia; order Bacteroidales; family Bacteroidaceae; genus Bacteroides; species Bacteroides sp. AF25-5LB. Next base: position 88,104 of record NZ_QTMC01000012.1, read on the forward strand.
CGCACGCTTTACTTCCAGCTCCTCAGGAGTATCGAAAGCGATGTAGGCTTTTCCGGCCTCCAGCAGAATCTGAACATACTTCTTGTATATTTCCCGACGTTCCGACTGACGGTACGGGCCATGGTCTCCACCGAAACTCACGCCCTCGTCAAACGGGATGCCCAACCACTTGAAAGACTCCAGGATATATTCTTCCGCACCCGGTACAAACCGGTTGGAATCAGTATCTTCAATACGAAATATCAAATCTCCTCCATGCTGACGCGCAAAGAGATAATTGTATAAAGCTGTACGCACACCGCCGATGTGCAACGCCCCCGTAGGACTCGGGGCAAAACGGACTCTGACCTTTCTTTCTGTCATAATCTACCTTACTTATGAATATTTTAGACGGCAAAATTAAACCTTTTTTTCCACACTAATGTTTTTTTTTGTACTTTTCGCAAAAATTTCAGCCGATATGAGTTATTTCAATACCCAAAAAGAGTTCTCACTCAGAGATTTGCTATACAGAGCACTGATATTCATCGGCACTGTGGGGATTATTGTCTATTTTCTGCCACGTGACGGTAAATTCAACTACCAGTTCGACATTGACAAGCCCTGGAAGTACGGACAGCTCATGGCCACCTTCGACTTCCCCATCTATAAGGCCGACGAAGTGGTGAAACGCGAGCAGGACAGTATCCTCGCCGCCTTCCAGCCGTATTTCCAGCTGGACAAAAGCATTGAGAAAAGTGTGCTCGCCAAGTTGAAGGCAGACTATCAGACCCACCTGCGCGGCCTGCTTCCCTCCACCGACTACGTCCGCTTTCTGGAAAGGAAACTCTCTGAAGTATATCGCGCCGGCATCGTTTCCACCGAAGAGTTGAACCAACTGCATAAGGACAGCACAACCGCCATCATGGTCATTAACGACAAACTGGCCAACCAGCAGGACATCAACAAGGTATATTCGGTGAAGGATGCCTATAACTATATACTCACGGCCGATACCGCCCACTACCGCCCGGACATTCTACGGCAATGCTCGCTGAACGAATATCTGTTTCCTAATCTAACCTATGACGAGCAGCGGACAGAGACCGCCAAGAAGGAGATGCTCGACAACTATTCATGGGCCAACGGCATCGTACTGAGCGGACAGAAAATCATCGACCGCGGCGAGATTGTCAGCCAGGAGACATACAACATCCTTGAAAGTCTACGGAAAGAATCCATCAAACGCAGTGAGTCCATCGGGCAAAAACGGTTGATGCTGGCGGGGCAGGTACTGTTTGCCAGTATCTTCATGCTGTGTTTCATGCTCTACCTCGACTTGTTCCGTAAAGATTACTACAAGCGCAAGGGCAGCCTCTCCCTGCTCTTCGCCCTCATCATGTTCTATTGCGTGGTGACGGCCATCATGGTTGCCAACAACATATTCAATGTCTATATCATCCCGTATGCCATGCTGCCGGTCATCATCCGGGTGTTCCTCGACTCACGCACGGCCTTCATCGCACAAGTCACCACCATACTGATATGCTCCATCTGCCTGCGCTATCCGCATGAATTCATTCTTCTGCAACTCTCGGCGGGACTGGTTGCCATCTTCAGTCTGAGGGAGCTTTCACAACGGTCGCAACTGTTCCGAACAGCCTTCCTCGTCATATTGACCTACGCTGCCGTCTACTTTGCTTTTGAGCTGATTACAGAAAACGACTTGACAAAAATCAACGGAAGCATGTACACCTATTTCGTCATCAACGGAGTGTTGCTGCTGTTCACCTATCCCCTGCTCTTCCTGGTGGAAAAGACGTTCGGCTTTACCTCCAATGTCACCCTGGTCGAATTGTCCAACATCAATAACAGCCTGCTGCGCCGCATGTCCGAGACAGTTCCCGGCACCTTCCAGCATTCCATGCAGGTTGCCAACCTTGCGGCAGAAGCGGCCAACCGCATCGGAGCCAAAAGCCAGCTGGTACGTACCGGAGCGCTGTATCATGACATCGGCAAGATGGAGAATCCGGTGTTCTTCACCGAGAATCAGTCGGGCGGAGTCAATCCGCACAAGAATCTGGGCTATGAGCAAAGTGCCCAAGTCGTCATCAGCCATGTGACGGACGGGCTGAAGCTGGCCGAGAAGAACAATCTCCCCAAAGTAATCAAGGATTTCATCACCACTCACCATGGTCGTGGAAAAACGAAGTATTTCTATATCTCCTGGAAAAACGAACACCCCGGTGAAGCCCCCAACGAGGAGGCATTCACTTACCCCGGTCCCAACCCGTTCACCAAAGAGCAGGCTATCCTGATGATGGCCGATTCGGTGGAAGCCGCTTCACGCAGTCTGCCCGAATATACGGAAGAGAGCATCAGCAACCTGGTAGACAAGATTATCGATTCGCAAGTGGCAGAAGGCTATTTCAAGGAATGCCCCATCACCTTCAAGGATATCGCCACCGTGAAGAACGTATTCAAGGAGAAGCTGAAGACTATATACCATACCCGCATCAGTTATCCCGAACTTAAAAAATAAGAACTATGGAAGTGACCAGTAAAGAACAGAAAAGAGCCGAACAACTGCTGCAAAGCCAGCACATCGGACTGCACCAAATCAAGAGTTTCAGTTTCATGAAGCGTTACCACCAGGTTCCCCGCAAAAGCAACCTGGCTGCAAAAGACAAATACGGTCCGGGCATACTGACTTTACATCTAAAGGAAGGGAAAGAAAAAGCAATCTATCTGCCTCCTTTCCGTCACCCTTCCTCGGTCATCCGCTACCTGGTCTCCCAAGAAATCCCCTTCGACAACTACGCACCGAGGGAACGGACAGCCGCAAAGATTCCCACAGAAACATACCAGCGCCCGTCACTCTATATGTTCTGGTTCTTTGTCTTATTCCTAGTGTCCCTTATCTTGGGATATTATTCCGTCAGTGGCAACGTATGGTGGGGCTTCATCCCGGCTATCATTTCGTTTGCATTAAGTCTTTTTTTCATCAGCATGCTGATGACCCGCTTCTGTTACCTGACGCTGGACAATGACGGCCTCATCATACACAGCGTAGGCAGGAACATCCGCTATCCGTACCAAAACCTAAGAAAAGTAAACTTCGACTTTGCCCGCGAACAGAATTTCACGCACGTCATGGAATTGTTGGACAACGATTACCGCTATCGTCTGTTTTATATCGGAAGGGTTTCGAGGAAAAAGCTGAATGAGATTACCGAACGCCTGCAACAAGCCGGAGTGGATGCCACTTGCAGCCTAAACGACAACAAACGGTTCTTCCAGGATACGTATATCAGCCACTAAACAGACGTTAGCCAACAAATAAGCTGCCGGATACGGCATCATTCCCGTTTCGCAGATTTCAGAATGATGCCTTTGCACTTGCTCTCAATTTATTTATAATTGCAGGATAAACCTTTTTATAAATAATTTGAAAATGAGCAGAAATGAAATTACCTTACAAGAGATGTTCTCCTCAGTCATTGGGGAACTCCGGGAAAGCGGCAGGTGGGGAACAGCACACATCTACCAGTCAACGGTGAATGCATTCTCGGTATTCGCCAAATGGCAACCGGTGCCCATGCGCAAGCTGAGCCCGACCGTACTGAAGAGATTCGAAAACTTCCTCAAGCAGAGGAATTGTAGTTGGAATACGGTGTCCACCTATATTAAAGCAATACGCTCGGTTTACAACCGGACAGTGGACAGAAAGCTGGTGCGATATGTACCCAGACTGTTTGAACATGTGTATACCGGTACACGGACAGATAGGAAGAAAGCGCTCGAAGCTTCCGACATAGGCTCTTTGGTGCGAGAGACAGAGATGAACCTGCAGGCCGGTAATTCTCCCAACACCCGACAGAAAACAAAAATTTTCTTTGTATTGATGTTTATGCTAAGAGGGATTCCTTTTGTAGACCTAGCGTATCTGCACAAAAGGGACTTACAAGGAAACACCTTGTCTTATAGGCGCAGGAAGACGGGACGGGCACTAACCGTGTCACTCACACCCGAAGCCATGCAGATGGTGAGAATAATAGCAAACAAGGACAAGGACTCTCCTTATTTATTCCCCATATTACAAAGTGAGGAAGGCACAGAAGCGGCATACCGGGAATACCAGTCGGCACTCAGGGCATTCAACCAACGTTTGGCAGTGCTCAGGCAGTGTCTGGGAATGCAGTCGGCACTCAGTAGTTATGCCGCGAGACATACTTGGGCCACCATGGCTTACCACTGCGAGATACATCCCGGAATCATATCAGAAGCCATGGGGCACTCCTCCATCACAGTGACGGAAACCTATCTGAAGCCTTTCAGCAACAGAAAGATTGACGAAGCCAATCAGAAGGTAATTTCTTTTGTAAAAAACGAAGGATATCCAGTATAAAAGAGATTACTTCTTTTAAGGAAGTAGAGCAAACTTGTTGTTTTTTTTTATAATCTTCAAACAAAGTTTTGAGGAACGGATTGATATCGACTTTACAAAAAAATTCCCAACGTAAGCAATAAACTGAAAGATAGAAGCTTTGATTGAAAATTAGGCACTTTTTCACTTCATAATTTCTATTGTAGCTTTTCTATGATGTTGGGGATTAAGACTATATATTATCTTTCCAATATCCTAACGGACTGATTTTTACTATTCTGAACAAAATCAGCCTATTCCCTCCTTATTCCCTGATTATTAACGAAATTAACAAGATTTCATTACCTGCGAAGTAACGGAAAATCATATAACAAAACGGATATAGGAATGGAATATAAAATGAGAGATTATTCACTTTTTTATTTTTTAAATTTATAAATTTAAAGTTTTCAATTATGAACAAGAAGTTTCTAAGTGTGATCCTGTTCAGTGCCTTAATGGTTGGTACTGCAGGAACGTTTACGTCTTGTAAGGACTACGATGATGACATCAACAACTTGCAGGAACAAATCGACGGTCAAAATGGTCTGAGTGCCAAGATTACTGCTGTAGAGAGCTCAATCAGCAATTTGCAGTCTGCACAAAGTGGTTTGCAGAGTGAAATCGCTGCTGCAAAAGACGAGGCTTCAAAGGCTGCCCTTGCAGCACAAGAAGCTGCTATTGCTGCAGCAAAGGCTGAATTGGAAAAAGTCAAAGCCGAGTTGCAAGAGGCCGACAAAGCCGGTATAGCAGCAATAGAAGAAAAACTGGCTGAAATTTCAGGTAGAATCCAGACTTTGGAACAGTTCAAAACTACTACTGAAGCAACATTGGAAAAATTGGCAGCAGCAGATGTAGCTTTGCAGAGCAGCATCACTACCTTGAAAGCTGATGTCGCTGCCAATGCAGAACAGATTGGTAAGAACAAAGCTGCCATTGAAGCACAAATTGCCGCTTTGGATGAATATAAAGGAACCAACGATGCTGCCATTGCTGCTTTAAAAGCTGATTTGGAAAAATTGCAAGCTGGCGAGCTGACAGAAGAAATGGCTGCAAAAATTGCAGCACAAGTAACAGAAGTTGTAGGCGCTAAATTAGACTTGATTTCTGCTGCATTCAGTAAAGCTGTTACTCATGTAGAATTGTTGAATTATTCATTCGGCAGCAAAACTGACAATATTATTGAAGGTGAGCCTTCTATAATGGATTTGCGTACTGCTGAAGCTGTAGAAGACCGTGTGTTTGGTAAAGGCAGCTCCGACGAAGTAGAGGCAAATTCTTATGAAATCATTAATCAAAAGGAGTTCAAAAAAGGTGAAAGAGCATTCATCAGCGACTCTGTATTGATTCGTGTGTCACCGGCTAATGCCACCTTGACCGAAGGACAGATTTCATTTGTCAATTCTGCACTGGGCAATCTAGATGAACTGGTGACTGTTGAGAAAGTGGAGCAGTTTAAAGGCACAGTAACCACCAGAGGTGTATCTTCTAATGGTCTGTGGAAAGTCGTATTCAAGTTGAACAAGGATAACTATACAGAAGAGAATTTGCTGAAAGCTGCAAAGTTTGACTATAAGAGCGGCAACGCTGAAGACGAACCGGTGAAGAAACTGAAGGATATTCTCTACGCAGTAGCAGTAACAGACAAACCGGGCGACGTGGAACGTAGTGTGACAACCGGTTATGAATTGACACTGGGTTCTGTATATACACCGCAGTATGAACTGAATTTCAAGGTCAACGACAAGGATGTGAATGATCTGCGTAACCGTTTCCAGTATGCTGAAGATGGAACTTTAACTGCTGATGCAAGCAAAAAGCTGTTCTATGACTATAAATGGAATGTTGATGGAAACGGAAACCGTATAGAGGAAAACGGCTCTTATGTATCTATTGATGCTACTACTAAATATGGCAGATGGAGAGACCAAGACCTTTGGAGGGGTGGCGATAACCGTGACAAAGAAGGTTCTAGCGAATCTTTCTTCTCTACAAAAGTAGGTGAAAAGTTTACCGTAGAATTGAGTTATAGTGATGAGGATATCAGTGGTATCTATGGTTTCTATGTAGTGCTCGACGCGCAACGTGCCGTAGAAAGTGCTCCGTCTGAAATCACGGCATGGAACTCTTATGAGGCAGATATCGAAGGACTGAATACAATTACGACAAACCGTAAGATTGAAATGTCTATCAATGCAGAGAAGGCTGATGGTGACATTATCGGTTTCCGCGTATATGCAGTAAATAATAACGGTTCTTTGGTTGACCCGGACGGTAAGGCATTCTATGTAGCAGTAGGCGACATCGATGCTATGACTACTACGTTGAAGGCTGATTACGTACCGGTATGGAATGCTCCTGATGGTGATTACGAACGTGATGTTGAGATTGATTTGGACGAAGAACTTCTGAAACTGTTTGAAGATAAATATAATGAATATGAGGAAGGTAATTTGATATTTGACATAGAGAATAATCCGAATGACAATGAAAATTTCGTCAAAAACTTCGACAGACAGGAAGGCAAGTTAGTTATTTCATTGAAGGATAATTTGAATAAGTTCAAGGATAATGGTACTTATAAGATGTATTTCAACTTTACCGATAGTAAGAAGAATGTAATAGTTAAGAAAGTTGCCATTGAAATAACCAAGAAGATGCCAGAATTCCCTGCTGCATTCTCTGCTAAGGCCAACCAACTTGACAAAGAAGGCGCAAAGGTTGTTGAAGTAACAGAAGCTAACTGGAATACTACTATCCATAATCTGGGTACAGCATTCAATGGCGTTTCTGATCCTACCAACGCAATCATCGACTTCAACTATACATTCACTTGCGCAGAAAAGCAGATTGTATTCTACTCTGATAAGGCAAGTGCTGCTAGATATGGATTCTATCTCGATGTAAACAATGACAAGGATAAAGCAGCAGCTCTGTTTGCAGATAAACCAGAAGGAAAGATGTACGATGTAACCGTATCCTATAAGTACAGCAATGTTTCATCAGAAACGGCAGACTACTCTTACACTGTAAAAGCCCCGGCTGCCCAGAACTTCAAACTGAGACTTGTATGTGGTGAAGGTTTCACTTCTGAATGGAAGAACTTTGATGACAAGAAGAATCCAATTAAGGAATCCTTAATCTATAACGTTTCTGAAACAAGAATTGCTCTTGCTAATATTCTGAAGTTCAAGAAAGGTGATATAGATTACGCGCCTACTTTTGTTGCTGCAAATATCAAAGAATGCCACTTGGCTTCTAACAATGTGGATGACGAATACTTTACTGTAACATTTGATGCGGTTACTCAAGAATTTGTATTTGTTTCAAGATTGGGACAAAATCCACCGACTTCTGATGTTATTGCAACCTTGAAGTTCACAATGGTAGACTTCTTCGGACACGAAAATCCTGAGGAATATCCATACTTCGTTATTAAGAAATAATTTTTTCATTCTTAGTAATTGATGAAAGAGAAGCCTAACTGAAAAAATAAGCTTCCGTACTTTATGAGGGTAGGAGAAAACAATTTTGTTTTCTCCTACTTTTTTCTCCCTACTTTGCTTCCACACTTCCACCCACCTCCTGCATCCCCCTGTCCATCGGCATTTACCCCGCTGTGGAAGTAACTCCCAAAAGTGGAAGCAAAATTTGCTTCCACCTATTCAAGACGCCATAGTTTTACCATAACTAACTCATTCTTATTTTAATACATCGAACAAAGTTTATAAAACACTTGCACCAGTTTCCCCATACTTCTACACCCATCCTACCCATAAAATCTGCAATACCCATATCCCCCCTTATCTTCATCCCAAATCCACAACAGCCTCCTCCCCCTCCTCAGCATAAAAAATGCCCCCGTTCATTTCATTCTCCCTCCACTTTCCACTATCTTTGTCCCCGCGATGAAAAAGTTTGCCGACGTCATATTGCCTTTGCCTTTGCACAGCTGCTTCACCTACTCCCTGCCCGACGAGTGGGCGGATGAAGTGCAGACCGGTTGCCGGGTGGTAGTGCCATTCGGACGGAAGAAATACTATACAGCCATCGTGCGCAACGTGCACTATTGTGCCCCCACCGAATACGAAGTAAAGGAAGTGTCCGCCTTGCTGGATGCCCGCCCCATACTGCTCCCGCGGCAGTTCAAGTTCTGGGAATGGCTCTCCGACTACTACCTCTGCACACAAGGAGACGTCTACAAAGCCGCCCTACCCTCCGGCCTGAAGCTGGAAAGCGAAACAATCGTAGAGTACAACCCCGATTTCGAGTCCGACGTCCGCCTGCCGGAGAAGGAACAGAAGATACTGGATATGCTCTCTGCCGACCCGGAGCAATGCGTGACGAAACTGGAGAAAGAGACCGGCATCAAGAACATACTTTCTGTCATCAAGTCACTGCTCGACAAAGAGGCCATCTTCGTAAAGGAAGAATTGCGCCGTACCTATAAGCCTAAGACCGAAAACCGAGTGCGCCTTACCACTGCCGCCCGCAACGAACACCGCCTGCACATCTTCTTCGACGAGTTGCAGCGCCGTGCCCCCAAGCAACTGGACCTGCTGATGAAGTACCTGGAACTCTCCGGCTACCTCAGCGGACGAGATATAAAAGAAGTCTCCAAAGCCGAACTGCTGCAACGCACCTCCGCCATCCCTGCCGTATTCAACGGTCTTGTGGACCGTGGTGTATTCGAAGTCTACCAGCAGGAAATAGGCCGCATAGACAAAACACTCCTCAAAGAAGTCATCCCCGTCAACCCGCTGAACGAGCACCAGCAACGCGCTTATCACTCCATCTTAGAGAATTTTCAAAGCAAGAACGTCTGCCTGCTGCATGGCGTCACGGCAAGCGGCAAGACCGAAGTCTATATTCATCTGATAGAAGAAACCATCCGGCAAGGAAAGCAAGTGCTCTATCTCCTGCCCGAAATAGCTCTCACTGCACAAATCACAGAGCGCCTGCAACGCGTATTCGGCTCCCGACTGGGCATCTATCACTCCAAGTTCCCCGATGCCGAACGGGTGGAAATCTGGCAGAAGCAGCTGTCGGAAGCAGACTATGACATTATTCTCGGCGTCCGCTCCTCCGTCTTCCTTCCTTTCCGCAACCTCGGTCTCGTGATTGTGGACGAGGAGCACGAAAACACCTACAAGCAGCAAGACCCCGCCCCTCGCTATCATGCTCGCAATGCAGCCATTGTACTCGCCTCCATGTACGGCGCCAAAACTCTGTTGGGTACGGCAACCCCTTCTGTAGAGACTTGGCACAATGCCACATCCGGTAAGTATGGCCTCGTGGAACTGAAAGAACGCTATAAAGAGATACAACTGCCGGAGATTATCCCCGTAGACATTAAGGAACTGCACCGCAAGAAGATGATGAAAGGTCCATTCTCTCCACTGCTCCTGCAATACATCCGCGAAGCGCTGGAACAGAAAGAACAAGTCATCCTCTTTCAGAACCGCCGCGGCTTCGCCCCCATGATAGAGTGCAACACCTGCGGCTGGGTACCCAAGTGCAAGAACTGCGACGTCAGCCTCACCTACCACAAGGGGCTGAACCAACTGACCTGCCACTACTGTGGCTACACCTACCAACTGCCCCGCATCTGCCCCGCCTGCGAGGGCACTGACCTGCGCAACCGCGGCTTCGGCACGGAGAAAATAGAAGATGACATCAAAGCCCTTTTCCCCGACGCTCGAGTAGCCCGTATGGACTTGGACACCACCCGCACCCGTACCGCTTACGAGCGCATCATCTCCGATTTCCAGCAAGGCAAGACGGACATCCTGATAGGCACACAAATGGTGTCCAAGGGTCTGGACTTCGACCACGTCAGCATTGTGGGCATACTCAATGCCGACACCATGCTGAACTATCCCGACTTCCGCGCCTACGAGCGCGCCTTCCAGCTGATGGCGCAGGTTGCCGGACGCGCCGGACGGAAGAACAAGCGCGGCAGGGTGGTGCTACAAACCAAAAGCATCGACCATCCCATCATCCCGCAAGTCATTGCCAACGACTACGAAGCCATGGTAGGCGGGCAGCTTGCCGAACGCCAGATGTTCCACTACCCGCCCTACTACCGCCTGGTGTATGTCTACCTGAAGAACCGGAACGAGACCCTGCTCGACCTCATGGCACAGACTATGGCCGCCAAGCTCCGCACCGTCTTTGGCAACCGGGTACTGGGACCGGACAAGCCGCCCGTAGCACGCGTACAGACCCTGTTCATCCGAAAGATTGTCTTGAAGATAGAAACCAATGCCCCGATGGCCCGTGCCCGCGAACTGCTCGTCCAGGTGCAAAAGGAGATGGTAGCGGAAGACCGCTTCAAGTCGCTGATAGTGTATTATGATGTAGACCCGATGTAAATAACTCGTAACTATAGAAATATGAAGAAGATACTTTTCGTTTGCCTTGGCAACATTTGCCGTTCCTCCTCGGCAGAGGGAGTCATGAAGCATCTGGTAGAAGAAGCCGGACGTGCGGATGAGTTTTTAATCGATTCTGCAGGCATTCTGTCTTATCACCAGGGCGAACTGCCGGACAGCCGGATGCGTGCCCATGCTGCCCGCCGTGGATACAATCTGACGCATCTTTCGCGCCCCGTACGTACCGAGGATTTTTACAACTTCGACCTGATTATCGGTATGGACGACCGCAACATCGACGACCTGAAAGACCGCGCCCCTTCAACCGCCGAATGGAGCAAGATACACCGCATGACGGAATACTGTACAAAGTTTACCCATGCCGACCATGTACCGGACCCCTACTACGGCGGTTCCGAAGGTTTTGAGTATGTGCTGGACATTCTGGAGGATGCTTGTGCCGGGTTACTGCAGAGCATTTAATCCAGCGGCATTACATGATACAGTGTCCCCTGCCGTGACTTCTTGTTCGGTATTTCAAGCTTCTTGAGCGTCCGCCCGAATACGGCAACCTTGTTGATTGCCAGACGGTCCCGCGTCTTTGTCTGCAAGGCGGAAAGAATCTGCATGGGCATCATCCATTGCCCCTCCTCATCCTCTTCTGCCGCACGGAAATGGCTGTGGAAGAGTTGTTCCAGTGGGGTGAGCTGTTCAAATTCCCGGTTCGTCCGCTTCAAGATGGCTTCATCGGCATCATCCAGCCAGTAGCGCTCACCTTTGGCTACGGCATTCAGAGCTTGTGCATAGAGCTGGCGGTAGTTGATGGTGACATTCGTATCAATGGGGCCGGTGACCTCAATGCAGATGAAACGGCGGCTGCCACTGGGGTCTGACAACAAGTCCTTCTGGTTGCTGGTGCCGATGAAGGAGGCATACCGCCGCATCTCCCGGATGGTGCTGCCGTAGGGTTTGCGCAGGTTGGCAACCGGTTTCTGCAGCAGATGCTTCAGAAAGCCCTGCTGGTTGATGTTGATTTGGTCGAACTCGTCGATGTTGACGAGCAGAAAGCGTCCCAGGCTGCGTTCCGCTTCCTGCCTGCTCTTGAAGTCAATGCTGTCCGTATAGCCGAAACGCAGCTCCGGTGGCAGCAAAATGCGGCAAAAGGTGGATTTCCGGAACCCTTGGGAACCGACAAGCAGAGGAGAAGTATTGTTTCCGTGTTGCCGGTCCATTCCACGCCAGTGTGCCACCATGCCTAGGAACCAGCGGTAGAACAACTCCCGCCAATGAGGATTGTGGCACGGGACGAGGTCAGCCAACGCCCGGATGCGGTCTTTCCCGTCCCAGCGGCCGGTATCGTAAAGGTATTCTTCGACGGGATTATAGAGTGGCACATGGTCTGAAGTAAGGAAACGGTTGATGTCGCGGTCCCATACGCGGATACCCTCCTTCAGGGCATTCATGGAGACCGTACTGCGGGCACGCTGGTCAGCAGGCTTGAAATAGAAATGGACGGAGTCGCGCTGACGGTATTCCAAATCATCCAGAACGGTGTTGTAGCGGAACTCATACCGGCGGCCCATAAACTCTTCCAGCCGGAAAACGCTCTCCTGCTCTTGCGTCAGACTGCTCTTTTTCCCGAAGCCTTTAAGCTCTTGATATAGGTTATGAATCGTTTGACGAACAATGAATTCATCCGCTTCCCGGTAATAGTGCATCAATGTCTGGCGGACTACTTCCTCTTCGGGGATGCCTGCCTTGAAACAATGTTCGGCCAGAGGCACCAGCAGTATCCGTAAATCCTCGTCCCGTTTCCAGCCGTCCAATTCGCGAAATGCACGGTCAAGGGCCGATTCGAAGAGTATGGCGAAGGTGTCCGAGGCTTTACTGTCCGGATGCAGCCGCAACAGCGGGTTCTTTTCTGCGAGTTTTCGTTGCCGGAAGTTCTCTTCCTCGGGCATGCCGAGGGGTTGTTCCAAGCAGAAAGGCACAGCGGCAGGATTGTAGTAAGGATATCCATCCAGAGTCATGCGGCAACTCTGTGTAAGGGAAGGTTCTTTCAATGTAATGGCAAACGGCAATAAGGGCTGGTAGCACTTCACCGCCATACGGTAGGCGTGGGCATGAAACAAGGCGGCATCGCTCTCCCGCTTCGGCGTTGTGCCGTCGGGCAGGGCAAACAATACCCATATCTTGGCACTCCGTCCGCTGGAACCGCAGAAAGCGGCAAAGGTCTGTGGCAGCAGGGCGGCTTGTCGCTTTACATATTCCGCTTCGGCAATGCCCGACAGACGGTTTACTTCCAGTTGTACGAGTCCGTTATAGTTCTTCATCTGCCGTTCTCCCTCTTGCGTACGGCTATATTCCACGGCAGGGTAGATGCGTGGCAGTTTGTCTATATGTTCGTATTGGGCGCAAGTACCCTCCAGTTGAGGAAGGATGGCCCGGAGGGTCGATACATGTCCGGCTTTGGTTTCGGTTTTCAGTTTTTTAATCAGTGCATCCACTTCCAGGGTGCTGAGGGCTTCCTTTCCGCTCTCTTTTTCTGCTCTAATCAAGGTAATTTTCATTCTGTTTGTCAGCTTGTTTAAGTAAATATAATTCTCGTAAAGATACGATATCAGAAGGCGGAAAACAAGTATTCAGTAGAATAATTATTAAATAAATCCCTGCTTCCACAAACTATACAGCGTGGTATCGGAAACCTTTGGATTTCTTTTTTAAAACATAGGCATTCCTTTGTTTTTCTCCCTTTGTTTGTCTACTTTTGTATAGGGAATAGATGACGCCTAACGACCATGAACAGCTCTGCTTACGGCCATGAAGCAATCGCTTGACGACCGTAAGCAGAGCTGTTCATGGTCGTTAGGCGTTTCTCTTCCCAAAGCTTTTACGGATGAAGTACGTAACCCGCACCTATTCCGCATAGGGCGCGAACGTATTGTACAACAACTTAAAAGACATTGAACTATGGCAATTTTATTCGATTGGTATGAGCTCCCGGAACCTAAAGACAAACAGCGGGAAGAAAAGATACTTCATCCGCGCATCCGCTTGAACGGCTCTACCAGTACTGCCGAACTGAGACGTCGGATTCAGGAACGCTGTTCGTTGACGAAGACTGATGTTTCGGCGGTGCTGGATGCCTTGTCGCACGTCATGGGGGAAGACCTTGCCGAGGGGCGGCAGGTGCATCTGGACGGTATCGGTTACTTTCATCCCGTACTGACTAGCACGGAGCCGGTGACCGCTGCGACCAAACGTAAAACCACCAAGATTAAGCTGAAGGGCATCAAGTTTCGTGCCGACCAGGTACTGAAGAATGAGATAGGCGCTATCAAAGCTAAACCACTGGGGCTGAATGAGCATTCCCAAAAACTGAGTGACAAGGAGATTGACAGGCGGCTGACGAGCTACTTCTCTACGCATCAGTTCCTTACGCGCAGTGATTTTCAGAGCCTCTGCGGAATGATGCGCTCTACGGCACAGCTTCATATTCGCCTGCTTCGCAGCGAAGGCAAACTCGAGAATGCAGGAAAACTCAACCAACCGATTTATGTACCTTGCACGGGGTATTATGGTAGAGACGAGTAGGTTACGGTAAAACTATAGCGTTTTGAGTAGGTGGAAGCAAAATTTGCTTCCACCTTTTTTGTTGCTTCCACAGCAGCTCAAATGCCGATGGATAGGGGGATGCAGGAGGTGGGTGGAAGTGTGGAAGCAAAGTGATGGAAAATAAATTTCTGGAGAAAAAAAGAGGGCATTCCGTTTTATCGGAATACCCTCAAGTCTATCTATGTACTATATATCTTACTTCTTCAAAGTAATTGTTACAGTAGTGGTTGTGGTAGCACCCCACTTATCAAGTACAACGAGAGAAACCTTACATGGAACATCGTTCTGCAATGCAGTTTCTGCGCTCTTCTTCACTACTGAGAAGTAAGAGTAAGCATCAGTCTCAGTCGGAGCAAACTGACTTCCACTATGGTCTTCAATAGCCAGATATTCTTTGGCATTGTCATCAGCCAAAACAACTCTCACGCTTTGGATTCTACTATCCATAGGCTCAGTTGTATCCGCTACATAATTAGCACCTGATTTCTTATACATCTGAGTCAAGTTATAAGCCTCTCCGTAAACATCCTTAGCAGTGATGTTCTTCAAGCTAACCTTGATAGGACTAACACCATTGCCAGAAGCATTTGCAGCTGCAGTAGCTTCCAAGGCACCTTCCTTGATTTCAGACTTAACTGTCAAGTTGAATTTATCTACAATCTTAGCGATGTGAACGTTGCCGAATACAGTGTAAGCAGCCTGGATTTCACGAGTTGAGTAAACATTGTCTCTGTTGTCTGCATTCTGAGCATTGTCGTATACCTTAACGCTGATATCACCCGCAACACCGGTTGTTGTAATCCATGGTGTACAAGTGTGTCCATCAATTTCGTGAAGCGTTTCAGTAAACGCTACATTGGTCTTTTCAGCACCCATGTCTTTGTACAGCTTGAACAAGTTATAAGTAACATCTGTACCATCTGCTGAACCGTAAGCTACAGCGTTGTCACCAACGAAGTAAGCAGACAGTCTGCTGAACGGAGTTACAGCTGACTCAGCCGGAGACTTGATAGTAACCTTAACAGGAATTTCAAAGGCGTTTACTGTGGCTCCCTTCTTCTTCAAGCCCAATACAATTTGATAGCTTTCTTCTGCTGGGAATGCTTTAGTGTAATCGAAACTGAACTTGATGTACAACGGGGTCTGAATCTTAGAGCCAGCCGCTGAAACATATTGACCTGCACTGTTTTTAACATAAAGAGTGCTTGCATCAATTGTTGTAATCCAGCTTTCATCGAATGCAGTTCCATCCTTACCATATTTCACACCGTTTACTGTGATTGTCTTTTCAGTAAGAGCCTTGCCGTCTGCCCAAGTAATGCTTCCAACCTTTGCAACAGAAGGCAGGTCAGTGTCAGTTGAACCAGCCAAAGCTGCTTGAATATCACCCAATGGCAAGAAGAAATCAGCATTAGTTTTATTTACTGTCCATTCTACATCACCTAAAGTTGTTGAAGGAGCAACATATTTAAAGGTTACTGTAATAGTCTTGGCAGTTGCAGCTTCTGCAACAGTTCCATTTACTAACAGATAATTTACTTTAATATTAAGACTACCAGCCTTTTCAGCCTTAATCGTATTTCCAGATATAGTTGCACCAAGATTTGCTGCAGCAGTCTTATCGGCAATTTCAAAATAGTAATCAACGATATAAGGAGTCAAATCGGCAACAGCAGTACCATCAACAGTAGCAACAGCAGTATTTTTGAAGCATCCGATTAAATCAAGTTCCTTATTGATGTCAACAGAAAGAGCTTTCAGGCTAGTTACAGAAATTGCACTAACAGCCTTTTCTGTCACTTTTACATCATATGTGGAAGCGACCAAACCATCGGCAGTTTCAGTCGTTAAAGCATAAGTTCCTGCAGATTTACCACAATTTGCTGTAGAAAGATACTCTACAGTCATATCGAATACACCCTTGTTCACTGAAGCTGCACGAGTCAATGCATCTTCAGTCATGTTAGCTACCGGATTAGTCACCTTGAAAGGCATATTACCTTTTGAATCGGACAAAACATAAGCATATTTAGTGGCATCGGCATCCTGAGGATTTACAATAGCACTTAATGTACTAGTCTGTGAAAGCAAAATAGCGTCTTTCTTATATGTTACATTATTAAATTTCACATCAGCACCCAATGCCTTACCATAGCTCATTGTAACATTAGCAGCTTCAATCTTACCGTCATTAATAGAAACCGCTTTCAAGCTTGTAATAGATGCGGCTTTGGGTAATTTGATGACAGCAGGTTCGCCTTCACCATTTTCACTTGTTGCAACGTGCAGTTCCCAATAGCTGGTCTTATCTACGACATAAGTACTTGCTCCCATGGCAGAAATGCCAGTATCAGTGCCGACATAGTCATTCTTTTCAGCATCCCATTCGTAAGTCACCCAATTACCGGTTTCCTTACTGATAGAAGGAGCTTTAGCATTGATGCCATTTACTCCATTCTTACCTTCAGAGCAAATACCGGTATCTTCGTTGTTGATGATGAAATTTTTAGTAACTGGATCGATGGTGATTGTAGCAGCATCACCCTTATCCCCTTTATCGCCTTTAATGGTTCCAATGGTGCTAGTAGTATTATCACTCCAAGTGATTGTAATACCATCACCATTTTTCACAACGTTGGTAACAAACTTACCATCGCCCACTTTTGCCTGTAAGTCGCTGATTGAAGCCTTGATACCAGTCAACTCATCGTTGATCTGATCAATGTCATCATCATAGTCCTTACAAGACGTGAAAGTTCCTGCAGTACCAACCATTAAGGCACTGAACAGGATCACACTTAGAAACTTCTTGTTCATAATTGAAAACTTTAAATTTATAAATTTAAAAAATAAAAAAGTGAATAATCTCTCATTTTCATTCCCTTTCACATAGCTGTTGATTACATGATTTTTTCCGTTACTTCGCAGGTAATGAAATCTTGTTAATTTCGTTAATAATCAGGGAATAAGGAGAAAATAGGTGGGGCTTGTCCAGAATAGTAAAAATCTGTTCGTTGGGATATTGGAAAGAGGATTGGAAGTCCAGAAAAGTGACAATGGGAAAGTAATGAAATGAGGTCTTCAAAAAATGGAAGTGTGTATTTTTTAGCTCAAAAGGTTGAATAATAGCATATTGATAGAACCGATGTGAGCTCCGTAAAGACAGCACCATTCCGTTCCTCAAAACTCTGTTTGAAGATTCCGGAAAATGTGCGACAAATCTATTCTATCCTATCAAAAGAAGTAACGTCTTTTACACCATACACGCTCCACTTCTTACAAAAGAAATTACCCTTTGATTGGCCTCGTCAATCTTTCTGTTGCTGAAAGGCTTCAGATAGGTTTCCGTCACCGTAATGGAGGAGTGCCCCATGGCTTCCGATATGATTCCGGGGTGTATCTCGCAATGGTAAGCCATTGTGGCCCAGGTATGTCTGGCCGCATAGGTGCTGAGTGCCGACTGCATTCCCAGACACTGTCTGAGTACTGCCAAACGCTGGTTGAATGCCCTGAGTGCCGACTGGTATTCCCGGTATGCGGCTTCCGTACCTTCCTCGCTCTGCAGGATGGGAAACAGATAGGGGGAGTCGGGGTTCCTGTCCGCCACCATCCTGACCATCTGCATGGCTTCGGGTGTGAGTGACACGGTCAGTGCCCGTCCCGTCTTCCGCCTTCTGTAAGACAGTACATTCCCCTGCAGGTCCCTTTTGTGCAGGTACGCCAGGTCCACAAAGGGTATGCCCCTGAGCATGAACATGAGTACGAAGAAAATCCTTGTTCTCTGCTGTGCGTTTGGGAGCGTCCCTCCTTGCAGGCTCCTTTCCGTCTCCCTTACCAGGCTGCTGATGTCGGATGCCTTGAGCGCCTTCTTCTTGTCTGCCCGTGTGCCGGTATACACATGCTCGAACAGTCTGGGTACATACCGTATGTACTTTCTGTCCACCGCCCGATGATACACCGAGCGTACCGTCTTGATGTAGGTGGACACGGTGTTCCAACTGCAGTTCCTCTGCCTGAGGTAGTTTTCGAACCTCTTCAGTACGGTTGGGCTCAGCTTGCGCATGGGCATTGGTTGCCATTTGGTGAATGCCGAGAATGCATTCATCGCTGATTGGTAGATGTGTGCTGTCCCCCATCTGCCGCCTTCCCGGAGTTCCCCGATGACTGAGGAGAACATTTCTTGTAAGGTAATTTCATTTCTGCTCATTTCCAATTTATTTATAAAGAGTTTATCTTACAAGTATATACAATAAAATGAAGAAAAACAGAAGCTTATAATGTATTTTTCATTTTAGCCAGTCTTTCAGAATGCCCCCAAATATATTTCTTATATTTGCGAAAAAAGTCGCATTGAAAAAAAATCGCAATATGAATAATCCATTTAAATTCAGTACCATTGTAGACGGTGAATACTTTACGGATAGAGTAGCGGAATAGGGAAGAGTAAGAGAGATACTTGCAAGTGAAAATCGCCTGATATTTATTAGTCCACGACGTTTCGGCAAGACCAAAGTAACGAAAGGATTGTCACGTCCCGTTTTTCAGTTGAACCTGCAGTTGGTAACAGGCACTGCCGACTTTGCCGCACGATTATTGTGGATTATGCTTCAGCAATATCCTATGGAACGCCTGGAGTATCTCATCACTCACTTTCATTTTATTCCCACCATTTCAACCAATCCATGACAGATGGCATAGAAGTTTCATTTCAGCCGTCAATGGATGAAACAGACAAGAAGGTATTGATAGGCTTAGCTGTAGAGATGAGGGTTCCAGTCTTCCTTTTCTACAAGGTGTCGGCATTGATTCTCCAAGTACTGCCTTTGGCAGTTTAAAGCTGCTTGGGCAACAAGATATGTGATACGCAACGAAGAGTATGAACTGGATGCTCCTTTCTTTCTTGTCGATATATACAAAGATGGCTATTTCCGTTTTCCTAAGAAGGAAAATGGAAATAGCCGTTTCTAGTATGGAATATCTAGCTTATATCATTTTGGGTAATTGATTCTTCTGCCCAATACGTCATTGCGCATTTCCCGTTCACTACGATAGAGCTTCCCGTCTTTCAGGAAATAGTAAGCAGGATATCCGGCAAACTCAATTGTAGCATATTCCAAATTATCTGCACTTTTACAGACTTGCCAAGTACCTTCATAAGTCAGCGAGTCGTTAAACTGGATAAGTGTGGTTGAATCCGCTTTAAGTTCAAAGCGTACTCCTTCTTCCGTAAAAAAAGTGCCGCCAAAGGGATGGCTACTGCTTTTTCCGGTACAGGCTACTAACACACAGATACCCATCAAGAGCATTGAAGAATAAATAAATCTTTTCATCTTCATCTGTTTTTATTTAATCAATAAAGGGTATCCCATTAAGGAATACCCTTTAATATATCAGTATCTAACGATCTTTACTTATCGTGTACCAGGAGTTCCAGAGTTAGGAGCTACAGTAATCTCATAAACATTGATGAGAGTTTTCCACTTATAACCGTATTCAACCGGGATAAACAGCTTATAAGCTTTGTTAACCGGAGTACCGCTATAGTTGTAATAAGTCAAGACTTTTTCTTTGTCACCGTCACCATCGATATCTTTTTCTTCATATCTGATTTCAATGTTTGCAGGCAACTTACCATTTGTATAACCTTCTTCTGGTTCCAAGTTACCGTCAGTCAGTTTCAAGTTAGTCTTGATCTTAGTAACATCCAGAATATTGTCAGAACCAGCCTTCAACGGCCAAACAGCTTCTCTTACTTGATAGAAGTCATACAATGCTTTTGGCAGACCAGTTGTGTTTTCCACAATCTGCTTGTTGTCATTCCAAGAGTAGTAAGTGAATGCACCAGTTACATCAATTGAGCTACCTTCGTTCTTGGCGTCAACGAAGTTGTCGATTTCGCCCTTCTTAACTTGCAACGGCTCAATAATATTTGCTTCGTATTGCTTAACAATGCCTACATTCTTTGCATTATTGCAGAGATCAGCAACCAAGTTGATGGGAACCATCTTACCAACCAATGCCTTAGCAGCTTCTGTCGGTTGATTAGTGAAATCTGTAACAGCATGATCAGGAACAGCTTCTTGCAACTTGATGTTGTACGTCAGCTCGTCTGCGTTCAAAAGGTTAGCCTTGTGATTTACGATTGTTGCTGCTAATTCTCCCTTAATCCACAATTCTGTATCATTGTTTCTCAACTCAGCCTTCACTTCAGTACCATCGTTCCAAATATAAGTATAGTTGGCGATTCTTGCCTTATCGAATACGAATCTTACGCCTTCTTCTGCATAGTAAATGCCGTTAGCATTTTCAAGCATAGTGTGGTCAGGTTGCATCGGACCAAAAGCAGGATAATAGAACTTCGTATTAGCTACATTCTTATCTGTATAATAGATAGCGCCAGCAGCACCTTCAGTAGGTTTCACACCTCTGTCATCCAAGAAACCGTTCAACAAGTCAGTATAGATGTTACATGTCGGGTTAGTACCGTCAACAACATTCCATGCCGGATTAGATTCTTTGGTTCCATAAACGATCGGGTTGATGTTGAATATCTTATATTCCTTTTCACCTTTCCAGTATGTACCCATGTGGCCCCATACATTTAAAGCAGGCATATAGACAGTTCTTGTCATCACAACGGTAATATCAGCATTGATACCCTTAGGATCTTTGTAGATAACAGTCTTCGTGAACGTCTTCTCTTGCTGACCAGGCCAGAACACACCAAGATCTTCTTCGTTTAATGTCCACAAAATATTGTGAGACTCAACGCCTTCTTCCGGATCTTTCAAATCTTTAGCTGTACCAGCTCCCTCACCTACAATGAATTCAGTATAGATAGCATGGAATTCGTTCTTTGTCATACCACCTTCTTTAGCCTTGTCGTAAATCATGGTATTCATCATTTCTGTATCGACAAGGTTCTTAACTTTACAAGAGAACAATACCGGGTTGAACGGAACTGCCAGTTCTTTTCCTTCCATTGTCCATTTAACCTTCAAGTAACGTTGAGCAACCAATGCATTGCCATTTACAGAGTCGATCAATTCTACGCAAACAATAGGCTCACGACCTACGGCTGTTGCAGATCCAGAGATGTCATATACTTTAGCAGACATTTTACCATTCATCGGAGAATCGATTTCTGCAAATTTTTGTTGGTCAGTCTTGTTGTCATTGTCGTTTTCAGGAATATAAGCGGCTTCTGCCAGACGGAAACGGAATGTCAGACCATAGTCCTTGTAGTCTACCAAATCCTCATGTGCGGCATGATCATTGGCTTTGTCACTAACACAAACTTTTACCAATTTCTTTAAATCAAGAGGTTGGTCATAAGCTTGGTAATAGTCAACTAAAGCATTTGCATTTGATTCATACAGACATACTGAGTCATGATAGTGAACATAGAAATCACCGTTTCCATCATTCTGTATTTCGTCTGCGAATTCACCTGTTATGGTTTTTCCAAAATCAGTTCTGCTGTTAGCCAAATACGGCAATTTGATAAGCTCTTCAATACGAGCATATTCAGAGTTTACATAAACGCCATCAATAGTACCAGCTTCAACATCCTTAGCTTCGTCTTCTGTATAGTTTTCTGCAGAAATAGGAGCTTTCAAAGAAGCCATATAGAATTTCTCCTTATTGCCTTCCTTAGTGGTAGAGAGCTGTTGACCTAAGAAATCAGAATGTTTTTTGAATGTAACTTCCAGTACACCTTCCTTGTCAATATTGTGACCTGTAACTTCGATCGGGCTATTGTTTGTAATTGTTGTACCGTCAGCATTCTTTGTCATTATATTTTCAGACTTGATGCAGTCAAATGACGGAGTCAGGATATCTTGAGTACGAACACCTACACTCGGGCTTACATGGAAATAAGCCTTATTCTTCTCAGTAGCGATGTAACGGGCTGTACCGGCATCTTTGTGGTCTAACACAGGACGGTTAGTGTGGCCCGAAGGATCAGACGTATGTGTAGGCATTGCCTCATACTTCTGAGGAGTATACTGCAAAGTGGTAAAAGTCATAGCAGCAATACCGTTGATATGCTGAGTCGGGATCAGAGCTAGACTAGTCAGACGGTGTCCAATCAATTTAACCACCTCAGCGGTCAGGGCATCAACCTTTGCAGCCAAAGCTTGTAATTTTTCGTCTGTAACGAAGCCTCCTTCAAGCTCTTTCTTTAAATCTGCAATTTTCTTGTCCACAGTCTCCAATGAGGCCATTTTGTCAATTTGCTTCTGCAAGTCTGCCTGCGCTTTCTCCAGAGCGGCTTTTAAGGCTGCAATTTCTTCAGAAGAAGATCCACCTTGTCCTGCTTTGTCCAATGCTTCTTTAGCTTTGTCCAGTGCTTCTTGTGCTGCTGTTTTAGCATTAGAAGCTTCAGTTTTGGCTTCAGCGATAGAAGTCTCCAAAGCACTTACTTTAGAGTTCAATTCATCAAGTGAAGCTTTCTTGTCCAGTTGTCCCTGCAAGTCCTTGATGTCATCATCATAGTCCTTACAAGACGTGAACGTTCCTGCAGTACCAGCCATTAAGGCACTGAACAGGATCACACTTAGAAACTTTTTGTTCATAATTGAAAACTTTAAATTTATAAATTTAAAAAAATAAAAAGTGAATAATCTCGCATATTTGGTATTACTTTCTCTTATTTTTTTTGTTAAAATTTTCCGTTACTTCGCAGGTAACGGAGGAATTTTCCGTGCAAACATAATCGTTTTTCTATAAATGAGCAAATAATAATGCTGTTTTTTTATAATTAATCGAAAAATCTGCATTTAAGCGCACTTTTTTGTTAATGGAATTGTTGTTGCCCCAGCTATTAGCGTATTTGTACGTGTGTTCTGTATTACAGAGGAGTTACCCTTATACATATTATAAATAAGAATTGTATAATTAAAATTGAAGATGAAAGAGATTACCTTACAAGAAATGCTGTCAACTATTATTGGAGAGCTTCGGAAAAATGGAAGATGGGGAACAGCCCATATTTACCAATCCACATTGAATGTGTTTTCCGTATTCAACAACTATCAGAATTTGCATCTGCGCAAACTGAATTCAGTGGTTTTAAAACGTTTTGAAATGTACCTGCGCCAACGGGATTGTAGTTGGAATACCGTTTCCACCTATATGAAAGTCATCCGTTCGGCTTATAACCGAGCTGTAGATTTACGATATGTCCGTTATATTCCCAGGTTGTTTGAACATGTGTATACGGGAACTAAAGCGGACAAGAAAAGAGCATTGGAAGCTTCGGATATAGGAGCTTTAGTTTGCGAGACAGAGATGGATTTGTCCAAAAGGATTCCCTCCTCGAGACTTCAAAAAGCAAAAATGCTATTCGTGTTTATGTTTATGATGCGTGGTCTTCCGTTTGTCGATTTGGCTTTTTTGCGTAAGAAAGACTTGCAAGGTAACGTATTATCCTATCGTAGAAGAAAAACTGGTCACACCTTGCGGGTACTTCTGTCCCCTGAAGCCTTGCAGTTGGTACGCATGGTGTCCAATAAGGACGAAAACTCACCTTATTTATTTCCAATATTACATAGCAAGGAGGGTACCGAAGCGGCTTATAAAGAGTATCAATCAGCTCTGAGACGTTTTAACTATCAGTTATCAACTTTAAAAACACATTTAAACATGAGTTCACATCTTAGCTCGTATTCGGCAAGACACACATGGGCTACAATGGCATATTATTGCGAGATTCACCCTGGAATTATTTCCGAAGCGATGGGACACTCATCGATAAATGTTACTGAAACCTATCTCAAACCCTTCAACGACAAGAAGATTGATGAGGCAAATGAGAAGGTAATTTCTTTTGTGAAAAGCAATGGAATGTCGGCATAGTTTTTTTGCTTTTTATTGATAGAATAGTCTAAATATGTACTTATTTATTCCTCCCGCAAGAGACTTCTCTTGAAGGGAAGGATCGCCTTGTTTGTTTCTCAGCCACCTTTTCTTATGTCAAAGTACTACAAAATAAGACTTTATATTTTCCCCTGCCTTGCAAACCTTTTGAGTCTCTTTCACCTCAATCTTATTTCTTAGTCCTATTATAAGAATTCCACCTATAAGCCCCTCCTTATCTTTATTCATTTAAAATATTATAAACAATTATAGATGTATCGAAACTGTATTAAACATCTTTTTATATAATTGATTAAATATAGATTCCCGTTACCTGCGAAGTAACGGAAAATTTTAACAAAAAAAATAAGAGAAAGTAATACCAAATATGCGAGATTATTCACTCTTTATTTTTTAAAATTTATAAATTTAAAGTTTTCAATTATAAACATAAGTATATTCTTGTTCAGTGTCTTAATGGCTGGTACTGCAGGAACTTTCACGTCTTGTAAGGACTATGATGACGACATCAAGGACTTGCAGGGACAATTGGACAAGAAAGCTTCACTTGATGAATTGAACTCTAAAGTAAGTACTTTGGAGACTTCTATCGCTGAAGCCAAAACTGAAGCTTCTAATGCTAAAACAGCAGCACAAGAAGCACTGGACAAAGCAGGACAAGGTGGGGCTTCTTCTGAAGACATTGCAGCCTTGAAGAAAGCTTTGGAGGATGCTGATGCAGCTCTACAGAAGCAAATCGACAAGTTGGCTTCTCTGGATGCTGTAGACAAAAAGATTGCAGATCTGAAGGCAGAATTACAGAAAGATTTCATCTCCGATGCAGATTTGAAGGAACTCGCAACTAAGGTTGAAAAATTGAGCGTAGAAGTGATGACCTTGATTGGTCATCGTTTGACAAGCCTCACACTGATTCCGACTACACACATCAATGGTATCCCTTCTATTGAATTACTGTCATTGCAGTATACTCCGCAGGTTTATGCCGCTGTAACAGATCATCAGAATGATGTGGTACCGGGAAATCATCCCCGTACGCCTATGGTAGACCATAAAGCTGTAGCTAATGCCAAAACTCTTAATATTTCTACAGAAAAGAATGAGGTAAGCTATAAGATGAGTCCAAGCATCGGTGTGTTGAAAGATGATATTAAACTTCCGTTGTTCGAAGGTATCAAATCTCAAAATGTAACTAAGTCTACTCCGGAAATTCTGGAGAATGCCCCTCTCGAAGTTGTTGATTATACTGTTGATGGCGGTGTTTTGACTGTACAATATAAGAAGAATAAAGAATATCTGAACGAAAATATCGGTACATCAGGTGAAGCACATGGAGCAGATAAGCTTGAGACATTCTGGATGGCTTCCTTGAAAGCTCCTATTGCTGACAAGAACCTGACTGATGACGAAAAGAAGGCTGGTGAAGAAGTATATGTAAGTTCTGAATACAGCCGTATCGAAGAATCTACAGTATTCCCTTATCTGGCTAACAAGAAGATTGACTTTAACAAAGCTATCATTGGTAACTTTGCTGATGAAACACAAGATGGTAAGTATGTACACTATCATGACTCTATCTGCTTGTACAAATCAGGTAATGATGTATTGGTTGATGTTAAACAAGCATATGACGAACCGCTTGATTTGAGAACACTGGTAACAGTATGCTATACTTATGCAGAAAACGAACATGGTAGCCACAAGGAATTGAGCAACTACTCCGACTATGGTCTGGAGTTCCGTTTTGCTTTGGCAAAAGCCAAATATCTACAGGGTGACCGCAAGACAGACGAGCAGGAATTCGGCCGTATCTTGTCTGATGGTTATACTCTGAAGTCTGAAGTTTATGACGTAGAGTTGGGAGACAACGAATATTCCAAAACTTCTATCGGTCGTGAGCCTATCATTCGCGCAGAGTTGTGGGATAAGAATAACGGTAACATGATTGCAGTTCGCTACATTAAGATCTGTTGGACTGGTGAAAAGGATCAGACTATTGCTGCTATCACATTCCCGAACGACACTGTAACTTGTCATGACATGTTCCAGCAGCTGTTCTCTAAGGAAATGAACGAGAAGATCTATCATATGGTTAAGTTCGATGGTGGACAGAGTATGAGTAAAACTCAGTTCCATAGCATCTACAAGGACATCGAAATCCTTGAACTTAGAAAAGATGGTAAGAAGATTGACCTCAGCACATTGGCAGAGTCTACAGATGCTTTGAATGACTGGGAAGAAGGAGCAAATAAAGTTGGTAAAGACGGCGGTGAACTCATCAATAACAACAAAGAACTTGTATTCGGTTTCTTGCAGGATGCTGAGGACAATACTTCTTTCAACTTGGTTTGGGCTATGAATCCGAAGACTGTTGGTACATTGGCTTACAATGCTGCAAACAAGACTTATGCTTCTACATTTGAAATTGATGTTAAGTACGTTGACGGAACTGGTTTGAATGATGACATCAAGCAGACAATTGTTGTTCCTGCACAGAAGTTTGCATACCAAGGTACTTTCTGGAAGAATGGTAAGGGCGAAGGTGTCTTCAATGTGAATCCGATTGTTTACACTACTGCAAATGACGGTGGAACACAGAAAGACCCGCATGTATATCCGGGTACTCCAGACGGTTGTGAGCTTAAAGACTATAGCCACATCGAAGCTCACTTGGTTAATGGCTTTGTATATAAACCGACCAAAGAAAAACCAGCCAACTTGGCCCAATTCATCCAGTATATTCGTGAGTGTGCAGAGGTTAAGTTTATCTTTGACGAAACACGTATGAAAGACCTGACTACTTATCCGCATTTGAAAGACTTTGTCACAAGCGATGACCAAACTCAATTGTGGTATAAGACTAAAGGTACAGCAAAAGACGAAGTTGTAGGTGACAACAGCAACATCGGTAGAACGGATGCAGGAATTAATGATTATATACAATCTAACGATTTGGCTGCCACTATCAATAACCTGATGGGTGCTGATGCTACAGAAAACAAAAAGAACTTGCCTTGGAATTATGATGAAAAATTAGGTAATAGCGTAAATGAATGCTCCAGTATCATCCGTCTCCACGAAAAAGATGACTTGAACGGTACTGATGCCGCCCTCAAGTTGATTGGCAAGGAAGTTCCTGTACAGCTAGTTGTTGCATACAATGACTTCAATGTTATTCCAGTTCAAGAATTTGAGGTACACTTCATCAACCCGTTGACTATTGACGGTTCTATCAGCGACAACTTCGTTGATGCTGAAATTGACGGTAGCTTCTTGAGCGTTGCCAAGAACTTCACATTCACTGACTGGAATAATAAGCCGGTAGCTGCTGTAGCTGACAAGGCCACTGGTGATGAAGTTTATGCACATGCTTTGTATGACTACTATGCTGTGCGTGAAGTTAAGTTCTTGACTGATAAGACCACTACCAGCTTGGCTTGGAATGCTGCAACCAGCACTTATGAGCATAAGGAGGGTACTACTGACGGTAAGTTGCCGACCAATGCTTCATTGAAGATGATGAACTGGGATGAGACAAAAGCTAAGTCTACTGCTACAGAAGCTAAAGCTGACCCGACTCACTTGGCATACTTCAACAACCATGGTACTCCGGTTAACGTTGACTACAACATGTTCCTGACTGTAAATGTCAACTACAAGTGGGGTGTATTGAGCAAGGATAACCTGAAAGTCATCGTTAAGAAGGCTGCCGGTACACCGAGTGCCAAATAATTAAGAAGAGATTCTTGATATAATTTAATAAAAGGGACGTCCTCTTGCAGGACGTCCTTTTTTCAATCTTTCATTTATAAATATCAGATATGAAGAAAATACTATTCATTTTGACCGTGTCAGTTTCACTCATCTGCTTTTCTTCATGTAAGAAGTCAGCAGCTACACATCCTTTTCCAGGCAAATTCATCACTGAAACCGGTATCCAATTCAACCTTCGATCCGACTCCACCACCTTGATTCAATATGATGATTCCAGCTCTTACGAGGGTACATGGAGAGCCTATAATCAAGGAGACACACTAAAGTATGCCACTATTGAGTTTGCCGGTTACTTTAACTATTATTATCTGCGTAATGGTAAACTCTATCGCAATGAACATAATATGATACGTCAAGTTCTTGGTGAAGAAATTGAATATCAAGATTAAAACAGAAAATGGCTATTGCTATTCCTCTATTCTTTGGATGAGGAAAAGAATAGCCATTTCATATGATAGTTAACCACACACTTCTATTAATAATCATTTTATGATTATCATCTAATGATTATTGTGATATTTTCTATATATTTGCGTGTAAACTCAATAATCATATGAAAAATCCATTTGTTACGAACGGCTATGTGTCACCAGAATATTTCTGTGACAGAGAGAAAGAAACGGCTAAAATCGTCTCACTTTTGACGAATGAGAATAACATAGCCTTGATTTCCCCACGCAGATTAGGCAAAACAGACTTGTTGCGGCATTGTTTTGGACAGCCGGAAATCAAGGAGCATTATCACACTTTTATCATCGACATCTATGCCACAAGCTCTGTACGCGATTTTGTGAATGTTTTCGGCAAGGCTGTACTGGATGAATTACGTCCAAAAGGTAAATCCGTATGGAGTACCTTCCTGAATGTCCTGGCCTCTCTTCGCTCCGAAATAACATTCGACATGAATGGGCAGCCTACGTGGGGAATCGGTCTGGGAGCTATAACCAATCCCTCTGCAACATTGGATGAGATATTCTCCTATCTGAACAATGCCGGAAAACCATGCCTAATCGCCATCGATGAATTCCAGCAAATAACCAAATATGCAGACGATCCCAACATAGAAGCGGCATTACGGACACATATACAACGCTGTTCCAATGCCCACTTTGTCTTCTCCGGGTCCCATAGGCATCTGATGGGGGCAATGTTTACTTCTCCGACACGTCCATTCTATCAATCAGTTACATTGATAAACCTGCCTCCCATTTCTGTTGATAAATACGCGGAGTTCTGCCTTAAGCACTTTGAGCGGGCAAGCAAACTCTTAGATACATTGGTAGTAACAGAGTTATATGAACGCTTCAATGGTATAACTTCGTATATGCAGAAGGTTATGAACATTTTATTTTCCATGACCGGAACTGGAGAAATATGTATTCCCTCAATGATAGATACTGCCATTAACGACCTTCTAGACTTTTCTGCCGACACCTATGATGCCTTATTATATCAGATGCCCGAAAAGCAGCGTATTGTATTTATGGCAATAGCAGCAGAGGGAAAAGCTAAGGCTATCTCAAGTGGTGGCTTTGTACGTAAATACAAGTTGCAATCTGCAAGTTCTGTCTCTTCAGCTGTAAAAGGACTGCTAGAAAAAGACTTTATTACGTATGATAAAGGTATTTACCAGGTATATGATCAGTTCTTCCAACTTTGGTTGCAAAGGAACAAGCTTTAATGGTTTCTTTCTTGAATCTTATATTCATTCAATTTATTTGTAATTGCAGGGCAAACCATTTATAAATAATTTAGAAATGAGCAGAAATGAAATTACCTTACAAGAGATGTTCTCCTCAGTCATCGGGGAACTCCGGGAAAGCGGCAGGTGGGGGACGGCACACATCTACCAGTCAACGGTGAATGCATTCTCGGCATTCACCAAATGGCAACCGATGTCCATGTGCAAACTGAGCCCGACCGTACTGAAGAGATTCG
Organism: Bacteroides sp. AF25-5LB; assembly: GCF_003602965.1. Classification (NCBI taxonomy): domain Bacteria; kingdom Pseudomonadati; phylum Bacteroidota; class Bacteroidia; order Bacteroidales; family Bacteroidaceae; genus Bacteroides; species Bacteroides sp. AF25-5LB. The sequence continues at coordinate 118,089 of NZ_QTMC01000012.1, forward strand.
AAAACTACCTCAGGCAGAGGAATTGTAGTTGGAATACGGTATCCACCTATATTAAAGCAATACGTTCGGTTTACAACCAGGCGGTGGACAGAAAGCTGGTGCGATATGTACCCAGGCTGTTTGAGCATGTGTATACCGGCACACGGGCAGATAGGAAAAAGGCGCTCGAAGCTTTTGACATAGGCTCTTTGGTGCGGGAGACGGAGATGAGCCTGCAGACCGATAATTCTCCCAACACCCGACAGAAAACAAAAATTTTCTTTGTACTGATGTTTATGCTAAGAGGGATTCCTTTTGTGGACCTCGCCTATTTGCATAAGAGGGATTTACAAGGAAACACCTTGTCTTATAGGCGCAGGAAGACGGGACGGGCACTAACCGTGTCACTCACACCCGAAGCCATGCAGATGGTGAGAATAATAGCAAACAAGGACAAGGACTCTCCTTATTTATTCCCCATATTACAAAGTGAGGAAGGCACAGAAGCGGCATACCGGGAATACCAGTCGGCACTCAGGGCATTCAACCAGCGTTTGGCAGTACTCAGGCAGTGTCTGGGAATGCAGTCGGCACTCAGCACCTATGCGGCGAGACATACCTGGGCCACAATGGCTTACCATTGCGAGATACACCCCGGAATCATATCGGAAGCCATGGGGCACTCCTCCATCACGGTGACGGAAACCTATCTGAAGCCTTTCAGCAACAGAAAAATTGACGAGGCCAATCAAAGGGTAATTTCTTTTGTAAGAAGTGGAGTGTGTACGGTGTAAAAGACGTTACTTCTTTTGATAGGATAGAATAGATTTGTCGCACATTTTCCGGAATCTTCAAACAGAGTTTTGAGGAACGGAATGGTGTTGTCTTTACGGAGCTCACATCGGTTCTATCAATATGCT
>NZ_QTMC01000012.1:118997-162539 GCF_003602965.1 Bacteroides sp. AF25-5LB
CCGGAATCATATCGGAAGCCATGGGGCACTCCTCCATCACGGTGACGGAAACCTATCTGAAGCCTTTCAGCAACAGAAAAATTGACGAGGCCAATCAAAGGGTAATTTCTTTTGTAAGAAGTGGAGTGTGTACGGTGTAAAAGACGTTACTTCTTTTGATAGGATAGAATAGATTTGTCGCACATTTTCCGGAATCTTCAAACAGAGTTTTGAGGAACGGAATGGTGTTGTCTTTACGGAGCTCACATCGGTTCTATCAATATGCTGTTATTCAATCTTTTGAGCTAAAAATACACACTTCCATTTTTTGAAGGCCTCATTTCATTACTTTCCCATTGTCACTTTTCTGGACTTCCAATCCTCTTTCCAATATCCCAACGAACAGATTTTTACTATTCCAAACAAAACCGGTCTATTTTCTCCTTATTCCCTGATTATTAATGAAATTAACAAGATTTCATTACCTGCGAAGTAACGGAAAAAATCATATATAAAAATGTGAGGAAAAATACTGTAATCGTAGATTTTATTATTTTTCATTTTTTAAATTTATAAATTTAAAGTTTTCATTATGAACAAAAAGTTTTTAAGTGTAATCTTGTTTGGGGCCTTGATGACGGCTACTACAAGTACGTTCACGTCTTGCAAGGACTATGATGATGACATCGATAATTTGCAGGAGCAATTGGACAAAAAAGCTACAGCTGAAGACTTGAATAGCAAAGTAAGCGCATTGGAAAGTGAAATTGCTGCTGCTAAGTCAAGTGCAGAAGATGCAGCGAAAAAAGCTCAAGAAGCTTTAGATAAAGCTACAGGAGCTGGTACTGTTACAGATGCTGACTTGGAAGCTCTAAAAACTGATTTAGAAGCTAAAATAGCTAAGTTAGCAGCTTTAAAAGATGTTGAGGAACAAATTGCCAACCTTAAATCTGAACTGACCAATGCTATTGCAGGTAAAGCAAGTCAAGAAGAATTGAAGGCTCTTGCAGAAAAGGTGGCTAAATTACAAAATGAGGCATTAAATCTGATCGGCCGTCAATTGACTAGTTTAGTGTTTAAGCCTGATTTCTACTATCAAGGTATTGAAGCTATCTCTGCGTCTACATTTGCATATAATGCTTTGACATTGAAAGTTGTTAATGCTGATGCGGATTTTTCTAAAGATGCGGCAACAATTGCAGCTACGCTGTCTTATTTGACTCCAGGATTGACTGCAGATTATCACATGAATCCGTCTACTGTAGATATAAATAATATCGCAGAACTGACATTTATCTCCGATGATAAGAAATACACTAAAGCTGCAGGTGCAGTAGTGAAAGCTGAAGTTATTGGTAAAAGCTTAGCTCCAAACCAACCAGGTGTTTTGAGAGTAAAAGCAAAATTGACTGACGGTAGCATTAAAGACATTGACAAAGATGGACTCGTAACAGTATTGGCTTTGCAAGCTCATTATAAAGATGCCAAAGTAGATACTATAATTACTTCTGATTACGCTGCTGTAAAAGCGCAAGAAATCAAAGATTTAGTATTGGCAAACGCAAAAGTACAACCTAATCATGCTGACGGAGAAGGTCACTTGTATACGACTGCTGCTGAAGCTATTCAGAATGAACCTCAAATTCAAGTTGCATGGAACAGCGAAGGTGTAGATGTTGCTGAATATATTCAAACACACTATACAACAACTACCAATAAAGATATCGCTTGGGATAAAAATGCAAATGAAGGTCTTGTTGAGAAAGATGGTTTCAAGTATATTTATGAATTGGTAGGTTATTTTGCCGGACAAAATGAGACTTCAGAAAGTGCCCATGCAAATTGGAAGGGTGCTATATTGAGACCTCAAATAACCAAAGGTGGTAAGCAACAGGCATTTGGTGCTGAACAAAGCAAAGCAACCATAGGTCGTATGCCGTTGATTCGTGTCATCTTGAAAGATACTGTACAGAACCAAAATGTAGCCGTTGGTTATATTAAAGCTGAAATTACAACAACTCCGGAAGAGAATGAAATTACTGTTATTGATCCGTTCAACTTTACTGAAGGATATACCGTTAATTGCTCTGAAGATAATTTGATTAAGAAATTAACTTGGGATCAAGTGGAAGAACAAATTTTAGCTAAACTTGATATTTCTAAGGAAGAGTTTGAAAATACTTACAAACTTGACGCTACGGATAGCGATGCAAAGCAATTCACTGGGGCAAGTGCAGATGCAGTAGAAGTTGCGAAGAAGATTGGGGTAGTTTCTAAAACAACTGCTGATACGGAAGGCCATATGACAGAAGTATTGCAGTGGACAATAGGAGCTAATGACGCTTATGAACTTTTCACAGAAAAAGCAAGTATAAATGCTGTCGTTCGTTTTGTTAAGGAGAATAGCAATAAAACTGCACACTATGTGTATGTAACATTCAACTGGACACCGAGTCCACGCAATGTTACTCCAGCTGGTACTATTGCCAATACTACAAAACTTGACTATGCTTGGTTTGCAAGTGGTAGTACAGAAGCTAAGAGCGGTTATGATGAAATCCATCAGAACGTAAAAGTACCCAATAAGGGTGAAGGCGCAGATAAGTGTACTTATGTAAATGACCTTTTGAATGTATTTGAAGGCAATAAGGTTACTATCAGTGGAGTAGATGCAGTTTATGCAGATTTCCAAGATAATAAATTAACTAAAACATTCCAGTTCGTTACTCCGCGCATAAAGGATGTTTATGGCGTTTCTAAACATAACAAGTACAGATTATCTGTTTCTACGGATGGATTAACTTTATCTGCAACTAAGTTGGAGAACAATCAACCAACCGGAGCTTCTCAAAAGATAGCAGTAATTAGCAATACTGCTGTGACATATCAAGAAACTGATTACGCAAAAGATATCTTGAACTATGCTGGTCGCACTGAAATGAAAGATGGTGAAACTCTTTGCGGTCGTGTTAAAGTTGTTGCAACAAACGAATGCAAAAAGGACTTGAAATTGAGCAATTATGAATTTGATGTGAAATTTATACGCCCTATTAATGTAACTTCTAAGGATAATGAAGGCTTGAAAGATGCTATTAATGACGGTGACAAGCTTGACTTCAGCAAGGTATTAGCATTTACGGACTGGCGTAATAACAAGGAACAAAATGAGTTCAGTCCGGAAGGATATAACTACTATATTTACTATGGAGTTGAGAAGATTGAAGTAGATGAAGCTAATATCACAACTAATTTGAATGGTGGAACATTGGGTGAAACGTTATTGAGCTCTAAGAGTAATAAGATTAAAATAACATATACTCCGTCTACAGAGCCTATTGATGGTACACATATGGGTATCCTGAACTATAAGAACAATGGTAATGAAGTTGGTAGCTACCAAATTCAAGTTCCTGTAAAAGTAACTTATAAATGGGGTGTTATTGAAGTTAATATTGTTATTGATGTTCACGGAACTGTCTAATCATTAGATTAAATAGAAATCTCCAATAGAAAGAGTGCCTTCAAAAGAGGGCACTCTTTTTAATCTATAAAGACGTCTACATATTGAAATTATGTGGTCAGTTCACTTGGAGTGAAGTGAAGAAGCTATTTCTCTTTCATTTTTTCGCTATATATTTTAATATAGCTCCAGCCTATTGATACCAATCATAATAATATGCCTCCAAAATCACCTAACAAAAGTAGATAAAAGAATGAAAACGATAAAGTCTTTAAGTATACTGTTGTATGTACTTGTTTTGATGACAGCTTGTAAACAAGAAAAGAAAAGAGTAGGAAGTATTGCCCCCAAAACATCCTCTATCATGGTACTCTCACAGCGAGATACAACAACTGTGACTGAGCTTGTAAACCGATTCATGACTTTAGCCCAAAATAAAGAGTATGCCGAAGCTGTAGCCATGCTATACAAAATGGATGCTAAAATTCCTAATCAAGCACCAGAACCTTTAGATAATGAAGACATGCAACATATTAAAACATTATTTGAACTCTTTCCTATCTATAGATATAAAATTGATAATATACAATTTAAAGAAGCTGAAGATAATGAAGTAAGATGCACCGTTTACTTTACCGAAACTAGAAAGACCAATTGGTACTTTAAACCAGTACGCTATCTAGGGAATTGGAAATTATGCATGAAAGATTCAGGAATGGGTGATAAAGCCATCTGATAAACTTTTCAATTCCCATCAAAGACGGCAGACAGCCTAGTCGCGAAGCCGCTACCCCACTCCACGATGATGCACCTGCCCCAGTAGATGTAATTATAGAAAAGTAATCAAAAACGCAAGAAAGGCCCTCCTTTTGTAGGAGAGCCTTTCTTATATTATATTCCACAAATCGTTTTACTACATTTAGAAAAGATACGCCGCAGACACCTGCCAAGTCTTATTCTTGGCACCGATGGCATCACCCGCATTCTTCCACGTAAATGAGTCGCCCATCGGGAGCTGATAGGTCACTCCAACCTGGAGATGCTTCAGCAGCTTCACACCGGCACCCAAATTAAGTGCCACTTGAGCCTTCTTACGGTCTACGTAGTCTTTCTTCTTAAAATCGAAAAAGAAATCGGGACCGGCTGCTACATAAATACCCAACAAACTACCCAAGCCAATGGTATATTTCAGATTTACGGGTACTTCCAGTCCTGTCTGCTTCACCTCGTCCTTGCCGCGCTGAGAGAACAGCAAAGCCCCGTCGATACCCAAACCTACAATGGGAATGGTAAACTCAGCCATCGGACCAATAAAGAAACCGGTAGAATTATCCTTGTTTCCCTTATATCCGCCATCCCAATCTATTTTCGTCATATTCACACCACCCTTAACACCCCACTTCAATAGTTGGGCCTGGACAGGCATAGCCATAAGCATACAGCATACAGCTATCATGAAAGCACTAGAAATCTTTTTCATAATCAATTGTGTTTAATATTACGGGACAAATATATGCAAATTCTTCCTAAAGAAACAACATATGTCAGTATTTGTTCATTTACGAGAACAATGAATCACAAAACACATTACCTTTGCAACATAAATCAAGGAAAATGTCACGCTGACAAAATAAAAACTATGATAGAAATCAGAAAGACACTACCCACAGAACTGGAAGTCCTTATGGACATCTTTGAGCAGGCCAAGCGCATCATGCGGAAAGATGGCAACATGCACCAATGGACGGGTAACTATCCCTCCCGCGAACTCGTCATGGCAGACATCGAACAAGGCAACAGTTACGTATGCACCGACGATACCGGAGAAATCATCGGGACTTTCGCCTTTATCCGTGGAAACGACCCTACATATGCACATATCCACGAAGGAGAATGGCTGGAAAACACACAGCCTTACGGAGTCATCCACCGGCTGGCAAGCACAGAGCACAGCAAAGGAGTGGCCAATGCCTGCCTGCAATGGTGCTACGAACAAATCCCCAACCTACGTGCAGATACCCACCGGGACAACCGCATCCTGCAATACATACTGAAGAAACATGGTTTCCAGTATTGCGGCATCATTTTTCTAGCCAATGGGGACGAACGGCTGGCATTCCAGAAAACAGAACGATAGCTTACGCAAACTTCACCTTCAAGTCGTCCACTCCCATTCCCGTAAAATAATCCTCGATAAAGTCCCAACGCTGTTCATCCGTCAGTTTATCCGTTCCAAAGAAGAAGGAGAATAAATCTATCTGTTCCTGGAATACCTGCTCGTTGGTGTCCAGAATCAGATTGCGGTAATCATCGCCAAGCGCAAGTTCCTGCAGAGTTTCGGGGTCATTGAAACGGACAAATACGCAAGGCGTACCGCCACCCTCCACACTGAACGAAAGGCAGTCGAGCATAGAAAGCAGATTAAGCAGCATATTCAAGTCCGAGAAAGGAGTGCAATAAAACAGCAGGCGGTCTCCCTTACTGCCCACTATACGTTGGCTAAACAGTTTTTGATAGCGCGACAAAAGCAAATCAAAACCTTTGGTCACCGTAAAAGAGAGTTCATTGGAATCCTTCTTTTTCACGCTGCTGATATAGCTTACACTGCGGCCTTCCTCCGTGCGACTCTCCAGCAGGGAACCGATAAAGCGTTTGGCAGAGCGCACGTCCATGCCATGCTCGGCAAAGACAGCCCGCAGTTCTTCTTCATCAAAACGTCCTTTCGACTTTATCAATGCCGTTTTCAGCATCGTTGTCAAGCTCTTGAACAAGGCATCCATCCGTTCACGGATGACGGAGGCATCTTCCTTCAACAGCACCTCATGCTTGCCTACAGACACGGCACGGGCTCCCTCCCACAACGTTCCATTATTCAGTTTCTGTTTGAACTCCTTGTAGCCAAGCTCCGGGAAACGCTCTTCCCAAAGCGCTTCCAGACGTGCGACGTAAACCCCGTCCTCCCCTTCTACCTTTGTCAGATAGCTCTGGAATTCACGGGCAAAGACATCACCCGTCTTGTCCTGGACATATCCTTCAGTCAACAGATTCTTGGGGCTGATTTCAAGCAGATGCCTTCCATAACGCTGCATCAAATCGTCTTCCAGCCAAAGCAAGGCGGTCTTGATGAGCTGTCCCAACTCTGCTTCATACTCCAACTTGTTCTTTGTACGCGGCAGTTTCACCACAAACTCGAAATCAGACAAAGACACCATGATTTCCGTTTTTTCCCCTTTCATGCGGTACACTTCCATGAGCTTTCTCAGAATAAGCACCAGCTGTTCCTGGGCAATGTTCCCCGTCTGATGCAGACGCTTCATATAATAGAAGTCACGCTCATGGTAGTCGGTAGCGGCAATACCCTGTATCTCCGTATCACGCGCGGCACGCCCTATCTCCTGAATATAGTCGACAAACGTACTGGATGGCGCCACATGATATACACGGTCTATATCACTGATATCTACTCCCATACCAAAGGCTTTCGTAGCCACAATCAGTTTCTTGGTTCCTTCCTTGAACTCCTGCACAATGGCAGCTTTCTGTTCCTTGTCCTTCTTGCCATAATAGGAGGCGACCAGACGCCAGTCTGCCGGCTTCACCCACGTCTTCAAGCGCATGTCGATGCCACCCGCAAAAGGATAATAGAGCAGTATCTTGTGACCGTCCAGGAAGTTTTCGACCCGCGCAGCAACTACGCGCTGCTTTGCCTTGTCGTATGTCTCCCCGTCCTCCATCTCCATCTGACGGATGTCAAAACCAATATTCCGGCGCTTCACCGTACCTACATAAAGCACACAAGGCTCCATCTGCAAAGAACGGATAGTCTCGAATATCATGTCATTACCCCCTTTCGGGTTCCAGACAGCCGTAGCAGTCAATGCAAACAGCGGGAAACTATAACCGAGAGTCTGTTTCAGAGTATTCAAGTAACGTCCCAAGAACCAATAGTCCACACGGAACTCCTTGCCCCATGTCGTTACCGTATGTGCCTCATCGACCACTACCAGACCGATGCGGCGTTCGCCTACAAAATGCTTGATGTCGTAAGAGAGAAGCAATTCCGGCGAGAGATAGAACAAATCAATCTCCCCCTCACGCACCTGCCGATAAACCTCCATCTTCTGTTCCGGCGATAAATCGGACGAGGCATATGCCACACGCATATACCCCAGTTCTTGCAGACTTTCCACCTGGTCTACAATCAACGCCTTCAAAGGGGAGACCACGATGGTAAGCAGATTATATTCTTTCCCCAGATAGATAGCAGGAAGCTGGAACAACATGGATTTTCCGGAACCGGTAGGGGCAGTCAACAATATATTGTCTATCTTCGTTTCACCTTTCCAAGCCTCTTCAGCCTCCAGTATAACGTTCTCTATCAGCTGTCCCTGCGAAATGCAAAGCTTTTCCTTTCCCTTGAACAAATCATCGTAAATCTCAAGATTACGAAACTGTTCGTAGCCGTAAGTCTCCTTTAAAATCGTGTTCACGGCTTCGCGGCAGTTTTCAGGCAGATGCCTTTCCTTCAAATCCGGCAACCGACATGTTGTTGCTTCTTGTACATCCATTATTATTGTAGGGGGGATTAAAAGAAAAGAAGTAATTCTTCAACCATAGTTATCGGTCTTGGAATTACTTCTCCCTATGTTTCAAAATATTACCAGACATACCGGTAAGTTTTTTCTTTTAAAGCGTATCAATATTCCTCCTCGTTGAAGAAAAAGTCCTCTTTGCTGGGATAATCGGGCCAAATATCTTCTATGCTTTCATAAATCTCGCCTTCATCTTCCATTTCCTGCAGATTCTCAATCACTTCAAGCGGAGCACCCGAACGCATGGCATAATCTATCAATTCATCCTTAGTTGCCGGCCAAGGAGCATCTTCCAGTTTAGATGCTAATTCCAATGTCCAATACATAGTCTCTAGTATTAAAATTGTGAATATTAAGTCCTATTTCTATTTTTCGGCAAAAGTATAACAATTTATTTCACTTGCAACTATTATTCCAAAATATTTCACCTTTTTTGTCGTCTTGATTCATTTTACGGGAAAGGACGAACAAATAATCAGACAAGCGGTTCACGTAAGCCAGTAATTCCGAAGCGATTTCCACCTGCTCGGCCAAAGCAAGAATCCGACGCTCTGCACGGCGGCAAACCGTACGACAAACGTGACAAACTGCCGCACCGCGACTTCCACCGGGAAGAATAAAAGCCGAAAGAGGGGGCAAAAGAGTATCCAAACGGTCTATCTCCCGCTCCACCATTTCCACTTGCTCCGGGCCGATGATACTGGCTTCTTTCAGCTCCATTTTCTCCCGGTCTGTGGCCAGATGAGAGCCTACGGCAAAAAGTCTGTCTTGTACTTGCTGCAGAAAATCCTTATCCTTCCCGTCAGGCAGGTACGTGATGAGAAGACCCAGATTGGAATTCAGTTCATCCACCGTACCATACGCCTCAAGGCGGATATGGGTTTTGGGTACACGGGTTCCACCTACAAGAGAGGTGGTTCCTTTATCTCCGGTTTTAGTGTATATCTTCATAAGGAATTAATGTTTAGGGGTTAGGGATTAATGTTTAGCAGCCAGTAAGTGGAGCTAAGCACTAATTACTAACCGCTAATCACTATTGAAACGCCTAAAGATAATCAAAAGTTGACAATATAGTCTTGTTTTATCTTTGTTTTATCGAAGAATAGGATACCAAGGTCATAAAGGTCGAACGTAATACCCGCCCGCCCGTCCTGCTTCATACGTTTCCAGAGGGCAGACATCTGCGGAGTGTAACGGATACCCTCAATCACAAAAACAGACTTTCCCCTGGTACGGGCGGAACAGATGCGGAAGACCTCCTCTACAAAACCGGGACGACGATAATCGTGCAAATAAAGAAAATCAACGGGAACGCCACTCTCCAGAAAGAGCTCGGAAAGGTCGGAAGCCGAGGTATAATCCGCCCCCTCCTTCCCCGCTTTCAGATAGAGGGCAGAAGCGGCAAGCGTACCGGCATCTACAATGGTCTCCGGCTGGGTATAGTTTACCAGACGGAACAGAAGACGTTTTACTTTCTTCGATTCGTACTTCCAACGTCTATCTTTCTCCAGCTCCAGTTGCTTCTGTGCCTTGGCCAGCTCTTCATATTTATAATAAGCCGTACTTTCGTAAATTACATGCGTAATTAGGTTAAAGGCAAAAGGAGAATGTACACCGTAGCCGCAACGGTGCCGAAAACGGTACAGCCAGATAAAAGGCCGTTTTAGAGTAAGCAAAATATGATTCATTATTTTAATGTGCTAATGTACCTTCGAAAGTCACCCCTTCACCCGAAGAATAATTCTCCGTAACAGTCAGGAGTACCTTGTTATCCTCAAAGCGGAGCGTAAGCCCAAGGGCGCTTATCCAGCTGACATAATGTACTTTCAGTTGCAAAGCATCAGGTGACGCCCACGCATAACTGCCTGCTACCTGGAAAGGGCCTTCTATACCCTTAAAACGCCCCTTTGCAGCAACCGAATACGGAGGATAGCCATCAATTGCCGCTTTCGACCATTGCTTATAGCCAAACGGAAGACTGTATGTCTTTCCGTCTTTCTCCACCACAGTCATCACCACTTCTTGCTGCTTAAATTGCAGCTCGATGGATTGCCATCCGTATTTGTTCTCTCCGAGCAGGATGCGCTTGCCTGCGTATTTCTGTGAAAGGGAGGAAGCAGCCTTTCCTTGCACTAACGGCAGTTGATAAGAACGCTGTTTCTTCTGCAGGCGCTTGTAGTCCTTACCGGGCACTAATGCCTGGTCACCTGTCTCCGGCAACAAGCGGTTCCAGACCAAACGACGCTGCCGACGACCGTCTATCAATGTACATTCGGTAATGACCACTACCATATCCTTATCCGGAACAATCAGAATGTATTGTCCCAAAGCCCCGTCAGCACGTACAGCACCCGGATATTCGCAAAGCCACATCTGATAGCCATAATCTCCTATCTGTCTGGTCATCATCTGCTCCACCCAGGAAGCCGGAAGCAACTGCCTGCCTTCCCAAACACCCCGGTTCAGCAGCAGCAATCCGAATTTTGCCAATGACTCGCTCTGGATATGCAGCCCCCAGCCACCGGTATTGATGCCTTCGGGGCTTAGTTCCCACGCAACGTCCGTGATATGCATTGGGATGAAAAGCTTCTGCTTCAGATAATCCAGCAAGGTCATGCCCGTCACCTTCTGCACAATGGCAGAAAGCATATAGGTACTAATCGAATCATATTCAAACTTCTTGCCCGGAGTTTTCACCGGTTTGGCAAGGAAGGTACGTATCCAGTCGGGAGTGAGATTGCGCATATTCCAGTCGGGAGTGACACCCGATGTCATGGTAAGCAGGTCGCGGACAGTCATGTCTGCCAGATTAGCGGAAACCGAATCCGGAAGAAGCTCCGGGAAGAAAGCACCGACACGGTCTGTCAAGCGCAAGCGGTTGTCTGCAATGGCCAGCCCTACGGCAGCCCCGACAAAGGTCTTGGAGCAGGAATACATGGTATGGCGATATTCCGGTGCGAACGGAGCCGGATAGATTTCTCCGATGACCTTGCCGTGACGCACCACCACCACGCTGTGGATGTCTGTTTTCGGCAATGCCATCAGTGAATCAAACAAGGCAGTGACAGCCTTGGAAGGGACTCCTTCTGCCTCGGGTGTGGAACGTGGCAACTCATTGATTTGTGCATGAACTGCCAACGCTCCCAGCAAGCCGAGAAACAAGAAGAAAAAACGTACTCTATTTTTCATAATTATCTAAGATATTTGTTCTACATGCACTGCAAATGTACAGTATTCGGACGCGAAAGACAAATAACTTGATAATTTTGTCGGAGGGGAACGTTCCTATAAGAAATGTATGGTCACCGCCTCTCCCTTGTTCAAATCCAACGGAAATACCGGTTCTTTGTAAGTATGCGTACGTCCTCCTATCTTCACTTGGGCACGGACGGCGCCTGTGGGCATCTTTAGGATGAATTTACCCGGAACAAGAGCGGTAACAACAGCCCTCGTTGCCCGTCCATCCTTCCAGTCCAGGTCTATGGAAGCACCGCCACGTACGCGCATTCCACGGAAGTTGCCGGTAGTCCAGCTATCCGGCAGGGCAGGAAGCAGATGGATAAAGCCTTCATGACTTTGCAGCAGCATTTCGCCGACTCCCGCCGCGCCACCGTAGTTGCCATCAATCTGAAAAGGAGGATGCGAACAGAACAAATTAGGGAAAGTGCCGCTACCATGACCTCCCGTCGCAGTATCGACAGCAGGATGCAGCAAACTCTTGAAGAGTTTCCAAGCACGGTTTCCGTCGCCCAAACGAGCCCAGAAGTTTATCTTCCAAGCACGGCTCCAACCGGTACCCTCATCTCCACGACGGTTCAAGGTCATCCGGCAGGCTTCGGCAAGCTCAGGGGTGGACTCCGGCGAAATCAGGTTTCCCGGATGCAAGCCGTAGAGATGGGAAACGTGGCGGTGTTGCACATCCACTTCCTTATAGTCTTCCAGCCATTCCTGCAAGTATCCTTCCTTACTGATTTGCATGGGCGGAAACTTCTTCAGGTCTGCCTCAAGCTTCGCCACATAGTCCGCATCACAATCCAGCAGGCGGGCGGCGGTAATGACATTGGTATAAAGCTCGGTAAGCAGTTGCACATCCATAGTGGGACCCATACAAATGCTGACGGGAGTCACGCTGTCACCCGGCACATAGAAGCTGTTTTCCGGAGAAGAAGTGGGAGCAGTTACCAGCCAGCCATGCGAAGGCTCCTGCACGGTGGTGGAACTAAAGAACCGGGCGGCACCTTTCAAGACGGGATAGATACGACGCAGATAATTCTTGTCCTGCGTATACAGATAGTGTTCCCACAAATGGGCACACAACCAAGCGCCACCGGTATTGGTAGCTCCCCAGGAGGGGTGTTCACCGGGAGCGGTATAATTCCATACGTTGGTCATCATGTGGAGTACCCAGCCATCTGCCTCATCGCCATAGAAAGTATGCGCACTTGCTTCTCCCGAAGGGACAAGGCGCTCCATCAACGTTGTCAACGGTTGATAGAGTTCGGAAAGACCGGCTTGTTCCAAAGGCCAGTGGTTCATCTGGATATTGATGTTCGTATGATAGTCCCCGTTCCAAGGAGTCGATACTCCATTTGCCCAGAGTCCTTGCAGATTGGGCGGCAGACTGCCGGGGCGTGTACTGCTGATGAGCAGATAGCGTCCGTAGTTATAGTACAAAGCAGCCAATGCCGGCGACTCCTGCTGTGTGAAGCGGAGGATGCGCTCGTTCGTCGGGAGCGTATCATCCGGCGTGGCAGGAAGCGTCAAGGAAACACGGTCGTAGAGGAAACGGTGGGCAGTGACATGGTTGGATAATGAAGAATGGAGAATGGAACATGGAGAATTAGCGGGGGTGGTGAAAGGACGGAGCAAGCTGTCGCAGACTTCCGCATAGCGTTCGCCCGGGAAGTCTGTACCGGCAGCGGCATAGGAGGTAGTGGCAGAAAGTATCAACCAGGCTTCCTGCCCGTTCTTCAAGCAGATACCATTTCCCGGGCTGACAGATGATTCACCACCGTTCTGCACGAGTTGCATCGCCACACGGTATTTCATACCGTCCAAACCGGGTTTACCGCTTTCCAACATGCCGTCCATCAAAAGGGTGTTCCCTTGGACAGTCACCAGGCTATGTTCTGCACGGCTCAAACGGGCAGAGAAGTTCAGAGTCCCTTCATGTCCGGCAACCAGATGAATCAGCATGACATCACGGTCACGGGAAACAAAATACTCACGGCGGTAATCGACATCTTCCAGCCTGAAAGCCGTGTATGCCACCGCATCGCGTAAGTTGAGCCAACGGCGATAGTTGTTTAATGGAGAATTGAGAATGGATAATGAAGAATTGTAGGTAAAATCTATATCCAAATCACCCAATACCTGATAGGTTCCATATCTCCCGTCAGTCTCCTGCTTCTTCGGAACAAAACTGCTGTACATCAGTTCCTGTGCCTCTCGGTTCTTTCCCTCAAACAACAGTTGCCGAATGGCAGGCAGACTCTTCGAGGCATCCGGATTGCTATAATCCGCCTCCATTCCGCTCCATAATGAAATTTCATTCAGCACAATGTGCTCACGGAGAATGCCTCCGTCGGGCATCATGCCCAAGCGTCCGTTACCCAAAGGAAGAGTCTCCTCCCAGATAGCGGCGGGCGATGTATAGTATAGCTGATGATTACAACTGTCGGCAGGCGCATCAGCTGCACGAAGCAGCAACGAGGCTGCAAGCAGAAATAGAGTGGCAAGTGTCTTCATATTGTTTTTTGATTCTGATTTCAGGCTGCAAACTTACCGCATACCTTTTGCAGCATTACTGCATACACTTTGCAGCATTGCTGCATACCTTTTGCAGTGACGCTGCAAAGCAATTGCAGTAGCGCTGCAAAAGGTATGCAGTACCACTGCAAAATAGTTGCACTGATTTTGCAGTGGTTACGCACTGATTATAAGTTTATTGCATTTCGAACGAAACTACACCACGGACGTCGGCAGACGAAGCGCAAACGTATGCCTTGAACTTACCCGATTCGTACTTCCAAGCTGCGGAAGCCTCATCGTAGACCTTCAAATCATCCGGAGTAAGGGTGAAAGTCACACTCTTCTCCTCGCCCGGTGCCAGAGCGACTTTTGCAAAATGTTTCAGCTCCTTTACAGGACGAAGCACACTGCATTTATCATCGCCTACATAAAGCTGTACAATCTCTTTTCCGGCAATGCTACCCGTATTCTTCACGGCAACTGTCACCGTCAGCGTACCGTCGGCAGCCATGGTCTTGGCAGAAGCCACCGGTTTGCCATATGTAAAAGTAGTATAGCTCAAGCCATGACCGAAGGGGAAGAGTGCCGGAATCTTCTTGGTGTCATGCCAACGATAGCCCACCAGAATATCTTCCTTGTACTCCTGCTTAATGCTGTCGCCCGGATAACTGAGTTCATCGAAAGCATGTGCACCGCAATCCGTCAACTTGGCAGGGAAAGAGAAGGGCAACTTTCCGCTTGGATTTACCGCACCACTCAAGATGTCAGCCAGAGACTTGCCACCCATGGAGCCTAAATACCAACCTTGCACAATGGCAGGGACCCGGGATACCCACGGCATTTCCACCGCATTGCCGCTGAGAAGTACCAAAACGAGATTCTTGTTTACACCCAGCAAAGCTTCAATCAGTTCATCCTGCCCGAAAGGCAAGCCGTATTCCAGACGGTCGCCGCCTTCACAATCCTGGAAGTGGTTCTTGTTCAATCCGCCTACCAATACCACCAAGTCTGCCTTTTTCGCCATTTCCACAGCTTCTGCACGGAGTGAGTCTACCACATTCTGCGGAATTTCATCTGCACGGCCGTACATCGGACGACCGGCGGCATAGCCTTTCGCATAGGCTACCTTATCGCCATAAGCGGCACGCAAGCCATCCAGCGGAGATACCATATCCTTCACTTTCAGTTCGGAAGAGCCTCCTCCCTGATTCAGCAAGCGTACGGCATTATCGCCCACCACCAGGATATTCTGATACTTGGCTGCATCAATCGGCAGCAACGGAGCACCTTTCTTTACCACCGGAACATTCTTCAAGAGCACAATGCCCTCATTGCCTATCTCGCGGGCAGCGGCATAATGCTCTTCCGTAGCTACCGAACCATAGGGTTTCTGACGGTTCATCGCCGTACGGAATATCAGACGAAGAATACGGGAAGCCTTGTCGTCTATTGTAGACATCGGCACTTTGCCATCTTTCAACATCTGGAGGTAAGGGTTGGCAAGGTAATAATCGTTATAGGTAAATACACTCTCGGACGTCAGACCGTTGGTGTAAGAACCCATTTCAATATCCAGACCGTTGACGGCAGCTTCATAGGTGTCGTGGGCACCGCCCCAGTCGGTAATGACACAGCCATCGAACTTCCAGTCATCTTTCAGAATCTTGTTCAGTGTGAAATCGTTATGGCAGGCGTGCTGGCCGCGAATCTTATTGTAAGCGCCCATAATGCTCCAGGCACCTCCTTCTTCTACCGCAGCCTTGAATGCAGGCAGATAGATTTCATGCAAAGCACGGTCGCTAAGATTCACATCAATATGTCCGCGCCACAGTTCCTGGTTGTTCAGCGCATAGTGCTTGACACAAGCTGCCACTCCGTTCTTCTGCAACTCCTGGATGTAAGGTACGCACATCACACTGGCCAGATAAGGGTCCTCGCCCATATATTCAAAATTACGCCCGTTCATCGGAGTGCGGTAGATGTTGACGCCGGGGCCCAGCAACACATCCTTTTCACGATAGCGCGCTTCCTCACCGATGGCCTTGCCATACTTGGCAGACATGTCCGGATTCCAGGTAGCGGCCAGACAAGTCAAGGCCGGGAAAGCGGTAATGCTGTCATTGGTCCAGTTGGCATATCCCCAGTCATTCCAGTTGATTTCGGCACGGACACCGTGAGGGCCGTCGCTCATCCAAAGCTCGGGAATGCCGAGTCGCGGAACACCCGCACTGCTGAATTTACTCTGCGCATGGCAAAGGGCTACCTTCTCTTCCAGCGTCATCCGACTGAGGGCATCCTTTACACGTGCTTCAATAGGTTGTGCATCGTCCATATAGACCGGTATCTGTGCAGACACAGTGCTGATAGAACATGCCAATAATAAGGTTGTAAGGAATTTCTTTTTCATATTGTTCTTATTTTGATTCATTAATAATTAGTCTATTCCGGTAAAAAGACATATTCCTTACCAGCTTCTGTAGGAATATCATATAACCACGTCTGAGGAATAGAGCCCAATTTTAAATCAGCTCCGGATGAAACAAGTGGTTCCGGAATCGCTGGCACTTTATAAAATGGGTTCACATTAGCACCTTCAGCTTCCAATAAAGGCTTACCATCTTTTCTCTTCAATGACGTAACAGTACGGATTCTTAAATTATCCCCTAACTCAGACCTTACCTTCAGATATTTTACTCTACTATTTTCCCACTCAATGTCTACAATAAAACCACCTCGGGCAACAAGTCCTTTAACTTTCCCCTTGTTCCATTTCTCTGGAAGTGCGGGAAGTATGTACACACACCCATCATGACTCTGCAACAGCATTTCTGCAATACCGGCCGTACAACCAAAGTTCCCATCTATCTGGAAAGGAGGATGTGCATCAAACAAATTAGGATAGGTTCCTCCGCTCTGTTTGTACTCGGTCTCTTTACTGTCTGTCAATTGCAATTGGTCTGTAATCAATTTATAGGCTCTGTTACCATCCAGAAGTCGTGCCCAAAGACAAACCTTCCATCCCATAGACCATCCCGTAGCAGGGTCACCACGATAATTCAACGAATTACGGGCCGCTTCAAACAACTCGGGCGTACGATACGGTGAAATCAGATTACTCGGAAATAGTCCGTACAAATGAGATACATGTCGGTGATGATCATCCATTCTATCCCAGTCAAACATCCATTCCTGCAACTGGTTATACCGGCCTATCTGCATAGGAGGCAATTGAGAGCGCACCTGAATCAACGTGTCGGCAAATGCTTTATCAATGCCTAATATATCTGTTGCCTCCATCAAGTTGGTGAATAGCTCGTACACCATTTGATTATCCATTGTGGTACCGGCACAATTGGTCAGTTCATATCCTTCCGTGGCGAATGAATTCTCCGGAGAATTGGAAGGTGAGATAACCAGCCAATGATGCGTTGGCTCTTCCACCAGAAAATCCAAGAAAAAGGACGCTGCGCCTTTCATGACCGGATACACTTCACGCAAGAACTCCTTATTGCCGGAATAAAGGTAATGTTCCCAAAGATGGCGGCAAATCCATGCACCACCCGTAGGCCAGATTCCTGGTCCGGAATAATCTACCGGTCCCGTAGTACGCCAAATATCCGTATTATGGTGAAGTACCCAACCACGGGCACCATACATAACTTCGGCCGTTTTACTTCCAGTCTCTGCAATTTCCTTCACCATACTGATGAACGGCTCATGCAATTCCGTAAGGTTGGCGACTTCTGCCGGCCAGTAATTCATCTCGACATTGATATTGGTAGTGTATTTACTATCCCAAGGCGGCAGCATCATATCATTCCAAATTCCCTGCAGATTAGCAGGCTGCCCACCAGGCTGGGAACTGGATATCAACAAATATCTACCGAACTGGAAATACAGTTCCACCAACTGCGGATCATCAGCCTTCGAGAACTCCAGAATACGAGCGGTTGTCGGCTTATAAACAGAATCAGTCTTTCCAAGATTCAATTCCACCCGGTTAAAATAATGTTGATAGGCTGCTATATGCGCCAACTTCAGTTTATCATAATCTTTTCCCAAAGCTGCATTCAGATATTCATTTGCACGATTATCCGGATCTGCACTCAAATCATGATAATTCACAAAGTTAGTTCCCATAGATATATAAAGAGTAGCTGCATTAGCCTCTTTTACAGCCAATAGCGTGTCAGCCTCAACTCCAGCATGTCCCTTATCCAGAACAATCTTGACACGAGCAGTAAAATCAACCTTTCCTTCCAAACCTTCCATATCACCACTTGTACCCCTCAGTACCAAATCACCATCTTCAATGGACATGGTTGTCCTTTGGGGAGAAGCCAGTCTGGTGCGGAAGTTGATCTTTCCTTTCTCTGAGGCCGTCAATCTGACAACTATAACCTGGTCTGGGAAAGAGGAAAACGTTTCGCGAACGAATTCTACCCCATCAACTGTATAGCGGGTCGTAGTTATGGCTTTCGTTATATCCAACTCCCTATAGTAAGAAGTATACTTATCGTGACCGGGAAAATCCAAGAACAAATCTCCTACCGGCTGATAAGCCATACCATGGTTTGTTTTAGTAATGACCTTCACGCCAACCAAATCTTGCGCCTCTTTATAACGCCCCTCAAAAATCAGTTTCCGAATTAAGGGGAGTACGGCAAATGCCTCCGGATTAGCATTGCTATTCGGTTGTCCAGCCCATACAGTTTCTTCATTCAATTGCAAATGTTCTTGAGAAGGACCACCAAAGACCATAGCTCCTAATCGGCCATTGCCAATAGGAAGCGCCTCTACCCACTTCACTGCAGGGGTATCATACCATAACTTCAAATGATTTTCAGTCTCTTCCTTACAAGAAACGCAAAGAACAGCACACAACAAAAGAAGTCTATAAACAGTTCCGTACATAAACTCTTATCACTTTACTTTAATCGTTGTCGTCGCTTTTTTCAGTCCATCAGCCGTAGCCGTCACCTTGACACCACCCGGCTCACCGTTATTTTGTACTACAACCAGGCACTTTCCGTAGAAAGCCTTGCGGTGGTTATTCTTGAACTTCTCCATAGAGATGGGGCTTCCGTTGTCCACTCCGGCAATGAAACCGGCACCTTCTACGGCAAAGGTCACATCGTTTTCGGCATTCGGACACAAATTTCCATCTTTGTCCAAAATCTCAACCGCAATGAAACTCAAATCTTTACCATCTGCCTGAATGGTACTGCGGTCGGGGCTGAGACGAATCTGTGCTGGTTTGCCCGCTGTCCGGATTTCCTGTTCGGCCACAGTCTTCCCTTCCTTACGGGAAACAGCCTTTACCGTACCCGGCTCATACTTCACGCGCCACATGACGTGGAAATCATCTTTTCCCTTGCTGCGCACACCCTGCGACTTTCCATTCACGAAAAGCTCCACTTCGTCGGCATTATTATAATATGCCCACAAATCGATGTCTTGTCCCTCCGTCCAATTCCAATGCGGGAAAAGATGCAACACCGCCTTATCCGGACGCCACTCGGACTGATACATGTAGTAGACATCCTTCGGGAAGCCGGCCAAGTCGATAATGCCAAAGTAAGAGCTGCGTGCCGGCCAACCGTAAGGAGTAGGCTCACCGATATAATCGAAGCCCGTCCAGACGTATTGTCCGCTGATAAAGTCGTTGTTCTTCACATGACGCATAGTACCTTCGTGACGGTTGCCCCAAGGAACATGACAGTTGTCGTAGGAGGAGCAAGAGAACGAGGCATCATAGAAAGGCTTGTCCCAACGTTCGGGCCAGATGAACATCGAATCACTCGGCATCCGGTAGTAACCGCGTGTCATCAGGCCGGAAACACTTTCCGTCACGATGAACGGCTTGCCGGGGAAGTTCTCGGGAACACCTGCAAACCAGTCGTCATGGTAGTTGAAGCCGATAATATCGAGCGCACCGGAACGGAACAAATGATTGTTCGGGTTCGGCTCGTTGCAACCTGCCGTCACGGGACGTGTGGCATCGAGCTCCCTCACCATATCTGCCAGTTTCTTTGTCAGCAATGAGTTGACGGACATTTCTCCGTCCTTTGCCAGCATATCCGCACTATGACCGAAGTTCAAGACCAGGTTGGCCTCTTCCAGGCTCAAGGTGTCGGCTTTGGCATCCGTCCACTGCTCCAGCACTTCGTTGCCGATACTCCACATGAAGATGGAAGGATGATTGCGGTCACGCAGGATAAGGTCAGTCAAATCACGTTCGTGCCATTCGTTGAAATAGCGTGAATAGTCGTGGCGGGTCTTTTTCTTGCGCCACATGTCGAAAGTCTCGTCCATCACGATGAAGCCCATACGGTCGCAAAAGTCGAGCAGCTCCGGTGCAGGAGGGTTATGGGAACAACGGATTCCGTTGCAACCCATTTCTTTCAGAATCTCCAACTGGCGTTCGATGGCGCGCGTATTCACCGCAGCTCCCAGGCAACCCAGGTCATGATGCATGCAGACACCGTTTATCTTCACTTGTTCACCATTCAGGATAAATCCTTTTTGTGCATCGAAGCGGAAAGTACGGATGCCGGTAGGAGTATAATAACGGTCGAGTACCTCGCCGGTCTCTTTATTCTTGAGGATGCTTTCTACCTCATACATATAAGGTGCATCAATACTCCAGAGATTAGGATTCTTCAATTCTATTTCCTGCTCCATTTCTGCCGGAGCGACAGGCATCAGCTGAGCTTCCGACACAGCCTCACCTACCACATGACCGTCGGCATCCACTAACCGGGTTTGCAGGACGACATCAATCAGAGGAATAATTTCCGAATCGAACACAACATATGTACCGTCGGCCTGCTGCACGGAATCTTCCGTCTGCGTCTCTACATCGTACTGTAAACTGGTACGTATCTTCAACCGGGCACTGTTCTTCGACACTTCTTCTGCCGTCACGTAGGTACCCCACTGTGCCACATGCACCGGATTCAGTTTCGTCAACCACACATTACGGTAGATACCGCAACCGGAATACCAACGTGAATTGGGTTGTTCGGCATTGTCCACTCTTACAGCAATCACATTCTTCTCCCCCCATTTAATATAAGGAGTCAAATCATAACTAAACGAGATGTATCCATAGGGGCGTGTTCCCAGTTCATGCCCATTAATATAAACGGTGGAGTTCATATAGACACCATCGAAATCTATGCGATAGCGCTTGCCCTCATCGACCTTATCGGCAATAAAAGTCTTACGATACCAACCTATACCACCAGGCAGAGCACCTCCCCCTGTTCCTGACGGATTGTCCCGACTGAACTCTCCTTCAACAGCCCAATCGTGGGGCAAGTTCAGTTTCCGCCAGTCTGCGTCATTATAATCTGAACGGGATGCCGCTGTATCGTCTCCCAAGCGAAAGGCCCAGTCGGCAGTAAAATCCAAGCTACGGTCATCGCCAGCTACCTCTTTAGGAGCATTGCAACCAACCAGCAGGGACAGCCCGATGGCCAAAGACAATATGATTTTATTCATGGTAATAAATATCTAAAAGATTATCGAGTGCCTATTCCTCTCTTACAGCTATTCAGAAGCAGGGAAGTTTCTGGCACCGGGGAACAACGAGACCGGCACCCGGAAGATTTCTCTCCCTGGCACCGTCGTCTATCATTCTGATTATAATTTTATAGTTTGCGCTTTTCCGGCATACTTCACTGTTGTGCCTTTCGCCTTTAAATCGAACGGTTGCGGCTGATCTTTGCTTACCTTCACTACATTGAAAGTACGTTCCTTCAGCATACCAGGGAAGTCACCCGTACGGTCACCGATAACCAGTGTACCTTCAGCATCGTTATAAGCAAAAGGTATAGTGGCATATTGTCCCTTCTCGTAATTATAGTTCACACCTTCATCTTCATAGAGTGTAAATGCACCGTCCTTACCCGTATAGACATAGAGTGTGATTTCCGAAGCCGGTTTTTCATCACTGTATTGCATATCCGGACCATAAGGTACAATGGCACCTTCGCAAACGTAGAGCGGAATACGTTCATAAGGAGCATACACTGTCAGCTTCTGGCCACCGTCCACATACTTGCCGGAGTAGAAGTCATACCAACCGCAGCTTGCCGGGAAATAAACCTCGCGGTTGCGTGCACCGTATTCGTAAACCGGAGCCACCATCAGGGCAGAACCGAACATGAACTGGTCACCTATATTGTTGACGTTTGCATCAGCTGTGAAGTCCATTACGAGCGGACGCATGATGGTATAATCATTGAAATAAGTCATACCTGCCAAAGAATAGATATACGGCATCATGTTGTAACGCAACTTCGTATAATAAACGATGGAGTTGTAGCACGGATGTCCTGCCGGAGCGATATTCCAAACCTCACGGTACGGATACTGGCCGTGTGCACGGAACAACGGGCAGAAAGCGCCGAACTGATACCAACGGGTATTCAACTCTCTCCATTCCTTATAATCAGCATTTTCACGTCCAGTCTTGTTGAATTCCATCTGACCAGCCACATAACGGTTCTCTACACAGAATCCGCCGATGTCCATAGTCCAATAAGGGATACCGCTGACAGCAAAGTTCAGGCCGGCAGAGATTTGTGCTTTCATATCTTCCCAACGGGTAGCGATGTCACCACTCCAGGTGGCAGTAGAATAGCGTTGCAATCCTGCAAAGCCGGAACGTGTTAACAAGAAGACGCGTTTATCCGGTTCCACGCCGCGCTGTCCGTCATAGATAGCTTCGGCATTCATCAGCGCGTATGCATTGAAGAACTTGGCAGAGGGGCCGAGTGCTGTCGGACCGCAAAGGTCCTTGCGGTATTGCAAATCCGTACAGTCGCGTATGTTCGGTTCGCTGGCATCCATCCACCAGGCATCTATGCCGAGAGGATAGTAATGGTCTTGCATCTGCTTCCAGAAGAGCTTGCGTGCATCGGCATCGTATGCGTCATAGAAAGAGCCCAGATAGCCGGGACCTACCCAGTCTTTAATACTGTCTTTAATAGCCTGCTGGTATATCCAGCCTTTTTCGTCAAATTCCTTGAAGTGTTCGGTCGTAGCATAGAACTTGGGCCATACGGAAATCATCAAACGTCCATTCATGGCGTGGATGGAGTCGACCATTCCTTTCGGATCGGGGAAACGTTCGGGGTCGAACTCATGGCTTCCCCAAGAATCCTGCTTCCAGTGCAGCCAGTCGATTACGATATTGTCGATAGGAATCTGACGTTCACGGAATTCCTTCAAGGTGGAGAGAACCTCCTCACGCGTATTGTACTTCTCACGGCTCTGCCAGTAACCCATCGCCCATTTCGGCATAATCTGGGATTTACCTGTCAATGTACGGTAGCCGCTAATCACATCGTCCATATCATCACCATAAACGAAATAGTAGTCTATTTCATTCTGCATTTCACCCCACCAGGAGAGTTTGTTCTGTTCTTCATCAGCCACCGGACTCAATGCCCGCAGACCGCAGTAAGAAATTCCGGCGTCAGGCTTCCATTCTATCTTCAACGGAACGCGCTTGCCCGCTTCCAGATTGACAGCAAACTTATAGCTATTAGGATTCCAAGCCGTACGCCAACGTTCGGGAACCACCAACTCATTATCAATATATACTTTCATGTAGCCTGCATAGTAAAGGATGAAGCGGAACAAGCCGCTTTCTGCCGGTTCTATTTCTCCCTCATAAACTACGTCGGACCCTCCGAACGGGAACTCCTCAGGCAAATTAATCACCTTACTCAGATGTGCGGCACGGTCCAGATGTTCAAAATAAAGAGAATCCTCACGACGTACAAGGGTTTCCACGTCTTTCTTGCCCGGAATATATGTACCGGTCAAAGCACCTTCCTTGCCCTCTTTATCATAAAGTTTGAAGACATCACCCAGCTGTGAGTAATCGCGCGGGTCACCGAAACGGCAGAGCGAATAGCTGTCCCAAAGCACACCGTAGTTCTTATTAGACACAATGAAGGGTACAGACACCTTTGTATTATACTGGAACAGTTCCTCATTCTTACCTTTATAGTTGAACTCATCCGCCTGGTGCTGGCCCAAGCCATAGAAAGCCTCATCATTGCCTGCCGACTGGAATACTTGACGTACTGTATATCCTTTCGTACCTTCCACTTCCACCGGAGTAAAGGTCCGCCCGTCAGAGTCTTCAGCCAGAATCTGCTTGCCGTCAGCATCCGTGAAGCGTACCTCACCCGTTGTCTTGGACACAATGGCACATAATTCCGATGTCTTGACAGTCACTTCATCGCCCTGCTCTTCGACCTTAAAGTCGGTCTTATTCTGTTGAGGGATCACAATGAGACTCTGCTCCTTTGAAAATTCCTTCTCAGGAGTAGCCGATACATGAATGAGCTTCTCGCCCATTACTTCTAATCTTACTTTACGCACATCCGTCGGTTGCTGCTGCTTGACTTCCACAACAACACCGTTCTCGGTCTTTTGGAATCCGCCTCCGGAACATGCGGCGAGCATCCATCCGGCAAGCAAATAAACTGAAGTGTTTTTCAATTTCATATTACTGTTTTTAAAGTGAATTTTCTCCGATGTAAAAATAGAAAGTTTCCTTCAAAAACGGGTCCCCCCGATGTTGAAACACAAGGGCGCTTTTGATTACCCTAAAAGACAATATGTTTCCGTAAGGGGTATCTTTTGTTATTTACCCTCTCTTTCCTGATAAACAGAGGGCAAAACACCGAATTCATCCTTGAAATATTTGCTGAAATACTTGGGGTTGTTAAAGCCCAACTGATACGCTATCTCCGATACATTTTGCTGACTCTCGCGCAGCATCTGCGCCGCTCTTTTCAGACGGATGACACGGATAAATTCAATGGGTGTCTTACCGGTTATCTGCAAGAGTTTCTTGTAAAGATGTACCCGGCTCATACCCAACTCATGGCTCAGCTCCTCTACGGACAAATCACTACGTGCAATATTCGCTTCCACATATTTGATAGCATTTTCCACCAGCTTTTCATCCAACGAAGTAATGGCTATTTCACTTGGTTCGGGGTCAATCTTTGTACGCAGCCTATTCTTACCGCTAAGGTCTATCAGCTTTCGCATACGCAATATCAGCACTTCCATATTAAACGGCTTCGTCACATAATCATCCGCACCGATAGTCAAGCCCTCTACTTTATTCTCTACCGACTGTTTGGCAGTCAGCAACACAAAAGGTATATTCTCCGTATGCTTGTCCGTCTTTACCCTGCGGCAAAGTTCGTTGCCATCCATTACGGGCATCATCAAGTCACTGACAATAAGGTCGGGCTTCAGCTCCGGGATGACATTCCATGCTTCTTGTCCGTTGGCAGCTACTTGAATGGAGAAATAAAGACTCAAGCTGTCTTTCATGAAGGCAACAAAATCTTCGTTATCATCCACAATAAGCACCAAGGGCTTCTTCTTTTCTCCGGCCGATTCTTCCTTTTCCCGATTTGTCCCCCCAATCACTTCCAGCGCAACCGCATCTTCTTCGGCCGCTTCTTCCGACAAAGGCGTAGCAACATTCACCACCGAATGCTTGATAGGAATATCCACTACAAATACGCTGCCCGAACCCACATTGTCGAACACACGCACAGCACCACCATGGAGCGTCACAAAATCACGCACCAAGCTTAGCCCGATACCGCTTCCGGTGGAATGATTATCCTCCCCTTCGTGCTCCGCTTGATAGAACCGTTCGAATATCCTTTCCTTGTCTTCATCCTTGACTCCTATCCCCGTATCGGATACTTTGATTTCCAGAGTTTCCGGAGAGCCCTTCAGCACTTCCAACGAAACATCCACCCTCCCGCCATTAGGAGTAAACTTAAAGGCATTGGACAGAAGGTTCATCACAATCTTGCCCACCTTGTCTTCGTCAAAGGACATATTCAGCCATTCCACCGCCGAAAAGAAAGTAAGGTGCACATGTTTTTTTTCCGAAAGCATCAGAAAAGAGCTACAGATATTACGTACATACGCCACAATGTCTCCTTCGGAAAGAGTAAGGTGCAAACCCGCCATCTCATTCTTACGGAAATCAAGCAGCTGGTTCACCAAATTCAGCAGACGCAATGCATTGCGGTGAATCATACCCAGTTTGTCTTGCCATTTTTCATCTGCCGTCTCCTTCATCATACTCTCCAACGGCGAGATAATCAGCGTCAACGGAGTGCGCAATTCATGGCTGACATTCGTGAAGAAACGGAATTTCATCTGGTTAACTTCCTCGTTCTTTTTGGCATCCCGCTCCATCTGGCGTATCTTGAATTTGTTACGCTCCCTACGCTGCACCGTATAGAAAGCCAGAAACAAACTACCGAGCAATAACAGCACATAACAAGTGTATGCCCATGGAGTCATCCAAAAAGGCGGAAGAATCACTATCTTCAAGCAAGCCTCTTCAGTACCTGCATATCCGTCGCTATTCGTAGCCTTTACTTTCAGCTCATACGTACCGGGAGCCAGATTCGTATAGGTCACACGGTGCATATCGGACATGCTCGTCAACCAGTCCTCATTGAATCCCTCCAACTTATAAAGATACCTCGTCTTTTCCGGTAACACATAATTGTCCGAAGCGAAAAACACCGTAAATACGTTCTGCTTATAAGTCAGCACCACTTCCTTCGTTTCATTCAGCGCCTCCTTCAATATCACATGGCCTGCATACTCTTCGTTCACCTTTACATCCTCATTGAACAGTTGAAATCCGGTAAACATTACTTTAGGTAGTGTACGGTTGTACTTTATGTTATCAGGTCTGAAACGGTTCAGTCCATACAGTCCTCCTACTACGATTTCACCCGTATGCAGGCGTTTAAGAGAACGCTGATTAAAATCACAAGTCTGCAACCCGTCCTTATCGTTATAAGTATAACAACGAAAAGAAATCTGTCCCGTCTTATTGTCCGACAGCAGAACCACATTTATCAGCTCCCCTCCCGTACTGACCCACATTCCTTTATTATCATCTTCCGTGATACCTAATATCAGTAGTTTCGAGAAATCGGATTTTATGGGGACTTCATGTATTTCATCCCGTTGCGGATCGTATACATTAAGTCCCTCGCGTGTAGCCAGCCAAAGCAGTCCTCTACTGTCTTCATACACCTGATTGATGACCAAATTTGAGAGAGTGGTCTTACCGGACTTTGTACCGGTAAAGTTCGCAATTTTCCTGGTGGACAAATCCATGACAGCTATGCCTGCTGCAGTTCCAATATATAATGTATTGTTGCGCCCTACACAAAGGGATGAGATATAATCCGACACCAGATTGGAATTCCCAGTAGAATAGGTTGTAAAAATTCCCGTTTTAGGGTCCAGGCATTGCAATCCCTGCCCCAAAGTCCCCACCCAGATATTCCGGTCAGCGTCTTCGGCCAGTGCCCATACATTGTCATAAGCCAGTGAGTTCTTGTCATCCTTGTTGGCACGGTAATGGATAAAGCGATTACCGTCATAACAATTCAGTCCGCCCCAAAAAGTTCCTGCCCACAACCGGCCGTCACGACCCTGAAGAAGACAGACAATCACATCGCTTGAAATGGAACGGGGATCTGCCGTATGCGAAAAGGTTTTCCGTTCATCCGTCACCATATTCCAGCGCACCAGTCCACGGTCATTGGTCCCCAACCACACAATATCCCCTTGTCCGTCCTCCACACAATTAATGTCACCCAAATCGACAATGCCAAACTTGAAGCTACTTTCATTGTAAAATGAAACACCTTTCTTATAAGTGCCCACCCACATGGTACCAACATTATCTTCATAGAGAACAGTCACCGTATTGTTGGAAATCGTACGCTCATTATTAGGGTCATTCATCAATCGCACGCTCTCTCCATCCAGACCTATCACTTCAATTCCATCCTGGTCTCTACCAATCCAAATGTTTCCATACTTATCCTGCGAAATGGCCCGTACCATGTTAGAGCGATCGCTCCTGACAGAACGCACCTCCCAGCTTTTCTTCGGCAGATGGTAAACCCACATTCCTTCAACGCTATACATCCAGACACGTTCATGACTGTCAACGAACAAAGTGAAAGTTTCTGATTGATTTTTCCCCCATTGACTGGCAATACCGTCGAAAGTCCATTTTACATTCAACTTCTCCCTATCCAGACAAGCCAGAACTCCATTGCCGAAAGCCAACAAGATTCCCTCACTACATTCCGTCATGTCTGTTATGTTCATCTCTGTCAACAAGGTATCAGTACCAGCCACCATCACCGCATTCTCTTGTCCCGGCTTATAACAGTAAATACCTTTACCCGCCACATAAATCCAGAAAATCTTTTCGCTATCAATATACACAGTGGAAGGATTCCCACTTATCCCAATATGCCACATCCAGCCCTCCACATTGCGGTCGAAAATATCGGATACAGAGTTATAAATGGCATATCCCGCTCCTGTACGTACCCACAAATTTCCAGTAGCATCTTCCTGAATGTCCTCAATATAGCTATCCGGCAGCGAATTGCCGTCATCCTTCAGGCTGCGGTATATCCTGGTATCATAGCCGTCATAACGGTTCAGCCCGGAAGCTGTGCCAAACCACATGAATCCATGTGAATCTTTATAAATGGCATTAACCTGGTTATTGGAAAGCCCGTCTTTTACTTCCAAATGTTTAAACATGTAGTTGTGCGAAGCGGCAGTGAAGCAAGCTACCCAAACCCATAAGACAAGTAATAGCAATCTTTTCATTCTATCGGAGATAAGGAACACATATTTTATTGCAAATGAAGCAAAAAGCCGAAAAAAAAACAAGAAAAGCCCGTCTTTTTTTATCATTTTATCCCCCTCATTTGTTTCATGGGCAGAAAAAAGAAGGAGAAGTACATTCCTCACGGACAGACTTCTCCATAACCAATCAAAAAAAAACTATATTAACAATTTTGTAACCTAATAAAAACTATCTATATGAAACTTAGAAAACTGTTCTATATTCTATCAAAATGGATACTTACCCTCTTTAGCACCTCTCATAATGCCATCATAGGTATATTTATCACCTATCGTTCCATCAGCACGCTTAATCATAGCAAACGTACCACCATCCCAAAAAAACGGAACCATACCATGATTTTTCGCTTCACGAGTTACTACCTCATTAAATTGTTCGCGAGATTTATTATGAGCCTCTTGATTTTCTCCAAGTCCGGTACGCACCATTGCACCATACTCGCCAAGGATAACGGGAATTCCTTTGTCCACAAACTGAGATTTCATTTTAGCAAATAATTCACTCATCTCAGTCATATCACCAGAAGTAGCATTACGGTTGGAACCTTCGACTTTATAGTCTCCCCAAAAGTAGGCCATCCTCCCCCAATCTTCATCCTTCTCCAAACCACAGAATGTCCAAGGGGTATAGTAATGTACCTCGACCATTAGACGGTCCTTCACCACATCAGTAGGCATGTCGCCAAAGAGATTGTCGGTCTTGCCGATATCTGTAGACGGTCCTTGTACAATAAGATTGCGCACAGCATTGTTACCTCCCGTAGCACGCACAGCATCAATAAAAGTCTGCTCATAAGATTTCAATACAGCCATTTGGGCAGTATTTTCCACATTGGGTTCGTTACATCCGGCAAAAAGCAAATGCTCATCATAGACATTTAATTTATTCGCTATCTGAGTCCATAAAGCTTTTTGCTTCTTGTTATTAGCTTCCTGCTTGTCGGCAGTACAATTGTTTTCAAGCCAACCGCCATCCCAGTGGATATTTACAATGGCATACATATCATTGGATACACAATAGCCTACCACTTCATAAACACGGTTCAGCCATTCATCTTTTACCTTGTATGTCCCTCCGTCTTCTATATACTGATCCCAGGAACAAGGTATGCGTACCGCATTGAAACCAAGCTCTTTCACACTCTTGATAAGTTCCGCCGTAACCTTCGGGTTTCCCCATGCAGTTTCACCTCCAATAGCTTCCAGCGTATTTCCGAGATTCCAGCCTGCATACATCTTTGCCGCCAATGTCATTGCATCACTTTCCATA
Source organism: Bacteroides sp. AF25-5LB (assembly GCF_003602965.1). Classification (NCBI taxonomy): domain Bacteria; kingdom Pseudomonadati; phylum Bacteroidota; class Bacteroidia; order Bacteroidales; family Bacteroidaceae; genus Bacteroides; species Bacteroides sp. AF25-5LB. Next base: position 148,816 of record NZ_QTMC01000012.1, read on the forward strand.
CCCTCATCAGGCAGTTGACCGGCCATTTGACTGACAACAACCGTCTCTGTCAAAGTTCCTAAAGTCAAAGTGATAAGTCCCGAACGAGCAGTTCCATAATTAACTGAAACGATAAAACTCTTAACAGCTTCTGACATTGCAGCACGTGTACTGACCTCTTTTATCCAATCACTATCGACCGCCACTTGTACATCACCGTTTGTTATCAGTGTCACAATATAATTGCCTCCTTCAGCCGGTACCTTTTCCGGGAAAGTAGTCGACTCAACTACCAGTCCATCCGCAGCCGTCTGTTTCACAATAAAATGGCCAACCTCACTACCTCCGGACTTCACCATCACATTTGCTTCCCGGTCACTTGGTTCCGTATTGGCTTCAGTTGTAACCGCATATTTAAGGATAGTGCTCGATGTGGAGTTCTCGGCAGTGACTTTACACCAATCCGGCGCACTGCTGGTTACTTCCAGCGCAACATTCGATTTGATGTTCAATGTACTTGTTCCTCCGACCTTGGAGAAAGTCATTCCATTCATCAGAATTTTTTCAGGAATAGTAATTTCCGGAGTCACTGTTTCGTCATCACTGGAGCACGCACTCACAAAAGAAGAGAGGAAAAGTGCCAATAGCACCAAGCTAATCTGGAATCTTTTAATAATATTCTTCATGTTGTTTTTAGGTATTAAATAATGGTTAAAAGTAATAGCAAAAGTAGCGGAAAAAGTGAGAAATAGCCAAACAGCATGTTATGCCAAACAGTATGATTTGTTACCGAATAGGGTCAGAAAGTAATCAATAGCTGACATTAGGCGTAGCCTGTTTGTCCATCCTGGAATTCACAAGACAAGCAGGGATATCAAAATCCGGTTATTCCGGGCTACCATCCCGACTCAAGCGTTTGCCGCGTAGGCGATGACTTCTACTTGGTCAACAGTAGGGAGGTATCTATGCGCCAACCATCCGCTACAACAACGGAACATTCTACATGATTACCACCAATGTATCGGACAAAGGCAACTTCATCGTCCATACCACCGCCCCGCTTGGTGAATGGTCTGATCCTATCTGGCTGAAACAAGGTGGCATTGACCCCTCCCTCTATTTCGAAGACGGTAAATGTTATCTGGTCAGCAACCCCGACATAGGTATCTTTCTATGCGAAATCAACCCGATGACCGGCGAACAGCTCAGTAAATCCAAGCACATCTGGAACGGTACGGGAGGACGCCATCCGGAGGGTCCGCATATCTATAAGAAAGACGGCTGGTACTATCTGCTGATTTCTGAAGGCGGTACGGAATATGGACATAAGGTGACGATTGCCCGCAGCCGCACGATAGACGGCCCATACGAAAGCCCCCCACCAACCCGATTCTGACACACATTAACAAAAACGCCTAGAACAGCCCCATTCAAGGCACCGGGCATGCTGACCTTGTTCAGGCTCCCGACGGAAGCTGGTGGATGGTCTACTTGGCATTCCGCCCGCAAACGGGTTCCCACCATCTATTAGGACGCGAAACCTTCCTCGCTCCCGTGCGCTGGGCCACCAACGCCTGGCCTGTAGTGAATGGAGACGGGACCATTGCCCTGCAAATGTATGTTCCCACCCTGCCGCAACAAACGTTTGCAGAAAAACCTACCCGCACAGAATTCAAAGATGGTAAATTAGGAGCCGAATGGGTGCACATCCGGAACACTACACTTTCTCATCCGGCAAGTTACGGCTGAAAGCGACTCCCGTCAATTTGGATAACAGCAAGGAAAGCCCCATCTTCGTCGGCCGCCGACAAGAACATATCGATTTTACCGCTACTACTTCCATGCGGCTACAGAAAGCCTCTGCAGGAGATGAAACCGGATTGACGGTCTATATGTTTAAACCTGCACACTATGACCTTTTCGTCAAACAGCAGGAAGACGGGAAACAAGCTGTAGTATTACGCTACCGTCTCGGAGCAATGACCCATATAGAAAAGGAGGTGATTTTGCCTCAAGGTAAAGTGCAACTCCGTGTAAAAGGCGACAAAGACATATATTCCTTTGAATATGCTACGGACGGAAAGAATTTCAAGGAGATGGGACGCATGAATGCCTGCTATATCAGTACCGAAACCCCAGGTGGCTTTACGGAAATCACGCTGGGCCTATATGCAGCTTCCGGCTCGACTGGATCAGAGGCGTACGCAGATTTTGAATATTTCGACTACGAGAAATAAGCATATACCCGTTCTTCAGAAATTGAACTGATCAATAATCCTCCATTTAAAAGGAAAGGCTACCCTTCACGGGTAGCCTTTCCTTTTATACCTATTACAACAGACGCCACGAAAGCATCGTCCACCATAGGAGATTACAAAATCTCCAAGTTATCTATTGTTACCTTTACAGCATCCGGTTCGGTAATATCACTGAAGATATCAAAGATATCAATCACAAATACGATTGCACCATTAATGGCTGCTTCCGGCTTATAAGTAATAGTATAAGTACCGTCTCCTTTAATTTTAACATCGGACTCACCACTGTAAGAAGGCCACCATCCAGGAGCAGTGTACATCAACCCTGCATTATACTCTTTTGTCAGTGCATCTCCACTCAATCCGCTGATACTGAAAGTCAGCTTCATAGAATAATCAAACGTCAGAGCAGAAAGGTCTACCGGACTATCATTTTTAGTACTACCAAAATCATTGTAGATTTCAATACGGAAGTTATTCTTCTCTCCTTCGAGATGTCCGAACACCAGCTTACTGTTATCTACTACCACCGCTTTGGGTTCGGGAGTAGAAGAGCCTCCTGCTGCATTGGGAATAAAATGATAGGCAACATATTCCTCCTTATCACCATTACGTACTCCCAACCACATACTTGTCACATTTCCTGCCATAGTCTCCAGGCGAAGAATACGGAGCTGGTTATCAGAATTGGCAAAGAACATGATGTCTCCACCACCGATATGATAAGAAGGCACACCGCTTTCAAAAGAATAAATACCTTTTTCATCCAGTGTATATGTACCACTTACGGTTGTTCCGTCGGGCATGGAGAATTCATAGGTCATAGCCTTTGAATCCATAGTCAGAGAGAGTTTATCAAGGTCTGCTACTGGAGTTGCCCAGTCAGGATAATTGCCTGCTGTAAAGTTATTCATCAAACTACCATCCAGATTTGCCCAGTCAAAAGGAACATCAGCAGACATATTCCACTGAATAGTGGTACTTACTGTTTGAGATACAGCATCTTTCCATCCGTCGGGCAATGTGGGCTCCGGATCAGGCTGATCCTCGGGTACATAGTTGTCAGCAAACTCTTTAGAGACAAAGTTCCATATCAACCACCAAGCACCCTCACTATTATCACGCATGACAGCCACACGCAGATGGTTTTCATCCAGTTCCAGTATCTTCAGGTCTTTTCTCCAGTTTGTACTTCTATCAGTCCAGCCAGGAGTGTGTAGTAAATCACAATCTGTGAAAGTGATGGTATGGTTCTCTGTGTTCAGCATAAAGGTTCCTTTACTGTCCGTAGTACCTGAAACCGACTCGGAATGTACATTTACATTAGCTCCACCTTTCAAGTCAAAGGTCATTGTACTTGCCCAAATAGCATCATCACCAGTATGTCCCTTGCCCGGATCCCAGTTAGCTTCCCAATTATTCCATTCAGTAGTTTTTGAAGGGTCAGCATAAGTCATCTCACCTGCCGCATAGCCATAGGAACCATCGTCAAATATCCAAACTTTCTCACTGTCTACACCTCCGGTAAGGAATGACCACAATTCATCGTTTACAAAGTCCGCACAAAAAGTACTGATATCAAAAGTTGTAGGTTCACCGTAAATAACACCACCCCGTGTCTCTACACCAAATTTCACAGTATAAGTACCTTCAAAAGGCATCTTTAGTGTCACTTTCTGTTCTTGGCTGCGTCCTTGGGGATGCTCCCACAAAGCAGTGTAATTGACACCTAACTTACTTTCCAAATAAACAATGTTCGGATTCTTCGAGTCATGAGTAATCGTATAGGCAATACCCTCCACAAGATCATCAGATGTCACTCCTTTGTCACCCAGATCATATTCATCGGGGGAACAAGCGCTGAATATTAGCATCACACTTGCTATAAGCGAATAGATATAATAGTTTAATTTCATACCTTAGATTTTTTTATTTGTTATACATCCATTTACCAACCGGCATTCTGTTTCAGCACACCGTTTGAAAGGTTTATCTGGTTATAAGGTATTTGGCACAAACCTCTTGTTGATACAACCTTACTACTCTGTATAGTCACTACGTCTTCCACGCCACCACTGAGCACAGTACGAGTTTCGGCAATTTCGGAAGCAGCAACTTCCACACCCTGACGAAGCAGATCCCAGTAACGCAACCCTTCAAAAGCAAACTCGTACATGCGTTCTTTCAGGATGTTCTCCTTTGTTGCTGTCACGCGCTTGCTGGTATCACCACCAAAAGCGCGATCACGCACTGCATCCAAATAACTCTGGGCATTAGGACTACCGAGCTCTGCAGCCATCAGTAATACATCCGAATAACGAACTACAATGAAATCCTGATATGGACTAAGTTGATACTCGCCTGCACCTATGTCCTTTCCCATTACTTCATTTATTTCACTCCAAGTACCATCTTCAGCTTGTTGCCAAATAGCAAGTGGCGAATACTTTTTGATAGCATAACCCGTATACTCACGTTGGTCATTATAGAGCAACGAGAAATTATCGTGATCTACAAGGCCCTCAGCCTCGCAGTCAATAATGGACGCCGTACTGCGAGTGTCACCAGATTGAAAACTATTCACCAATTTCGGATTGACTGTACAGCCTCCCCAGCCTTGTCCATAAGGCACCGCAATCAAATTACGGAGTGCAATCATCACCTGCCAAGCATTACCATCAGCATTACCATTATAGTCTGATGTATAGTTGAATTTTTGAGCCAGTACTGTCTCTACATTGCCACGCCCTGCATACGTATTTGTCTTGGTATGGCTACCATCATTATTAGTTGTCCAAGTCACGGAAGCAGCAGGCCAAAGATTCTTGAACTCATCTATCAAACCAAATTCCCCGGAAGCAATCACATCTTCCACTCCTGCTAAAGCTTCAGCTCTAGTAAGCCCAGCAGGTTCTTTACCATAATAACCGGAATAGAACAGATAAACACGTGCCAGAAGAGCCTCAGCAGCATACTTCGTAATATGTCCGTCGTTAGATGCAGCTTGTGCTTTCGGATAGGCATTGGCCGGAATATTCTCGGCAGCATATTTCAAATCACTGATAATGAGCTGGTAAACGTCATCCGGATTTGCTTGCGAAATATTATCAGTAGTAGGAATATCCAACAAAGGGATATTTTCCCATAGACGAACCATATCAAAATAACAAAGTGCACGGATAGCACGTGCCTCTCCTATATAAGTGCCTCTTGTTGCTTCACTCGTCCAGTTAATGTCATCTGCACGGGAAATCAACTCGTTACAACGATAAACAGCGGCATAATAATTTTTCCAATCTGTTTCGTATATGTTCAAATCAGATGTAGACTGTGCCTGATCAAAACGATCGATTACTTGATAATTACGTCCATCAGCAACACCGGTAGCACCAAAACACTCATCCGACATCATCTCTGAAGCCAGATAAAAACCTACTCCCTTATTAGATGTAGTACATTGCCATCCGTCATAACAGCCTACCAAAGCGCGATAAGCGTCACTTTCTGTCTTGTAATAGTTTCCGGTGGAAGATTCCGTCTTCGATTCCACATCCAAGAAGCTGTTTGTGCAGGATGCCAGCCCAAAGCCGAACAATGCCAAAGCCAGTATATTTAATTTGAATTTCATCATTTCTTTCTTGTTTTTGGGTTTATGAGTCATAAGAACTCTTTTCTATTAAAACTTAAGATTAACGCCGAAAAGCACAGTACGCGGACGAGGATAATAACCGTAGTCAATACCCGATACCCAACTCTTTTTATTGCTGTCTTCCGGACCAAAACCTATTTCAGGATCCATACCATCATATTTGGTGAAAGTAAGTGCATTCTGTACTTGTATATAGGCACGACACTGCGAAATAGCTTTGCCCTTCCAAAGACGGGAGAAATCATAACCCAGCGTAATGGCACTAATACGCAGGAAGTCACCATCCTGAATATAAAGGTCAGAGAATTGCCAGTTGACGTTAGTATCAGTCACACGCGGTATACGGTTACTTGTACCTTCTCCGGTCCAACGGTTGAGGATAGCAGTTGTATAATTTGATTTCTTATTAGTGTGGTTACGATAGCTCTGCACAATCTTATTACCTACAGAACCATTAGCATTCAGCGAGAAGTCAAAACCTTTATAGTCGAAGCCCAAATTGAAACCATAAGTAAAGTCCGGCATACCATTACCTAAGTCCACCTTGTCGTTGTCATCGATAATTCCGTTATGGTCTACATCTACAAACTTCACATCACCCGGCTTCACATCACTTTGCAACACACCGTTCTTGGCAGCAATCCAGTCGTCAATCTCTTGCTGGTTCTGGAAGATACCGGCAGTTTTATACCCCCAAAAGTAACCGATGGCATGGCCGTTGGAAGCGCGATAGAACTCAGGAGAGTTGTCATACAGCTGGTTTGTATTACCATGAATAATGCCATCTTCAGTAGGAATATTTCCTACCTTATTTTTATTGTAAGTACCATTGACACCAATGTTGTAGTGGAAATCCTTACCTATTTCATCATTCCAAGTCAGCGCCAGTTCAATACCGGTATTCTTTACATCACCACCGTTGATGTAAGGAGCACCTGTACCGGCAGTGGCAAGGATAGGAGCCTGTACCAGCCAATCTTTGGTTGTCTTTATATAAAAATCTGCATTCATACCCAAGCATCCATTGAGGAAACGGGCATCGATACCGATATTATATTGCTCGGAAGTTTCCCATTTCACATTCTCGTTGGCTAGACGGCTAGGATAAGCACCCCAGACATGATTGGCAGAGCCAAGGCCCGTACCAAACAAGTAATTGGTAGTAGAGCTCTTGATAGGAGCTGTATATTGGTAGTTATCAATATTCTGATTACCTACTTGTCCCCAGCTGACACGGAGTTTCAGGAAGTCGAGCCACTCGCGGGTACTTTCCATAAATGCCTCGTTCGTCAGTGTCCAACCTGCCGATACAGAAGGGAAGTAGCCAAAGCGATGACCACTGGCAAATTTGGAAGAACCATCGGCACGCACAGTAGCATTAATCATATAAGTCTCTTTCCAATTCCATCCCAAACGGGCAAAGTAGGAAACGGTACGTGTTTCATCATTCGGTTTACCATCTGCACCCAATCCCTGCTCGGGAGTAGTGGCTGACCCGTTGCTGACAAAAGCGTGGTCCCAATCATCAAATCCTTCTTTCAGGATACCATTTCTCGCCCCTACATAAGTGCCTTCATAGCGGCTGGATTCCATACCAATCAAGGCATTGAAGGAATGTTCACCCAAGGTCCAATCATACTGTGCAGTATTTGTCCAAACCATCGTCAAACCATGAGTCATGTTCTGGTTTACTTTTGTATTCTCCGTATTCTTAGTATAGATGTCAAACTGATAAAGGGGAGTATAACTGCGATACTCACTGGAACCATAAGTAGCACCGAATACAGTACGTATCTTCAAATTCTTAATCGGAGTCAACTCCGCATATACATTACCGGCGAAAGTGGCAGCCTTGTTCTCATTATTAGTGTTGGTCATCATGGAACCATAAGGGTTACCATCAGAATTGTGCCAATCGCTACTACTAGTGTCATTGTAAGGACTATCATACAGATTATTATCACTATATATAGGACTCAGCGGGGAAGTGGCAAATGCGCTGCGCAACGTATTGTTATACAAGTCACCTACATTTGTACCATTATTTTTCTTATATACGAAACTCACTTGTTCACCCACCTTCAAAAGGTTTTTGATGACCTGGTGGTCGGAGTTGATACGGAAGTTATAACGTTCGTAATTGGATACGTCAGCACCACCAACAATACCTTCTTGCTGCATATAACCTAAAGAAAGTGCATACGTAGAAGTGGCAGTTCCCCCTGTCACACCTAATGTATAACTTTGCGTCTTGGCATCATCCTTGAGCATAGCATCAATCCAATCCGTGTCATATATGTTACCATTAGCATCGCGAATTGACTTGAAGCTGTTCCAATCATAAGCGGCATTGCCACTATTCAATGCTTGTTCATCCATGATGGCCATATACTGTTCCGCATTCAGCATATTTGCTTTACGTGCCACATTCTGAATACCATAATAAGCATCCAATGAAACTACAGCCTTACCTTCCTTACCCGATTTTGTAGTAATCAACACTACACCATTGGCCGCCTGCGCACCATAAATAGCTGCAGAGGCAGCATCTTTCAGGATGTCAATACTCTCGATATCGGCAGGATTTAGCGTGGAGATATCGCCACCTACACCATCAATCAAATAAAGAGGAGAAGAATTACCTACAGTTCCCAAACCACGAATGGTCACCTTCATATCAGCACCTGGTTGTCCTGAAGTTGAAGTGATATTCACACCCGGAGTTTGTCCCTGCATAGCCTGCAACGGGTTGTTTGTATTTAGTTTGGCGATGTTATCACCTTTTACCTGAACCGTAGCACCAGTTACCAGTTTCTTCTTTTGGACACCGTAACCTACTACTACTACTTCATCTAGCATTTCCGTATCTTCTTTCAGAACCACGTTGATAACGGATGAAGCACCAACCTGAATTTCCTGGGTTTGATAACCGATATACGAAAAAATCAGCGTCTGCCCTTGTTCTGCATTCACAGAGAATTTACCGTCAATATCGGTAATACCACCTGTAGCAGTTTCTTTCACCTGCACACTGACACCGATCAACGGTTCATTGTCCGTAGCCGATGTCACAACTCCTGTAACGGCCTTGTTTTGAGAAGGATTAGCCTGAAGGCTACTGATTGCAGGTACCAATAGCAACAGTACCCATGCAATGCGGCACAAATGCAAATTTATGCACTTTTCCAAGAATGTTTTTCTCATTGTACATTGTTTAATAGTTAATATCAAAGATTTTATAACGCTCTTTGTCAATGCAAAGAACCTGGATACAAAAGTATGGAGGAACAAGGAAAGAGTGTCGAGAAATTGTTACGAAAAGTATATGATTTCGTTAATCAAGGCTTCTAAAATGTTACTAAAAAAGGTATAATTTGTTTTCCATCCCTTCTCTAAACCTTTTAAAGAGGGGGGGGGAGATTCTTCCCATCCCCCTCAATGCTGGAATTGATTTCATCTCACTTTTCCATCCCCAATATACTTTCTCCGGAATACAAAGAACCATTTCTTTCTAAAAACGTTCTCAGGAAAGTACAACCTAAAACTTAACAGATAATGAAAAAATTAGTAGTATTTGCAGTACTTGCCGCAATCGTGGCAAGCTGCACCAATGACAATCCGCCCCAGATAGAAAAAAGCAGTGAGTTGGTATCACCACGACTCTTGATGGACGTGTCCACAGAAAGCGGACAAAGCCCGCTGACCGGCATACTGACCATCATGCCCTGTAAGGCGGGCACCTCTATTTATTATGGGAACTATGTAAACCGAAAGCTGACCCCTTTTTACGGTTACTACCAAGTTAAAGACGGAACTTTCTATAACGATGGCGTCAATCGGGAATTATCCTTACCCGCAGGTCCCTATAACATGATTTACTGGGGAACCCCTAAATACGAGGAGCCGATTTATGCACATCCTCTTATGAGGGACCCGGCCTACATCTTAGGCGAAGACATGTCCCAGCAACACTTTTCCTTATTCAAAATGGAAGCGGACACAACCTATTATCCGGTATTCGACTTGGTACATACCGTCCAACCTGCCAACGTCGGAAGTGAAAACCTGAAAGCATCCCTTAAACGGGTAGTGACCGGACTGAAGGTAATCATCAAGGACAAGAATAACGGCATCCTCAGTTCGAGCATCGACAGCATGGTAGTGCGTATCACTAATATTGCCGGAGAACTAAATTTCTACACTGCCGTTCCTCAGGGAAGCCCGCGCACAGTAGCCTTCCCTCTAGTCCGTTCCATCGACGGTACGCAAATGAGCAATGCCACCGTCATGCTTTTCCCTTCTTTCGGGAAATCAGAATTCCAGATGAACATCATACTGAAAAACGGAAACGTAAAAAGTTTCAAACAAACATTGAACGAACCTTTGAAAGCAAACTCCAAACTGACTCTGACCCTTACTCTGGGAGACATCTTTTCCGAAGAATCATCCGGAGAATTCACCATTGACAACTGGAACGAGGAAAGCCAGACAATCGATGTCCCTTCATTGGATTGAGCTTACCGCATCAAGGAAAGATAGAACGGTGTGCGCCCATCTTATAAAAAGGCAACGTGAACCAGAAAGTGGAGCCCGTGCCTAACTGCGTCCCCCTATCTCCTCTTTCAGTTCCCTCGCAATGTTTTGCGAAATGGCCACTCCCAGTCCGATACCCTGCTTAAAGGAAGCCAGTTTACAAAGCGATTAAAAATCCCCTGCGCATTATAAGATGATATCCCCGTCCCGGTATCGGTAACATAAAAAAGGATATACCCATTTTCGGGCATCCCGTAAGCAACAGTAATGCTACCGGCAGCAGTAAACTTCAACGCATTGCTGATGAAGTCATTAAATACCTACATAATTCTGCGCAGGTTGGTATACAGCAGCAAACCGGGCAATAGCGTAACCGTGGCCATACGCACGTCTTTATTGGTCAGCCTAATACTTGTGGCCTGCTCTATCTCGAACACCATTTTATTGATATCCACATTGGCATAGACATATTCCAATGTGCTGGCTTCTATCTTCGACAAATCCAGAATGTCATTGATGAGCTGCAACAGCAGTTCATTATTCCGTTCTATAATATTGAGATACTCCACCCGTTCTTCCTCGGACACTCCCGTGGCCAGAATACTCAAAAAACCGACTATTGCATTAAACGGAGTACGCATCTCATGACTTATATTGGCTAGGAAAGTCGATTTTATCTGGTTGGATTCCTCAGCCTCCTCTTCGGCCAGACACAGCTTGCACTCCATGATTTTCAAATCAGTAATGTCCTAAGCAGTATAAACAATCCACTTGCGACCATCAAAATTATTGTTCTGGAAGGAAAACCACTCCTTGCTCTTCTTGGTAAAAAAACGTCGTATACCCTCTTGCGGAATCCCCGCCTTGACCAGCTGCTCTTCATCCTCTTTCCTAATTAAAGCTACAGCCTCTGGCATTGTTTCAAAATCCGTCTAGTCTATAGCCTCTTTGGCCGAATATTCAAAGAGTTCCTCTGCCTTTTTATTCCCAAAAGTATAGCGCATCTCATCATTTACATTCTTCACTTTTGTTGTAATGAGAAGATTATCAAGAATGCCTTCCAATATTGCGGATACCCCTCTCCCGGTTCCTTTCCCTCATTTTTTTCATCCGCCTCTTTTTACGTTGGTCCCATCTACTGGGATTGAAACCCAAAACAAAAATGTTTCAGCTATGTTTCAGTAGAAAAAGACAAAACCCTTGTAAAATTTTGATTTATAATAGATTTGTCTACATCCTTTCATGCCCAGACCAGGTACAAACCATAGAAATCATAGGAAAACGAAAGAAAATCCGAAATTGGAGCAAAATAAACTTTCGGATGGCAGAATCAGCCTTTAGTTGGAGTATTATTTAGGTAGAGAGGAAAAGCCCGTATTAGATGAAAACGGCAATCAGGTATATTACGAAAGTGGCAAGATGCAAGGAAAGCCAAAGTTCGCAGTCAAGCATCACAGGCGAAAAGAAAACCTTAGCCTGTATCTGATAGACAAGCCACATACTCCAGCTGAATGACAACAGAACAAGGAAACTTTGGAACTCGCTTCAAAAATACGCGCAGAGCGTGAGCAGGAGTTTAAGGAGAGTATGCTTGGCTACCGCTTAAAGAAAGACAGGACGGTTAATTTCTTGGATTATTATCAAGCATACATAAACAGTTATACAAAGAAAGACATTCGCATGGTGCAAATTGCACTTAGCCGTTTCAAAGACTTCTTGAAAGAGAAATACCCCATGAATGAGTGTAGCATTAAACCGGAACTCATCACCAAAGAAATGATGGAACAGTTTGTAGCTTATCTGCAATCCCGAAGCATTGGTGAAGGTGCTAAAAGCATTTACCAGCGTTTCAAGAAAGTTATTCGCTATGCAATAGAGCATGATGTAATGCTGGAAGACCCTTGCAAAGATGTTACCTGCAAAGTGGATAGTCAGATGCTTCGGAAAGATGTGCTTTCGCCCGAAGAAATACAAAAGTTGGTGGCTTTTCATTATAACAACGAAAACCCTACAGCCAGACGAGCGTTTATCTTTTGCCTGTATTGCGGTCTGCGCTTCTGCGATGTAAAAGACCTTACTTTTAAAAATGTGGATTATGCTAACTGATTATTGAAGTTCGAGCAAAGCAAGGCCAAGGGACATTCTGCCAGTAGGTGTGGTTATTTCTTTGAATGACGTTCTATTGTCTATCATTGGTGAAGCTCCGGCAGATAAGAACTGTTTGATATTCGATTTGCCTACATACGAAAGCTGCTGCAAATCGGTTAAGCGTTGGGTAAAAAGAGCCGGAATAGACAAGCATATAAGCTGGCATTGCTTCCGGCATTCTTTTGCCGTGAACATTCTGAACAATGGGGCAAATATCAAGATCTTAGCCAATCTTTTAGGACACAGCGGATTGAAGCATACAGAGAAATACACCCGTGTGGTGGATAAATTGAAAGAGGAAGCAATAAACAGCTTGCCTGAACTAAAGTTTTAACCACAAAAGATTATCTTTGCGACTATGAACTTTGAAGCATTAGTAAAACATATCAGCACGATACAGAACACGTTGCAGGCACAAGCCGCACACGCTGTAAACCTTGCCCTTACTTCCCGTAACTGGTTTATGGGTTGCTATATCGTGGAATTCGAACAGAACGGAGAAGACCGTGCCACATACGGTGAACAACTGTTGAAAAAGCAGGAACAACGGCTGAAAACAAAAGGTCTGAATGAACGTAGATTCCGTGAATTTAGACGGTTATACCTTGTTTATCCACATCTGAAAGAACAAGTATTACACTACATCATGGCAGGAAATGAAATTCGGCACTCGGCAAGTGCCGAATTACAACAATCTGATAAATAGTATAATAAATGGATAAATCCAGCAACAAAGATATTCAATAAAATACCTTATACCCACTTAAAACATATCGCAAAAATAGACAACCCGGTAAAACGTGCTTTCTATGAAATGGAAACAATTCGTAGCTGCTGGTCTGTCAAAGAATTGGAACAACAAATAGCGTCTTTATACTATGAGCGTAGCGGACTATCCAAAAATAAAGAAGCCCTCTCCGCTTTAGTACAGCAACAAGCGACCTTATTACAGCCTAAAGATGTTATCAACACCCCTGTTACCTTAGAGTTCTTAGAATTGAATGAACGTGCCTTAGTAACAGAAAACGATCTGGAGCAATCTATTCTTGATAACTTACAACACTTCCTGCTGGAACTTTTATGTAAAGGTTTGCATAACATTTCTTATGCCAACAAATTTATTATGCAAAGTGACTTAAACTAAATCACAGCTACAA
>NZ_QTMC01000013.1:0-149749 GCF_003602965.1 Bacteroides sp. AF25-5LB
TCTACGTCAATGGCCCACTTGGTGTTGATATTGAACTTCAAGCCCAAACCGGCAGAAGCACCTACACGTGCTCTAGCCTTTTCATCTCCATCAGGAATCATTGTTCCATCGTTTTGAATCAGCACATTTGCTGACTTTGCAACAGTTACTTGAGGACCCAAGAATCCATAAACTTCAAAGAAACGGTTAGGATTAACGCCTGCGAACAATGTAGAAAGATTGATCATTGCATCAATGTTACCACCAAAGTACGTCTTATTGTGTTCCCAATATGAGTTATCCAGACACAAGTGCTGAGTAACGCCATTGAACTGGGCACGTACACCCCATGTCGGAGTAATCAACTTACCAACTGATACGCTGAAATGCGGAGCCAATTTATTGAAACCATCATTGTTGATAGCGTGGACACCACCACCTACACTCACGAAAATATTATCGCTCCATTTCGGAGTGTAGTAGTTCGTTTTTTCTTGTGCATTCAGATTTGCTGCACAAGCGCCTGCTAATAATAAGGAGGCTATTACTAATTTACTTTTCATTATTCTTTTAGTTTAAAATTAAAATAATAACTAAAACTATTATTATTCAGCAGCACCGTCACCACCACCGGCATTGTTACCATTGCCATGACCGTGACCATGACCATGACCATGTTCAGTTGAAGTAAAGACTGGATCTACAACAGTCTTAACTACCTTCTTAATCTTTACATTAGGAATAGTGTACAGTTTGCCATCCACCACTGTAGAGATTGTATTATCAGAAGTTTCGTATTCTGTAGTAGTCTTCAAAGTTACAATAGTATAAGCAGGAACTGTTACTTTCTTAGTATAAGTTACATCTGTGATACCCGGGCTATATGATTTAACCAATGCTTTCAACACCTTTTTTACTTCATCATCAGACAATCCTCTAGTTATAGGCATAGCATCAATCGATGCATTTACAGCAGCAATATTAGTAACTTCTTGTCCAACTTTTGCTGTATATGGCAGATCCATTTCTTTTTCTTTACTACTTGTATTTTCACCACCTTTTTGTTCTCCTCCAACTTCACTAGGGGTAATAGTTTCCTCATCCTGATCAACAACAACATCTTCAGCAGCATTCAGTTCTTGTTGCAAGAAAATACTTACCGGAATCAAAGCAAATTGTCCTTTATTCAAAGCAGGAACAGTAGCTTGGCCTTCTCCAGACAGATACTCGTCTTTTGTAGCTGCAAAAGTTCTTGTTGTAGCAGCAATCTTTCCATCTGAACCAGCTTCAATTACGAAAGGATTGCTAGTAATAGCAGCACCATTTTCTGTAATGCTTGCACCATTTATGATAGAACCATCTGATAAATCATATACAGTAATAGCAACAGTAGCACTTGCAGGGTCCAATTCTACAGGCGCAACATTGAATTCTTCTTTTTCGCAGCTTGTGAACATCACACTTGTCAAAGCCACTGCCGCCAATGCTAATTTAGCATTTACGCCACTTAAAAAAATTTTCTTTTTCATCTCAATTAATTAATTAAAAATTTAACAATTCTGACTTAATAAAATATGGGTTAAAACTATTTCTTTCCATTATATTATCACTTGCTTCTGCCTTATAGTCCTTATAATAATACCTTTCATTACCCGCATTATAAGCAATGCCCATGTTAGTAGAAGTATTCACACGTGGGATATGCCCCCTTCTTTTATATTTGTAAGGAGGCAATGCCACTTGAAACCGAAATCCTCCATTTGCTTTGGCATGCTCCGCCTTCATCGCATAAAAGCCTATCGAACAATAGCGGAAATGACGGATCATTTCAAACCGAACCCCCTTTTCCTTCAACAAATACTGTTCAGCCTTCAGTGTGAACAGTGTATTAAATCGTGGCCAATAGAAATTTCCACCCAAAGACCACGTCATACGCCATAATGAAGGATCATATTGGAACCTAAATCCGTCCCAACGTCCAGCTCCCGTATATCCTATTCTTGCCAACAAAGAAAAACGTTCATCTTTAAAGGGGCGAAAGAAATCTACATCAGCACCATATCGGTTACCACTAAAATAGCCTACAGAGAATTTACCAAAAACATTATAAGGCAACCTGAAACGTTGTGAAAGAGTTAGGAAACCCGGATGAACCTTTCCTTCCCGAGCTCCATATCCATCATTATAAACCGGTATCTTCACTTGTGCTGTGGCTTTCATCCCCTTCCATAACGAAATTTCTATTGCAGGGCTCAAATCAAATAGAATTTGATAAATCTGCGTAATAATCACGTTCTTGAAAGAGAATTCCGGATACACCAATATATCAATCTTGAACAAAGAACTATTTTTCAACTTTATTTTTCGTGCATTTTTCCAAGTATCACCCAATTCATAGCTTACATTCCAGTCATCACGTTCTGCTTGGAGCACCGAATCTCCCTTTATGGGATGATAATAAAGAGAAATCTGGGGTACATTATTATCCAGAACTATTATGCGGCATGACTTTTCTTCCGGTACACCTGCTAATAAATGGGCTTTCTATCTAAAACACAGACAATCCTTGGCTTCTTTCTCTTTGTTTGTCTGCTGTTGCATAGGGGATTAATGACGCCTAACGGCCATGAACAACTCTGCTAATGGTCGTCAAACGATTGCTTTATGGCCGTAAGCAGGGTTGTTCATGACTGTTAGGCGTCACTAACCCCAAGACTTTTCGGATGAAGTACGTAGCTTGCATCTATTGTGGATAGGGCGCAAATGTATTGTACAACAACTTAAAGGACATTAGACGGCATTATTCATAGCCATGAGTTAGAAATCATCCGCTTGAATGGCTCACTCTACCGGTACCTTTCATAGTCCCTGCGGAATGATGCGTCCTACCGCTCAACTCAATATCCACCGATTTCGTAGAAGAGCAAGCTCGAAAATGCAGGAAAAACGAACTGATTAATTTATGTAGCTCTTACGTAATATTATGCTAGTAAACAGGTGGTTACTGCAAAACCTCGGCGTTTCAGGCAGGTGGAAGCAAATTTTGCTTCCACCTTTTCGGCTTGCTTCCACCGCAGGGCAAATGCCGATGGATAGGGGAATGCAGAAGGTGGGTGGAAGTGTGGAAGCAAAGTGATGGAAAATAAATTTCCAGAGAAAGTTTCCGCCGCCATAGCAATAGCCACACTCTTGATAGTTTAATTGTTACTGGCTTATTATTATATTTGTTCTTTCAGTAACGCTGTGCCCTATACTGTAAATATTTGATAATTAATAAGGTAATTATAAAAAAAGACAAGAGTGATAGAACATGAAAGCAATTTGTTGGATTGATTTTTGTTACTGCTTTGTTACTACTAATAATAAACTGTATGTTTTTATTTAAAGAATATGAAAAAGCAATTGAATTTAAAAGAGCCAATAAAGGTGAGAACAAAAAAATTGGTTAATGGATGCCAATCCATATATCTGGATATTTATATGAATGGAAGGCGGCAATACGAATTCTTAAAGTTGTATATTATCCCTGAACATAATCAAGCTGATAAAAAAAGAAATGTCGAGACGCTAAATTTGGCAAATGCGATAAAGGCTCAGAAGGTTTTGGAAATATATAATCAAACTTACGGATTTAATCATAACAGATTGTCCAATATGAAGCTGACTGGCTATATGAAATTAATAGCAGAACAAAGTGTGAACAATAGAGTACGGAAAAATGCCATACATGCCGTTGTATGCCATTTGGAAAGATATACTCCGAATGGAATATTGCTAAGGAAGGTGGACAAGACTTATTTGTTGGGTTTTATAGATTACTTGAAGAAAACAAAACAAGAACATTGTAAGAAGGAAAAGACATTGCATGTTAACACCCAATTCTATTATTTGAAAACGCTGCGTTACTGCTTGAATAGGGCCGTCTCTGAAGATTATATAACTGTTAATCCAATGAATAAGATAAAGAATGAGGACAAACCAAAACGTAATAGAACAGAAAGGGATTATCTTACTATAAAGGAATTGACCAGATTGGTTCATACTCCTTTTTATAATACCTTATTAAGGAAAGCATTTTTATTCAGCTGTTTTTGTGGATTGAGGCATTGTGATATTATTGCATTGAGATGGGAAGATATACGCTATGATGAAAATGGCAATGCACTATTGAGTATTATTCAGAAGAAGACGAAAGAAGCCATATCGCTTCCACTCTGTTCGGAAGCCATAAAACATCTGCCAGACAGAGGAAATGCACCAGAAACGGAAAAGGTGTTTGCCGGATTGGTCTCACTGGGGAGAAGTAATGTAATTTTACACAAATGGGTTGAACAAGCTGGGATATCAAAGCATGTAACATTTCATACAGCGAAACATCATACAATCTCTATCTAATTGAAAATTAAACAGTTATTTCTGTTTAATTAATATCAGGTAACGATTTAGAAACGAGCGAATTACAATATTCTGTTTTCTTTTGCCTCTGTCAAAGAACGATTCTTTCAATGCAAATATACACTTTACTTGTGACAAAAGCAATCTTTTTCTACATTTAATCGACTTACAGTCAGCCTTAAAGAGGGTATCTGGTCTCATTCCATCTTCTTCCTCAAAAATAACATAGCAGTCTAAATTGGTTTATGTATGGGATAGGTCTTGTTCATTCGATCCGGTAGACTACTATACATAAAAGTATAAAGGCGAGATACGACAAGGAGATGCCATGCTTTTGTGTAAGGGGAATCTCTCTTAGCTTATCGCAGACCATGTATAGCTAAGTGTTTTGAGAATAAACAGTCTGTAAAAAACGGAAAGACACCGATTATGGGCCGTATCACCATCAATGGAACCCAAGCCGGTTTCAGTTGTAAGAAAGAAGTGTCCCTCGCTTTGTGGGACGTCAAAACCAACCGGGCCAAAGGCAAATCCGAGGAAGCCCGTACACTCAATCAGGAACTTGACAATATCAAGGCGCAAATCACCAGGCACTACCAGTACATCTGCGACCACGACAGTTTTGTTACAGCCAAGAAAGTCTATAACCGCTATGTCGGCTTCTCAGAGGAATGCCACACCCTTATGAACCTTTTCAGGGAACAGCTGGAACCGTATAAAAAGAAAATCGGCATAGAGAAAGCCGAAAGCACCTACTGCGGTCTGGTTGCCGATTACAAGAGTCTCCTGCTTTTCATGAAAAGCAAGAAGAATGCAGAGGATATTGTCATCGAAGAACTTGAGAAATCATTCATCGAGGATTACTACAACTGGATGCTCGGTACATGCGCTTTGGCAAACTCCACTGTCTTCGGGCGTGTCAATACCTTGAAGTGGCTGATGTATATCGCGCAGGAAAAAGGCTGGATACGGGTTCATCCGTTCGCATCATTCGAGTGTATGCCCGAATACAAGAGGCGTTCTTTCCTTTCCGAAGAGGAACTGCAAAGGATAATCCATATAGAACCGAGATACAAACGCCAGCGTGCCATGCGCGACATGTTCCTGTTCATGTGCTTCACCGGTCTTTCCTATGTGGACTTGAAAGCCATAACATACGATAATATCCATACCGACTCCGACGGCGGTACATGGCTGATGGGCAACCGTATAAAAACGGGAGTGGCGTATGTCGTAAAATTATTGCCCATTGCTATCGAACTGATTGAAAAATATAGGGGTACGGATGAAAAGAAAGACTCCCCGAATGTGTCTTTCCGGTAGGTGAATACAATGCCATGCGGCTCAGTCTTGGAATCATAGGCAGGAAATGCAACTCCGGGGCGAGGTCACCCCGCACATCGGACGCCACGCATTTGCCGTTCTGGCCATACTCAAGGGGATGCTGCTGGAAACTCTTCAGAAAGTGTTTGGGCATAAGTCCATCACATACGTCCTGCGCATCCATTCACTTGTCCGGCGCAGGCGGGGCAATCTTTTTCTGGAAGTCGCCCATCTGTACGACCAGCGTGCTGACCAGCTTTCTCAACTCCTAATACGCGCTTGTTTCAATAATTGTCAGTTCCATACTAAAATTCTTTTTAAGATTCTGAATATGCGACAAAGTAACGCACATCCTATATCCTTTCCAAACAGATAATATCAGAGTCTTCCGTTGGCGTGCATTGGCGTATCCAACGTTAAAAGAGAAGGTCCTTCACCTGCATCCATGCGGCAACGGAACTTCCATTCCCTTACTTGTTTTCCATAAATTTATAGGATTAATTTCTGGTGCATGATATTAATAGTCATTATTCTGTCTGCTTTTTTTGCTTGCATAATTGCAGCTAACAGTTATCTATTCCAGAACGCATTGTTATGGAAAATGGCAAGCTGTTTTGTTGGTTTATGGATATTGTGTATGATAATTACCGTCTTCGTTTGTCGTAAACTTGAATGCTCTAATTAAAACAGTACGGTTGTCATGCTTTGTGTGTTTTATTATAAATATTATGAATTATTTGGAATTGATATGTAATATAGATAATTTTGCAGTCGGGAAATGGTTTCGGGAGGTTTACGCCTTCCGAATGAAAAGGGAACCCGGTGAAAATCCGGGACAGTACCCGCTGCTGTGAGTCCACAAAAACGGACATCGAACTTTTGCCACTGGTGTAATACCGGGAAGGCACGATGACCGGGACGAGTCAGAAGACCTGCCATGACCGGAATGAGATTTACACCTGCGGGATATACGGGTCGTAATCAAATAAGGAATAGCTCATCGGCCATTCAATATTTGAAGACAGACATATTCCCGTTCGTGTAAGTCCGCACGAACGGGAATTTTTTGTGTTTGTTAATAATATGTTTTACATTAAAATGAGTGACCTATGAAAAGAAAATTACGCTTTCTGGCAGGTGCCTGTCTATTTACCGCAACCGCCTTGTTCTCTGGCTGTAGTTCGGACGATGACTTTTTGATGGACCCGGTTGATTCCGGAACTTCGCAAACCCGTGCTGTGACAAATCCGGACGGTACTTTAACTATCACTTTCGATGATTTCGATCCCGGCATGTTAGCAGGACCTACCTCGGCCGGAGAAAATCTTTATTCGTACCAAGGGTATCCTCAAGTAACCACCATTTACGACAATACTCCGGAAGAATATCTCTTCCTTTCAATGTTTAATACTGTAGGTGGAAGCACAGAGTATTCCAGCGGCGGCATCGCACTTTCCAACTGGAACATCCGCTCCAATCAGTCGGGAAATACCGGAGACTGGTGGTATTCTTATCTAAACCAATGTTCTGTCTATAACACTGCGGTGGAAGCGGAAGGACAGAATAAGGAAGCCGGGCACAGCGGTTCCAATTTCGGTGTCGTTTACGGATATGTGGATGCTTACAATCAGGCATGGATGGCTAAACCAGAATTTTATTTCAATGTTCCCCGGAAATTGGTCGGCCTGTGGATCTGCAACACCTCATACACTTATGGTGTCATTACTTATGGTAATCAGTTCGGTTCTACGGGGGTAGCGACTCCTCTGAAAGAGATGAAAGGGTATTTCCAAGTGAATCTGGAATGTTATGATGCGAATGGCGGTCTGATCCGCACTTACAAACGTCTTTTAGCCGATTATCGTAACGGCCAACAACAGGTTGATCCTATCACGACATGGAATTATTGGGAAATCAATGCCGAAGGGGTGCAAAGTGTGAAATTCAACTTCGAGGGTTCGGATTCGGGAGCATACGGTTTGAATACTCCAGCTTATATCTGTATTGATGATATCACCATACAATAAAAAGAATACAAGGATATCCCTTCTGTCGGGGGTATCCCTGTTATTTTTCTAAAATCCACACATCATGCATCGTTTTCACTATTTTATTATTTCTGCCTGTATGCTGTTCACCTCCTGCAACAAGGATGAAGTCATTACCGAGGAAGTAGGAGGACAACCTATAATAGAACTTGACAGCGAGACCGGTATTTACACGGTCAAGGTCGATCACGAATTGACTATCGCCCCGACATACCAGAATGTTGAAGATGCTCTTTTTGCTTGGACGATAGACGGTACGCTGGTTTCTTCGGGTCCGTCTCTTCAACGTACATGGAATGAATGCGGGGATTTTTATGTCAAACTAAGAGTAGACAATGCGGAAGGCTATGCCGAAGAGGAACTGAAAGTAGAAGTGAAAGAACTCACCCCTCCGGTCATCTCACTGGCACTACCTTCGCAGGGGCTAAAAGTCGTCCGGAATACCGATTACACATTTACTCCCGATATTCAGCATTCGGATGTCGAAGGGTTCAAAATCGAATGGGTACGGGAAGGAAAAATCGTTTCCACCGAGAATACTTATACTTTCAATGAAAAAGAACTCGGTGTTTATACGGTGACAATCAACGCTTCCAATATAGATGGGACAACAACGAAAGACGTAAGCGTAGAGGTCGTGGAAACGATGCCCTACGTTGTCAAATTCCCGACCCCGTCTTACCTGCAAACATCCACGGACAGGTACACTTTTGCCGACCGTCCTGTTTTCCTGCGTCCGTTGTTGGAGTATTTCGACAATCCCCGTTTTGAGTGGAGTGTGGACGGTCAGGTCATGGAAGGAGAAGTGGAACGCATGTTCAAGTTCACGCCGTCCGCACCCGGAGAATACACCGTCTCCTGTACTGTGTCGGAAGACACACCGACGGAAAAAATAAGCAGGAATATCGACAAAGGGAAAACGGCTGTCACTGCCACCGTAAAAGTCGTTTGTGTGGACAAAAAGGAACAAGACGGCTTCCGGGCTTCGGGAAGTTCCAAGCTCTGGAATAAAGTCTATGAATATACCCCAGCTCCCGGCCAATTTATCAACGAGACGAGCACGATAGGCGGTATGACCGGCAACGAAACATCCCCTGAAGCGGCTGTCGCATGGGCAACACAGCGTTTGAAAGACAAACTGCACGTCTCTTTAGGTTCTTTCGGGGGTTATATCATCGTCGGCTTCGACCACAGTATTCCCAATTCGGGTAACCAATATGATTTCTGTGTTCAGGGGAACGCCTTTGACGGCAGTTCCGAACCGGGTATCGTATGGGTCATGCAAGATATAAACGGAAACGGATTGCCGGATGACGAGTGGTACGAACTGAAAGGATCTGAAGCAGGCAAGGAAGAAACAATACAGAATTTTGAAGTGACCTATTACCGTCCGGAAGGCAAAAAAATGGATGTCCAATGGATCAGTTCCGACGGTAGAAACGGCTGGGTAGACTATCTGTCCGCTTATCATACACAAGACTATTATTATCCGGCTTGGATTTCGGAAAACAGTTATACCCTGACAGGCACTTGTCTGGCCGCCCGCAACACCCAAGATTCTCAAACCGGTTATTGGGATAATCAGAGTTATGACTGGGGGTACGTGGATAATTTCGGAAACGACCAGATAGAAGGCGGCAGTACGGTGGATGGAAGCGGACAAAGGAACGGTTTCAAAATTTCCAATGCCATCCATGCCGATGGAACGGAAGCCAATCTGCAATATATTGACTTTATCAAAATACAATGCGGTGTTCTGGCCAAAAGCGGCTGGCTGGGCGAAGTTTCTACGGAGGTATTTTCTTTTGAGGATCTAACCAAATAATAAAAATTACAAGTATGAAAATTTATTTTCTTCCCATGCTCCTATCCTTGTTCTTTTTGGGAGCGTGTGACAAAAACGATGAAATTATACCTGAAGATGCAGATGAAAATTTCATCACATCGGTCGTGATGACCGTGGACGGGAAATCGTACACGGCCGACATTACGGACAATACAGTAACAATAACCGTTCCCTATACGGTATCGCTGAACAACGCCGAAGTGGAATTCAAGTACACAACTTCTGCAACAATCATACCTGATCCTGAAACGGTAACGGACTGGGATAACGAACGAACCTTCCGGGTGACATCCTATAACGGAGATGCCCGCGAATATACCTATAAGGTCGTGAAAAGCGAGATAGAATCTGACGGAGATGTGGAGTTGAAGACCACCGAGGAGGTAGCTTCTTTTGCCGCAACCAAAACAACCGTTGTCAAAGGGAACCTGATTATCGGCTCTGATGCGGAAGAGGCAGAAAAAATCACTGACATATCTGCATTGGCATCTTTGAAAGAGGTTACTGGCAACATTGTCATTCGTAACAGTTACAACGGTGCAGACTTGACAGGGTTGGATAATATCGTTTCTGCCGGAGGTTTACAGGTAGGTTCGACCGATGTCGCCTCGAAAGCTACGGAACTTCACATGATTTCCATGAAAGCATTGGAAACGCTCTCCGGAGACATATCGGTATATAACGACCAAGTGACGTATGTCCTATTCGAGAAACTGGCAACTATTGAAGGAAGCGTGATGTTCAATGCGTCGTCGTTACAGAGTTTTGAGTTTCCGGTTCTGACTACTGTAGGTCAGGATCTGAATCTTCAAGGACTCAATGAAGAGAACACAGCAGCCGGTTCGATTGCGTCTTTGGAAATACCGGAACTGACAAGTGTCGGAGGGGTCTTGTCCGTAAACAATCTTGCCAAGCTGACTTCCATGAGCTTCCTTAAGCTGAAAGAGACCGGTGGCCTTGATTTCCATACCGTCCCCGTGATGTTGGAAACCATCAACCTTCCGGAAATCGAAACAGTAAACGGAAGTATTATTATGGAAGCCAATATGGAAGCTCCTCCTACCGGTAGTTTTGTTCCCCAACGAAATGACGTGCTTCAGGCTTTCGGTGGAATGGACAAACTGACAACGATAAAGGGACAGATAAAGATAAAGAATTTCACGGCACTCAAACAACTTCCCGACTGGAGCAAGATCACCACACTTGGAAGCATCACGCTGGATTATCTTGAAGATGTGAGCGGAACACTGCTGTTGCCGAACGCCCGATTTGAAACCTTCGGAGAAACAGCGCCCCAGATTGAAATTATAAACAAGGTGCAGCTCTCCAAAATTGAAACAGCCGAAGATTTGTCAAATGTAAATTTTGTCATCACCAGTCTCACGAATAATAAGTTCCCTGAAATCACGTTCAAGAATATCAAAGACTTCACTTGTAAGCCAACCACCAACAATACCGATTATACCATATCGACAATTCAACATGTATATGGAAATCTAAATGTGACAGGCCAAATGCGAAGCAATGCCAAATTTCCTGACTTGGAAATCATAGATGGATATGGATATATCCAAATACCCATGTTTGCTTCAATCACAATGCCAGTCTTGAAAGAAGTGGGAGGACAGTTCTATTTATCTGGAAATTTTACCAGTTGTAACTTGCCCTTACTATCCAAAGTTTGTTGTTCAGCTTCTCCTGTATATTATAGAGAGGGAGAGGGTTCGTTAGCAATATCTTTACAAAGTAAATCGCTGGATATTCCGGAATTGCTTCACGTAGGAGGTGAAGGGTTGTTCGTTAATAAAGCAACAGGCATTACTTGTGATAAATTACAGACTATAGATGGTACGCTACAGATAAAAAGTGCGACTTCTCTTTCTCAGGAAACACTTTCCATGGAGAAGTTGGAGACCTTGCATGGGGTTGTTTTTGACGGTTTGACGAAATTTACCGACTACACTTTCTTCGGCAAGTTTATAGAAAACGGAATGATTACGGGGGAAAGTTGGAGCGTGACGAAATGTGGGTATAACCCAACCTTCCAAAATATGAAGGACAAACAATATACGCAGCAGGATTAAACCTTATACCTTAACCAGAGTACCCGTAATGATTCGGGTACTCTTTTTTATCCGAATGACAATGAGCAGAACAATACAACGGATTTGCCTTTTTCTTTTCTGCCTGCCAGTTTTCGGCAGTTGCATGAAATGGGATTACGGAGAGATGGAAGATTTCTCTGTATCGGCCTCTGGTCTTTTCATTACCAACGAGGGGAATTTCCAGTACAGCAATGCCACGCTTTCCTACTACGATCCCGCCACGTGCGAAGTGGAGAATGAAGTGTTTTACCGTGCCAACGGGTTCAAGTTGGGCGATGTGGCCCAGTCTATGGTTATCCGGGACGGTATAGGCTGGATCGTGGTGAACAACTCGCATGTGATTTTCGCCATCGACATCAATACTTTCAAGGAAGTGGGCCGTATCACAGGTTTCACCTCACCCCGGTATATCCATTTTCTGTCGGATGAGAAAGCCTATGTGACGCAGATATGGGACTACCGTATCTTCATCATCAACCCCAAGACATACGAGATTACCGGCTATATCGAATGTCCAGACATGGACATGGAATCGGGTTCCACCGAACAAATGGTACAATACGGCAAGTACGTCTATGTGAACTGCTGGTCGTACCAGAACCGCATCCTGAAAATCGACACGGAGACGGACAAGGTCGTGGACGAACTGACCATCGGCATACAACCTACTTCGCTGGTCATGGACAAATACAACAAGATGTGGACCATCACGGATGGCGGTTACGAGGGCAGCCCATACGGTTACGAGGCACCGTCTCTCTATCGTATAGACGCCGAGACTTTCACCGTAGAGAAACAGTTCAAGTTTAAGCTGGGCGACTGGCCTTCGGAAGTCCAGCTCAACGGTACACGGGATACACTTTACTGGATCAACAACGATATTTGGCGAATGCCGGTGGAAGCCGACCGTGTTCCCGTCCGGCCTTTTCTGGAGTTTCGGGACACCAAATACTACGGCCTTACGGTCAATCCCAACAACGGGGAGGTATATGTGGCCGACGCTATTGATTACCAGCAACAAGGTATCGTGTATCGCTATTCGCCGCAAGGCAAGCTGATCGATGAATTTTACGTGGGAATCATTCCGGGAGCTTTCTGCTGGAAATAACGAGGAAGGAGGACAAAAATGAAAAGACATCTTATTCTATTGTTCGTGGGGGTAAGCCTGCCCTTTCTGCTTGCCGCCCAGCAGAAAAATTCCGTCAGCATTACCAAAAGGGTACTACGTATTCCGGAGGTTACGGTGGTGGGCAAACGACCTATGAAGGATATAGGCGTGCAACGAACCCGTTTCGATTCCATCGCCATGAAAGAGAACATCGCCTTGTCTATGGCCGATGTGCTGACATTCAACTCATCCGTTTTTGTCAAGAACTACGGACGCGCCACGTTATCCACCGTGGCTTTCCGGGGTACCTCTCCCTCGCATACCCAAGTGACGTGGAATGGTATGCGCATTAACAACCCGATGCTGGGTATGACGGATTTTTCCACCATCCCTTCTTACTTTATCGATGATGCCTCGCTGCTGCACGGAACGTCATCGGTAAACGAAACGGGCGGAGGCTTGGGTGGTCTGGTCAGGCTCTCCACTTCTCCGGCCAACCATGAAGGGTTCGGGTTGCAGTACGTGCAGGGAGTGGGGTCGTTCAGCACGTTCGACGAGTTTCTCCGCCTGACCTACGGTGACAAACACTGGCAGTCCTCCACCCGTGTGGTGTATTCCTCTTCCCCCAACGACTACAAATACCGAAACCGGGACAAGAAGGAAAACATCTATGACGAGGACAAGAACATCATCGGTTCCTATTACCCGACGGAACGCAACCGCAGCGGGGCTTATAAGGATCTGCACGTCTTGCAGGAAATTTATTATAACACGGGCGAAGGCGACAAGTTCGGGCTAAACGCCTGGTATATCAATTCTAACCGGGAACTGGCGATGCTCAGCACGGATTACGGGAACGACATGGACTTCGAGAACCGCCAAAGGGAGCAGACGTTTCGCGGCGTCCTCTCGTGGGATCGCGTGCGGGAGAAATGGAAGGTCGGTGTAAAAGGCGGCTATATACACACATGGATGGCCTATGATTACAAGCGGGACAAGGGAAACGGCGAAATGGCTTCGATGACCCGCTCACGCAGTAAGATTAACACGTTCTACGGAAGTGCGGACGGGGATTATGCTCCTTCAGAGAAATGGCTGTTCACGGCCGGTGTTTCCGTACACCAGCATTTGGTGGAAAGCGCGGACAAAAATATCATCTCGCAGGAAGGTAACAAGGCTGTTGTC
Organism: Bacteroides sp. AF25-5LB; assembly: GCF_003602965.1. NCBI lineage: Bacteria > Pseudomonadati > Bacteroidota > Bacteroidia > Bacteroidales > Bacteroidaceae > Bacteroides > Bacteroides sp. AF25-5LB. The sequence continues at coordinate 13,990 of NZ_QTMC01000013.1, forward strand.
GGGTATGACAAGGGACGTGTCGAGTTTTCCGGTTCCGTTTCTGCGAAATGGCGGCCTGTCGATCGTTTTGCCGCCTCGCTTGTCCTTCGCGAGGATATGTTCGGTACGGAATGGGCCCCGGTTATCCCGGCTTTCTTCATCGACGGGGTACTGTCGAAAAAAGGCAATATCGTGGCGAAAGCATCCATCTCCCGGAACTACCGTTTTCCCACGCTGAACGACCTCTATTTTCTGCCGGGCGGTAATCCCGACCTGAAAAGCGAGCACGGCTTCACATACGACGTGGGGTTGTCGTTCTCGGTGGGGAAAGAAAATGTATATGCTTTGAGCGGTGGTATCAACTGGTTCGATTCGCACATCGACGACTGGATCATCTGGCTACCCACAACCAAGGGATTCTTCTCCCCCAGAAACCTCAAAAAGGTACATGCTTACGGGGCAGAGACCAACGCCCACCTTGATATAATGCTCGGAAAGGACTGGAAACTGGATATGAACGGAACTTTCTCGTGGACTCCCTCGATCAACGAGAGCGAACCGATGAGTCCGGCAGACCAATCCGTCGGCAAACAGTTGCCATACGTGCCGGAGTTTTCCGCAACGGTGACCGGACGTCTGTCATGGCGGACATGGAGCCTGCTTTACAAATGGTGTTATTACAGCCAGCGTTATACCATGTCGAGTAATGACTATACCCTGACGGGCTATCTGCCCCCTTACTTCATGAATAACGTGACACTGGAAAAACAGCTCTCTTTCCGATGGGCCGATCTGTCGCTAAAGGGCAGCATCAACAACCTGTTCGATGAAGAATACCTTTCCGTATTGTCCCGTCCCATGCCGGGCATCAATTTCGAGATATTCATCGGCATAACACCCAAGTTCGGAAAAAACAAAAATAGTAAACGATAATCTGCATCAATATGAACGCATTAAAGAATTTAAGCCTGATTTTGTTGCTTTCTCTGGCATTTACAGGCTGCCACAACAAAAGCTCAAAAATCAATGATTTCAACCTGCTGCTTTATGCTCCCGAATATGCCTCCGGCTTCGACATCAAAGGGGCGGGCGGGAAGGAAAGTGTACTGATAACCGTCAGGAATCCCTGGCAGGGAGCGGACAGTGTAACCACATGGCTGTTTATCGTCCGCAACGGTGAAGAGGTTCCCGAAGGGTTTGCAGGACAGGTACTCAAAGGAGACGCCAAACGCATCGTGGCGATGTCTTCCACTCATATCGCCATGCTTGACGCAATCGGTGAAGTCCGGTGTATAACCGGCGTTTCGGGAATCGACTACATTTCCAACCCAGACATCCAAGCCCGCCGCGACAGTATTGGCGATGTCGGCTATGAAGGGAACATCAACTACGAGTTGCTGCTCTCGCTCGATCCCGACCTCGTTCTGCTCTATGGGGTGAACGGCGCAAGCGCAATGGAAAGCAAACTCGAAGAACTCGACATACCGTTCATGTATGTCGGCGATTATCTTGAAGAGTCGCCTCTCGGCAAGGCCGAATGGATGGTAGTGCTTTCAGAAGTCACAGGAAAACGTGAGAAGGGTGAAAAAGCCTTTGCCGCAATCCCGGTCAGATACAACGCCTTGAAAAAGAAAGTGGCCGACAGTACCCTCGGCACTCCTTCGGTTATGCTTAATGTTCCCTATGGCGACTCGTGGTTCATGCCTTCAACCCAAAGTTATGTAGCCCGCTTGATTACTGATGCGGGAGGCCGCTATATCTACCAGAAGAACACGGGAAACGCTTCTATCCCCATTGACTTAGAAGAAGCATATCTGCTCGCGTCGGATGCGGACATGTGGCTGAACGTGGGAATGGCGAACTCCCTTGACGACTTGAAGGCATCATGTCCGAAATTCACCGATACCCGATGTTTCAAAAATGGAGAGGTGTATAACAACAACGCCCGTACCAACACAGCCGGGGGTAACGACTATTACGAGTCTGCCGTCGTGAATCCTGACATCGTGCTCCGCGACCTCGTGAAGATATTCCATCCTGAACTGGTGCAGGAAGAGTGTGTGTATTACAAGCAACTGAAATAGATGCGTTCCCGTTCGACTATATTATTCTCCATATTGATTACGCTCACGGTCGGTCTTTTTTTACTGGACTTGGCCGTGGGAGCTGTCAACATTCCGATCCGCGATGTATGGGCAGCACTGACCGGGGGAAATTGTTCCCGTGCCACGGAAAAAATCGTACTCAACATACGCCTCATAAAAGCTATAGTGGCACTGTTGGCCGGGGCTGCCTTATCGGTCAGCGGTCTTCAGATGCAGACCCTCTTCCGTAATCCTCTTGCCGGTCCCTATGTCCTTGGCATCAGTTCCGGTGCAAGTCTCGGTGTGGCACTTGTGGTACTTGCCGGGATCGGTTCATCAATAGGCATTGCCGGAGCAGCGTGGGTGGGTGCGGCTGTCGTGTTGCTCGTGATAACTGCCGTCGGACAGCGAATAAAAGACATCATGGTAATCCTGATTCTGGGCATGATGTTCTCATCGGGCGTAGGTGCTGTCGTGCAGATATTGCAGTACCTCAGCAAAGAGGAATCGCTGAAAGCCTTTGTCATTTGGACGATGGGGGCTTTGGGTGACGTCACCTCCGGACAACTTCTGATTCTTGTTCCATCGGTGTTTGCCGGACTGCTGTTGGCGGTACTGACCATCAAACCGCTTAACCTCCTGCTGTTCGGAGAGGAATATGCCGTAACAATGGGACTGAATATTCGGCGTTCACGCAGCCTGTTGTTTCTCTCGACAACGCTGCTCGCCGGAACGATAACCGCTTTTTGCGGTCCGATAGGTTTCATAGGTCTCGCTATGCCTCATGTCACAAGAATGCTTTTCCAAAATAGCGATCATCATGTCCTTCTGCCCGGAACAATTCTTTCGGGAGCATCGATATTGCTTCTTTGCGACATCATTTCTAAAATATTCACCTTGCCGATCAACGCCATTACAGCTCTATTGGGAATCCCAATCGTCGTATGGGTGGTTTTACGCAACAAATCCATCACCGCATGATAGAATTACAGCATTTTTCCATAGGTTACAAAGAAAACTCGTTGCTCCACGAGGTAAATGCCACGATAAAAAAAGGTCAACTGACAGCCCTTATCGGAAGAAACGGGACAGGAAAATCGACGTTGCTCCGCGCCATAGCCGGTCTGAACCGGTGTTATTCCGGAAAAATCATTCTCGACGGGCACGACATCGCCTGCATGAAAACCGAAGATATGGCAAAAACGCTGGCTGTCGTCACGACCGAGCGCACGCGCATCGCCAACCTGCGGTGCAAGGATGTCGTAGCCATAGGCCGTGCTCCTTATACCAACTGGATAGGTAGGATGCAAGAAACAGATAAGGAGATAGTCATGCAATCGCTCATTTCGGTGGGAATGGAGGCTTATGCAAACCGCACGATGGATAAAATGTCGGATGGCGAATGCCAGCGTGTGATGATTGCTCGTGCATTGGCACAGGATACTCCTATCATTCTCCTTGATGAACCGACTTCCTTTCTTGACATGCCTAATCGCTACGAACTTGTGGCGTTGCTTCGTAGGCTTGTCCACGACGAGAAAAAATGTATCATGTTCTCGACACATGAACTTGACATCGCGTTGTCCATGTGCGATTCGATAGCATTGTTAGATACCCCGAATTTAAGTTGCTTGACCGCGTCTGAAATGCAGAAAAGCGGATACATTGACAGACTTTTCCAAAATGAAAACATCCGTTTCGACTCCTTATGCGGTACAATGATTTTGAAACAATGAGTATATACACTGTAGAAAATTTTACTTCAGACATCACTGTTGAAGGATATATCGCCGAATTCCGTGACGAACCACATTTTCTTGAACTTTGCAAACAATGTACCAATTACGGTAAAAGTTGGGGGTGTCCTCCATTTGATTTTGATACGGAATCGTTTCTCCGACAATACAAGTATGCACATCTTATGGCAACGAAGATAATCCCTGAAGACAAAGATATTCCGATTGAATATACACAAAAACTCATTTTACCGGAACGGATACGAATCGAGAGCGAATTATTGGATATGGAACGGAAATATGGAGGGCGTTCATTTGCCTATATAGGTAAATGTCTTCACTGCTCAGATAACGAGTGTACGCGTAACTGCGGCACACCATGCCGACACCCGGAAAAAGTGCGTCCGTCACTCGAAGCCTTCGGATTTGACATAGCCAAAACGCTTTCTGAACTTTTTAACATCGAACTTCTTTGGGGAAAGGATGGCAAATTACCTGAATATCTTGTTCTCGTAAGCGGATTTTTTCATAATGAATACGAACTTTGCAACATAGCATACTAATGATTCGGACATGAAATAAACAGACAAACTAACCACATTCGGTTCAATCTGTTTTGTGATTTCAAATGAATTATAGTTAGATATGTAAAAAGCGACGCTGGAGCTTGAAATAAGTAACGGTTTATCGGTGTATTCTCCGTTAAACCGTCCTGTTTTCGTTAAACGAAAACACAACTTGCTGTCCCCTAATGGGGACAACATTCTCCAATAGGAATTGTGTATCAGCCCATTGTACGGCTATTCTCCTGTGATTTTCGGGTCATTTCCATCAGGCATTTGCCGGCTGCTCTCCCCATAAAAAGGTGGCTGTCTCTCCTGAATCATGTGACTTACGCCCATAATTCAGGAATAAGGGAGACGTATGTACTGGAAATCTGCCCTTTCCATACCCTATTCTCCATTAATGGATTGTTATTTTTACACTTCTGCAAATGGAGAATGGCAGGTAGCCGTATACACCTTATTGTTTTTCTTCATTGTCTCCATTAATGGATTGTTACTTTTACACATCTACAAAAGGAGAATGGGCTGTGAACCGTATATGCCTTATGGCTTTCCTTCATTGTCTCCATTAACGGATTGCTACTTATACACATCTGCAAATGAAGAATGGGCATGTAACCGTGTATGTCTTATGGTTTCTTTTCCTTGTCTCCATTGATGGATTGCTACTTCTACACATCTGCAAATGAAGAATGAGCATGTAACCGTGTATGCCTTATGGTTTTCCTTCATTGTCTCCTTTGACGGATTGTTACTTCTACACTTCTGCAAATGGAGAATGACAGGTAGCCGTGTATGCCTTATGGTTTTCCCTCATTGTCTCCTTTGATGGATTGCTACTTTTACACTTCTACAAATGGAGAATGGGCAGTGAACCGTATATGCCTTATGGCTTTCCTTCACTGTCTCCTTTGATGGATTGCTACTTTTACACTTCTACAAATGGAGAATGGGCAGTGAATCGTATATGCCTTATGGCTTTCCTTCACTGTCTCCTTTGACGGATTGTTACTTTTACACTTCTACAAATGGAGAATGGGCAGTGAACCGTATATGCTTTATGGCTTTCCTTCACTGTCTCCTTTGACGGATTGTTACTTCTACACTTCTGCAAATGGAGAATGGGCATGTAACCGTGTATGCCTTATGGTTTTCCTTCATTGTCTCCATTAATGGATTGTCACTTCTACACTTCTGCAAATGGAGAACGTGCATGTAGCCGTGTACGCCTTATGTTTTTTCTTCCTTGTCTCCATTAACGGATTGATATTTTTACACTTCCACAGACCGATAATTCAAGAATCCGTATCAGGACGGATGCATGCTCCCACACCTGCCCATAAGGATTTGAAAGGGGCGGTGGACAAGGAACGGAATCCCGCCGCTTTTCCACGCCGCTACGGACAGCAGGATTCTGACGTCACTCCTGCATGGGAAGAACCATCCGGATGGAACCATATGTTCGTCCCCCCGTCATGTGTATCATGACAATCCCCGACTTTGGATGACTATAAGTGACAGGTGGTTCCGTCCTGTCCTCTTCTTTTTTTATTTTGTATTCCGAAACAATGCCAGTTGTGTAATTTAATAATTTAAGATTTTAAGACAATGGATTCAGAAAAGGAAAAGAACCGGCTTTCCGATATCGTTCTCGAGAGGGTCGGACTCACGGGAAACCTTCTGTCAGCTCCCGTTTCCCCATCCCCGGAACCGGCGGTGGATATGCCGGGTCATGAAAGGCAGGTCCGTGCAGGGAAAGTGACAGCCCCGGAAGAATACAAGAGGAGGTTTCTGGTTCCCGCTCCCAAGTCTGTGGAGTGGAAGACCGCGTATATTGACGGGAGGCTGCACCGCCGGATCGCCATGCTGGTCAGGGCCGCCGGTTGCGGCAGCATCTCCGGGTTTATCATCCGGCTGCTGGAGCTCCATATGGAGGAACATAGGGAGGATATCGCCGCCCTGCTCGGTGAGGTCTACCGTCCCTGGGATGAGGACGGGCAGCCGGGAGAACCGGCCCGCCGATAAAATGTTGTCATTGTCCAAGAAGATATATCATGACAGGAAAGAACGTAAAAGACCGGATGGGTCCCGGCGGGATGGACGCGGACCGCATCCGTGAGATCATGGGGGAAGCACCTGCCTGTCCCCGGAAGGGACGTGGAACGTCCGGTAACGACATAATGCGTCCCGCAAGGAAAAGCGGCCCCATGCAGCCGTCCGTCTATGGGGAGGAATACCTGCATGGCATTGCGGGCGTGCAGCGCCGGTCACTGCATATTCCTGCCGCCCTGCACCGGAAACTGTCCATCCTGGCGGGAGCCTCGAGAAATGGAACGGTCACGCTGGAGGGGTTCATCAACCACCTTGTATCGCGGCATCTGGAAGAATACAGGGAAACGGTGGAGATGATTCTGGAAGAGTCCCTGCCCGACCGGTCATAATAGTGTTTAACATTTAATGCAAGAAGTATGATGAAAAAAGAAAAAGAGTTGTTGGTTGCCGTCGCCAGCCAGAAGGGTGGCGTGGGAAAATCCGTCTTTACGGTACTGCTGGCCAGTGTGCTGCATTACCGCAAAGGCCTGCGTGTGGCGGTTGTGGACTGTGACTACCCGCAGCACAGCATCGCCCTGATGCGTGAGAGGGACATGGAGAGTGTCATGAAAAATGACGACCTGAAGGTGAGCCTTTACCGGCAGCACGAGAGAATCCGGAAGCCTGCCTATCCGGTCATCAAAAGCGATCCGGAAAAGGCGGTGGAGGACCTGCATCGTTATATGGACGAAAAGGGGGAAACTTTCGATATCGTGCTTTTCGACCTTCCCGGAACGCTCCGCAGCGAGGGGGTGGTCTATACTGTTGCCGCGATGGACTACATTTTCGTCCCGCTCAAGGCGGACAACATCGTCATGCAGAGTTCCCTGCAGTTTACCAAGGCTCTGGAAGAGGAGCTGGTCGCCAGGAAGAACTGCAACCTGAAAGGGACCTGGCTGTTCTGGAACATGGTGGACAGGAGGGGGCGGAAGGACCTGTATGACGCCTGGAACCGGGTCATCGACAAGATGGGGCTGCGGCTGCTGTCCTCACACATTCCGAACACCCTCCGCTACAACAGGGAGGCGGACCCTGTCTGCAAGGGTGTCTTCCGTTCCACGCTGTTTCCACCCGATCCCCATCAGGAGAAAGGCTCCGGCCTTCCTGAACTGGTGGAGGAGATATGCCGTACCATCGGCCTGGAGGAACCCGATACCGACCGGTAGCGGATGTCAGGGTATAGACACCTTAAATAAGGACTTTTAGCCTAAGATAAAGTAAGCTAATGGCGTGATAATAAGGATCTTATAATTACGACATCTCCTGTAAAAGCATTACCTTAGTAGTGTAATAATAAAGGAGGTAATAAATTATGAACGAGCAAATCAGAAGCATTTTAGCACAAGAAACGACAAAGACGAGCAAGATCCGGCAACTGTATCTTCTGGGTGTTCCCCGTGCGGAAATCGCACGAATGGTGACCAACGGAAACTACGGCTTTGTAGTGAACGCCCTGCGCCGTATGAGTGAATGTGAGTGCGGTCCGAACATCCAACCGTTGGCAGCCGCACCGGATTACACTTTCAACCGCAAGTTCGGTATCGAGATCGAGGCTTACAACTGTTCCCGCGAACGGCTCGCACGCGAGCTCAGGGAGTCCGGTATCGAGGTTGTGGTGGAAGGTTACAACCATACCACCCGTCCGCATTGGAAACTCGTGACAGACAGTAGTCTGAACGGGAATGACACCTTCGAGCTGGTCAGTCCGATCCTTGTCGGCGAAGCCGGGTTACGTGAACTGGAGAAGGTCTGCTGGGTGCTTGAGCTGTGTGATGTGAAGGTGAACGGGAGCTGCGGGCTTCACGTGCATATCGATGCCGCCGGTTTCAGCATGGAGACCTGGCGCAACCTGGCCCTGAGCTACAAACACCTGGAACCGGTCATCGACAGGTTCATGCCTGCATCCCGCAGGGACAACTACTATTGCCGTGGGCTGGGCCATGTCTCTGACGGGATGATACGTTCCGCCCGGACGGTGGACGAGCTGAAAGGAAGGATCGGTGACCGTTACCACAAGGTGAACCTTGAGGCCTACTCACGGCACAAGACGGTCGAGTTCCGGCAGCATTCGGGAACGACCAGCTTCACAAAAATGCGAAATTGGGTGCTGTTTCTCCACAAATTGGTTACCTTTGCCACAAGGGGACAGGTGCCTGCGGGCACCGCGCTCCAGGACATCCCCTTCCTGGATGGTGAACAGAAACTATATTATAAACTGAGAACTAAAAAATTATCGGCATGAACAGGCATATGTATATTTTGGCGGATGGCGGCAGGATTGCCGCCTCCGGCCCTTCCGAGTTTGTACGCCTCCTGCGTGAGGGCAGCTGGTTTGACAGCGGGTGCACCGATAAGGAGTACATGATGAATTTCTCCGGGCGGTACAGGGAACTGCACGGGGTGACGGTGAGGACCGACACGCCGGAGCATTTCATGGACGACCTGAAAAAGTACGGTTACATCAAGGGTTGAGAGGCCCGTTCCTTTATTGTTACGTTCCCTGCCGGTTCATTCATCTCCGGTGGGGATTTTTTTCTTTTTTCACGGTATCTGATCTCCGCCGTATCCTGTTTTCCGGAGGCTGGTTTCACGACCTCCTTCCTCAATCATTTTTTTCTCTTTTCATACTGCTATCAACGGATTGTCGTACTTTTACACACAATCCCGGCAATATCGGGAAGAATCCCGGGCTCTCGCCGGACTGCCATTTGTCATATCTTTTGCCGGCATTGACTATTTATGTCTATATATGACTATAACTGACAAGGTATTCCCTCATACATTTACTCTTTTTTTCTTTGCGGCGTAGGACGACAATCCGCCACCGGGAACGTCCGCCTGACCAAACACCCGGTTATCACATGGAATTAATGTATAAATCAGAAGTTATGGTTATGGACAGCATTGAAAGGAACCCCCAAATCCGTATCATATCGACGGGAAGAAGATGCCGGATATACGTTGCTGCTAAAGGTTCATATTTGAACCGCATTTCCGGGGACCGGAAAGAGGTGGCGCCCACAAGGACTTTTCATCACCGGTCGGAAAGTAAAAAGGCGATAACGGAGAAACGGTAAAAAATATATTGAACTCCTTCTTCAAACAGCTCCGGAGGGGGAGTCGGAAACCACGACACCCAGCCGGAAGTGCCTTTGGAAAGTATTTTGAACTGTATTTCAATAATTTGAGTTTCTGACAGGAAGCTATTTAAAATGGAAAGAAAAATGGACTATAATAAGAAAACTGAATATGGTTAACGATAATTAGTATATTTATGCAGTTGTCGTGCATGGAAAGCTCGTCGGGGCTGACTGCTCAGCCCCTATTCTTATGGATTACGCAAGCGAATTTTGATAATTTCTCGAAAAAAAAGCATCCGCCCTAATTACAGCGAACATAATCGTAACTAATTTCGCTCTAACTGCATTCAGAACCGACATCTTATTTTTTCCCTCTTCGACCTTTCTGTCACAATATTTCTTCAATGGACTATTTTTCACTTGTGAAACAGATAGTGCCGCCATATGTAGCAAATGCTTGATGCTTTTGTCAGCCCTATTAGATACTCTATTTTTAGAACGTTGGCTACTTCCTGACACATAGACGAACGGAACAACTCCTGCATGACAGCAAAACTTCCTGGGATCAGTAAAAGAAGTGAAAGCATCTGTTTCCATGATCATCTTCAGTGCAACACGTTCCCCAACTCCATCCACAGACATGAGTAAATCCATTTGATGAGCAATGACAGGTGCTTGATTTATAAGTTCTTTTATTTCAAGGTCTATTTGTGCTATGTAATCCGTAAATGTATTGATAATCCCTTCAACTCTATTGCATTTAGCAATATATATTGAGTGTTCCATATAGTCTACCTGATCTTTTAGCTGGGATTGATATTTAGCCCTATCTGCAACAAGCATACTGCGTTCTGTTGATAAGTTTTTGAGTTTTTGTATTATAAGCTCTGATGCGGTATACGGTTGTAGGCAATCATTATATCTTTCTGCATACATTGCTATTCGGCAGGCATCTATTTTATCATTTTTGCCACGAGGTATTCCATGACAATATTTTATTTTAGCTGCATCTTCCAAACATAAGTAGACTCCTATACTTTTTGTTGCACAGACCAAAGGATAGGTATATTGCCCTGTATGTTCCGCACAGACAACCAAACTGTCCTCAGAGAGGAAAAATTTCTCAAACGTTCTTGTTAACCAAGATTTAATAGAGGATAGATCATTAGGAATAACATCATAAAGGATGTCCTTACCGTTACTCCTTAAACATAAATCCAATTTTTTCTTACTCACATCAACTCCTAAATAAAAAACTTTCATACTTTTGTTTTTGAACATTAAACAAAAAAGAAAGGACCTGAACTTGACCTAATAATCTTAAACAGGTTTACTGAAATTCTTATATGGGTTTGAGTTCAAGGAAGGAGCAAAAGGACCGAATAGGGACTTAGACTTGACTTCTATTGCCGCTGATGGTTTTCCTTTTGCTTTCCTTTCAATATCAATTCAAAGATAAATATTTTGATGCTGCAAATCTAAGGTTGCCGCATGGCGTTCCCTCCGCAGATGAGTATTTACGGTTTCTCGGACTTGAACCCATCGACATACGGTTTTCCTTGCGTGACCACAGCGAAGGCTTGCCTTATAAGTTTGTTGGCGACAGCAACGACCGCCACCTTGCCTGGCTTGCCGTTAGACCGCAAACGGTCGAAACAAGCCTTGCACTCGGCATTACACCTGAGTGACGAGAAAGCCGCCACATAGAGCTGGCTTCTGAGGTTTGAATCCCCGTTCTGGTTGATGTGACCTTTGACATTGACTGACGTACCGAACTGTTGGTAAATAGGTGACAGGCCCAGATAACGGGTCAGTTGCTTGGCATTATCAAAATAGGTGAACCCGCCTGTGGCCACGATAAGCGCGGCTGCCAGTGTAACACCGATGCCTTTGATGGAGGTGAGCAAGTCCATCTGTTTCCTGTACTCGCCTTACGCCAAGGAAGTGATATTCTCTTCCATTGCCTTGATTTGCTTCTCGAGGAAAGCAATCGTCTTTTCGATGGTTTTCTTGCATTCAGGGTCAAAAGAAGAAAGAACTCCATCGAGCCTTTAAGGTTGCGTGTTGCCACAAGTTGCTTCTTTAGCTGGCGTAGTACCGTTCGTTTCTGCTTCAGTACGAGGATTGAGTCACTGCGGAGCTTATAAGGATCCGGCTGCATCCTCTCCCCGTACAGGGCTATCAGACGGGCATCTATCTCGTCCGTCTTGGTGACGAAGAGCATGGCACGGGCGAAGTTCTTTATCTTCAGCGGATTCTCAAGGCTGACGGTTATCCCTGCTTCGGAAAGCAGATAGACGAGCAACGCACTGTAATTGCCTGTGGCTTCTAATACTCAATGGTGCTCTGCTACTGAAATGGTTTGGATGAACTCATGGACACCCTTAACCGTGGTTCTTGAATGTTTTTGTCCTGCCGGTCTTGGCGGACGAATAAGCGACAACAAAGGTCGCCTTGCTGACATCGATTCCAACGTAGGTCATAGTCTGAAACTTTAATTAAACAACATCACTACATCGTGAGCCATCATTACGAATGCGGGGGCTCAAAAGCCCATTGAACTATCCGGTTTCTGATGTAAGAGTGTGGGGGCTAAACATTTTTCACGGTCTTTACGACTAATGGAAATTGAAAGTTCATTAAAAACGAAATGGCAAAGAATTAAATGTAAAATCAACGCTCTCTTAGGTTTCTATAGAAAAACTATCCATATTATATATCTATAAACATTTATAATTAGACATATGATATACGGATACATTAGAGTAAGCAGTGATAAGCAGACAGTAGAAAACCAACGTTTTGAAATCAAGAATTTCTGCGACAATCAAAACATAAAAATTGATGGTTGGATAGAGGAAACCATTAGTGGAACAAAAGCCTATAACAAACGTGAACTCGGAAAATTGCTCAATAAGGTACAGAAAGATGATTTGATTATCTGCGCTGAATTGTCCAGATTGGGTCGTAATCTCTTTATGATAATGGAAATTCTGAATATTTGCATGAGCAAGGAATGTAGGGTTTGGACTATCAAAGACAACTATAAGTTAGGAGAGGACATTCAAAGTAAAGTGTTGGCTTTTGCTTTTGGACTGTCAGCAGAGATTGAACGTAACCTTATTAGCCAACGAACAAAAGAAGCCTTAGCACGAAAGAAAATAGAAGGGGTAATATTAGGACGTCCTAAAGGGAAAAAAAGTGCTCCAGAGAAGTACAAACTCCACGATAAGAGGATTCTCATACAAGAACTATTGAAAGCTGAAGTTTCACAACGCAAAATCGCTAAAATTTGTAAAGTGGATAGAAATACGCTCGCTCGATTTATTAAGACTTTTATGGTAGAAGCATAAGGAGCGATTTCGTGCAGCAACAAGGCGTGAAGTGTAACTTTGCAGATTCTATCCCATGGGTGATATTGTCTCCCATTGAACAGAGCATCAAGCAGAAGATTGAGTCTGTGGGAATACCCTTGAAGGATTGGAACATCCAAATCAACTATGGGATAAAAACTGGTTTCAATGATGCTTTTATCATTTCTACCGAAAAGCGTGATGAGATACTAGCGAATTGTCAAACAGAAGATGAACGTGTTCGGACGGCTGAACTTATACGACCGATTTTGCGTGGCAGAGATATAAAGAGGTATGGATATGACTGGGCAGGGCAATGGCTAATATATATCCCTTGGCATTTCCCATACCAATTTGATGAATCTATAACTGGTGCTTCTGAAAAGGCAGAAAAAGCGTTTAAAGAACAATATCCTGCTGTATATAACCATATGTTGGAATATAAAGAACCACTTTCTAAACGAAACAAAGCAGAGACAGGAATTCGATATGAGTGGTATGCTATGCAACGTTGGGGGGCCAAGTATTGGGAGGATTTTTCTAAGCCAAAAATCATATGGGGAGAAATATCTGATAAATCAAAATTTGCTTTCGACTTTTTGGGAGAATATATACCAGAAGCAACTTCTTTTTACATGAAAGGCGAGTGTATTGAATACCTTTTGTCTGCTTTAAATTCGTCCGTGTCTGAATGGTTGTTTTCTAAAGTAGGGACAACTACAGGAGTAGGGACTATTAGATGGAAAAAGTATACCATAGAACAGCTTATTGTTGCTAAGCTATCTACTGAACAACTAAATACTCATCTTGCTGCTTTCAATGATTTGAAAGTAGGCAAGATGAGCATTACGGATTTTGAATGTTTTAGCAATAAGTTGATGTATGATGTTTATAAACTTACCTCAGATGAAATTCAATATATTGAAAACCAGCAAATTGTCTAAATAGACTTTCGGAGTGAAGAAACAAATGAATGTAGAAAATTAGTTTCTTCACTCGTGAATCCATATATCATTGAAACCAAACCCTCTATTTTAGAGTCAATAAATGGTAGATTGATATTTTTATTTATTATACTGTTTGCAAGTTCTGCTAATTCAATGAGTTCTATTTTATTGGCATCATAAAAAGGTATAGGGAAAGTCGCTATATTTTGACCTCCAACTTGAACATCTCCAACGCCAGTTTTATTCATATTAGTCACATAGCTATACCATGTTATAGCTTGTGAATTCAATACTGCCAACAGATAATCCAAATGATCGCCTGTCATAATATAACAGGCATTGTTCATTACATAATTGTTGGCATCATATGCAAAAGCCATTTGGTTTCCGATTATTTTCCATACAATTTTTGGCTTAGAAAAATCCTCCATATAAGCACAGTTACGAAGGTTATATGGCGTATCTCCTTTGTCTGTTCTTTTCGATATTTTATCCCAATATAAATCTAAATGAGCTTTTATGGCAGGATAATCTTCGATTTTGATGCGAGGTAATTTACCTTTTATACCATTATGAATGTTGATAATCCATAATTCAGCCCATTTATACCCGTATCTCCTAATATCTCTGCCACGCAAAATCGGTCGTATAAGTTCAGCCGTCCGAACACGCTCGCCTTCTGTCTGGCAATTCGCCAATATCTCATCACGCTTTTCGGTAGATATGATAAACGCATCGTTATACCCGGTAAGGACTCCACGATAAATGTTTATATCCCAATCTTTGAGTGGTGTACCAATAGATTCAATCTTACGCCTGATACTTTGTTCAATGGGAGACAATATCACCCACGGGATAGAATCTGCAAAGTTACACTTCACGCCTTGTTGCTGCACGAAATCGCTCAAATTATTCAAGCCATTCGAATCTTGTACCAAACAAGCTTGTGTGTTAAAAATATTTGCTGCTTTTTGAGATAAAAGAATATTTGCTTCTACCGTTATTGCATCGAATATTTTTATACCTGCAAAATCTACCAACATAATAGGATTGGTCTTGCTTGCGAAATAACCTCGCAAGGCTTCACCATACCCCGCACGCATCCATTTATTAGACGTGATATAGCAAAGAAAACCATTGGGAGTAAGCAGGTTCATACCCAACTCATAGAAGAGGCAGTAAATATCACCAGTGCGTGCATAAGTTATGTAACCCATGCATTCTAATACATCGGCACTCTTACCCATAGATTGTAACTGAATGTAAGGTGGATTGCCAATGATACAGTCAAATCCCAAGAAGTTGCCTTCGGCATCGAGTACTTCTGGAAACTCTATACGCCATTCGAATGCACCAAGATAAATTTTGTTGGAGCGTATTTCCTCAAATATATTTTCTAAAGTCGCAATTTCTTTCTTTAAATCGGCAATGCGCTTGTCCGACGCTTTCTTTTCCTTTTTTGTCGGTTCAAACAGTTGAGGCGCTTGTAAGTTTGCCAACTCAGAGCGGCGTTTGTTCAATCTAACCAATCGTGCATCCCGGCGGTTGATCTCTGTTTTCAGTTTCGACTTGATTTCTGTTATAAACGTTTCCAAATCCTGCTTTTCGCTTTTACTTTGGGCATTTTTATATTTAGCTACAGCCTCCTTATATTGGCTGATGCTGATACTAGACTCTCGCAGTACGGTCTGAATACTGTCTGTCAAAGCGAATCGGTGAAGCAAAGAATTTCCACATTTGATGTTAATGTCGATATTTGGTAAGGTTTCTAAATAAGTGTAATTACTTTCAGCCGTATAGTAAGCATTCTTCAACAATTCAATCCACAGTCGTAGGCGGCAAATCTTCACAGAGTTGGGGTTAATATCAACGCCAAATAAACAGTTCTCAATGATTTGACGCTTCTCCTTGAAAAGAGTTTCCTGCATGCGGCGACTTTCCGCATTGAGTGGGTTGTAAGCAAATAAATTACCTTCGGTATCGGTAACAATTAGCTCGTCATTTTCAATGGCAAGTTGATAGTCCGCTTTGCGGATACGCTTACCGGTAGCATCTACCAAAATACCTAATTCGTATTTCAAGAGTATCAGTTCATTGAGAGCAGACACAAGAAAGTGACCCGAACCAACAGCTGGATCACACAGTCGCAAACTGTTAATTAGTTCATTAGCTTCGACTATATTGTCAATATGGTTGTATAGTTCTATACGGGTGGTACAATTCCAGCCATAATAACCATTAAACTTTTGCAACACGGTCTTGGTGATTGCTTCACGGCACATGAACATAGTGATAAAGCCTGGAGTGAATACTGAACCATCCTTGTGACCATTTATTTTCTCGAATATAAGCCCTAAAACAGAAGCATTGATGAGTGTTTTAGCCTCTTCTTGCACTTCTTCACTGCCTTCGCTCGCAAAGTTATAAGCGTCGAGAAAAGCAAACAAATATTGCAGGGTGGGTAATGCGTTGACTTGTAGATTGCGTTTTTTATTTCGTAATACGCTACTCGCCAAGACAGGAAGTACCGTACGTTGTGAAAGGCTGTTTATCTTAATTGTTTTACTTTCCAAATCTGTCACCTCGAAAAGAGAACTGTTAAGATAGGGAACGTAAGCAAAATCACGCATAATGGAGTGTGTGCGGCTGCCCATGTCACGTGCAAGCACTTGGAAAAAGAGTGTGTTGAGATCATCATAGTCATGAATCTTAGTTATTGAAAGAAATTTATAGATTGCATCTCCATTGTGGTATTTCAACATCTGAGCCTCCAACAGTTTCAAGAAAAGGATACGATTCATCCAAGTAATACACAATTCCATTGCAACATTGAATAACCGTTCCTCATAATCATTCCCATACAAACTACCATTTATGTGACGCAAACAATCTTCTGCATCCAGTTGGTTAATAGTATTCTCTAGTAATGAAGCCTCGTCACGCCGTTCCACAGCTTTGCGTACAATCACGGTTTTATTATTCTCTTTGCGTTCCTCAATACCAATAATGTGTAGCAGCTCAGTGTAGAATCCACGGTTGAGCGAATTGCTGTCATTTTGGAACGATAGCTTCAAAAGATGTGTATCGCTGAATATCTTATAAAGTTCGATAAGTTTGCGTGAAGCGCTACCGTCTGTTCTATCAAGCAGGTGTTGATAGTCTTGTAAGTTGAAGTAAGTGTATTCAAGGCTATCTTTCACCTCCTCAATATAGGTTGTTGCAATTTCAGTATAGAAGAAATCGGTTTTGTTACTGGTTTTGCGTCCATCCACAAAGTCTTGAAACTCACGACGTAATTGTTTGTTCTGATAGAATTTGCGTTCAAACTCATGGGCATCAAAAATAAAGAATTCATGAATATTAGTAGCGATGAGATATTTAATATCATTGTTCTTCTTATTGACACGTTCTTTAAGATAGTATAGCAATAATTCCTGCAAAGCCTTACGATTAAGATTGTCATTAGAAATCATCTCACCTTTGTTGGTGGTACTCTTTACTTCAATCAATAACCCTATATTGGACTTGATAGTTTTATCCAATCGGATAGCCAAATCAATATCTTCTTCGGGAGCCATGTAGTATGGCTTGTAGAACGTTTCACTCAGAAAATTACGTAAATGTTCTTTTTGCGTGTGTTCTCTTTGCCCATCCACAATATTGTCTCTCAATGTGCGAAGGGCATTTTTGAATAAGTCAAAATCTGTTGTTTCAATCGCAACCTGTCTATATGCTTTGTTCAAAACTTGATTCGGTTTGAGTAGTCCCATAATGTTTGGTAAATGAGTTAATAAAATACAAAGGTAGTCTAAAAACTTGATAATAAAGAATGAACGTATTGGTTTAACGAAAGTTTGTTCTACTGCCAGCCATTATCAACAAACAATAGCAGCAGTAGATTTGACATGATTCTACTTATTATATTGTAATAGCCAGCCAAAGTAATCTTTTCACATCCGGATCTATCACAGGTTGGATAAGTTGTTAACCTGAAGGTAACCGACCTGATGGTATAGGAACAGGAAGAAGTCTGTAATCATGGCATTTACCCGGATAGAGAAGCCACATTTTTTATTGCCGGACTTCCGGCATTGCCTCATCCATGTGTGAAAAGGAGTTTTTTCTTTCACCACAACGTTCCTTTCACATACCCAAAGGGGGTAGTGGATCCAGACCTGCTTCGGCTTTCTTTTTCCTTCCCATATGACAAAAACCGACTATCCATGACTATTCCTGCCAGTGTGCCGGTCGTGCTTGCCTCTCATGGTTTCTTCCCTTATATTCGCACTGATATTTAAACGAGTTGAAAATATGGAAATATGCTACATCGAGGCCGGTGTCCTTGAGAGGATGCTGGCGCGCGCCGAGAACCTGTCCGCACGTGTGGACAGATTGTATGAGAGAAACCGCTGTAAGGAACCCGGAGAGTGACTGGACGGCCAGGATGTCTGCCTGCGCCTTGACATCTCGCCGCGTACCCTGCAGACTCTCCGCGATACCGGACGGCTGGCGTTCACCCGCCTCCAGCGCAAGTTCTATTACAAGCCCGGGGATGTGGAGAAGTTGATGGTCTACGTCGGCATCAGACGCAAGGAGAAGGAGGTGAGAGAAAGAAGGAAGAACGGAAACCTTTAAAGAGCGGAAGAGATGGAAGGCATTATCGACAAGGAGAACGAACGTGTCCGCAGGTTCTTTGCCCTGCTGGACGACATGGAGAAAAAAGTGGAACGTCTTGCCCGTGACAACCGTCCTCCCTTCAACGGGGAACGGTTCCTGACCGACAGGGAGCTTTCCGGGATGTTGAAGATCAGCCGCAGGTGCCTGCAGGATTACAGGGACCAAGGACGGATTCCCTATATCCAGCTTGGCGGGAAGATCCTGTACAGGCAGTCGGACATCGAGAGGCTGCTGGAGGAGAACTATCACCCTGCATTGGTATAATATCGTATTTAAGTTTAAGGATTGTCGCCGGAATTGCATTTACGATTCCGGCGGCAGTTTTTATTTAGCCTGCGGCTTCCTTGCCGGCCGCGGGCTTTCTTCTTTCCATCAGCCGGTTCATGTCCGAGGATATCTTCCGGTCGGTGACCTGGGCGTAGACCTGCGTGCTGTCGATGTTCGTGTGGCCCATCATCCTGGCGATGCTCTCTATCGGAATACCTGCGGTCAGTGTCAGGGTCCCGAACGAATGCCGGGCCATGTGGTAGGACAGGTTCTCTTTCATGCCTAATGCCACGCCCATTCCATGTACCTCATACCAGAGGACGTCGCGGACCGGCAGCGGGAATACCGGCCTGTCGTCATCCGTGGTGTTGTAAAGCTCCAGTATCTGTCCGGCTATGGGATGCAGCGGGATGAACGCCTCCACGTCCGTTTTGGCGCGGCGGATGCGGATATACCTTCTTCCTTCCGAAGTCGTTCCGATGTGACGGGGATGGAGAGCCCTCGTATCCGCGTAGGCCAGACCGGTCAGCGAGGAGAAGATGAACGTCCTGCGTGCCAGCTCCATCATCGGGTCGGGCAGCGGGGTTTCCATCATCCGCTTCAGTTCACTGCGGCTGATATGCCTTAGTTTAGGTGTTTCTTTCCTCTCGTATGCCACGTCCTCTATCGGATTGGCTCTTAGTATTTCCCGGTCCACGGCGATGTAGATGAGCCGGTTGAGCCAGCACAGGCAGTGGTTCACGTGTCCGTTCCTGTGTCCCAGCTCCTTCTTGAGAAAGACCTTGAACGATTCGGCGAACTCCTCGGTGATGTCCGAAAAGGCGATGTCCTTCATCCCGCGGGATTCGATGAACTGCCTGAGGTTGAGCTGGGTGGTCTTCGACTGGCGGTAGGTGGAAGTGGAGTTGATCTCCTTGGAGCGGACCCTGAGCCGTTCGCGTTCCACCTCTCCGGCCTGCAGGAGGTATTCCGGTACGGAATTGGCGCCTGACACGGTGGTCTTGAGCAGTTCGGCCGTGACCACTCCCTGGTTCCTCAGCAGGTTCCCGTACGCCTCTTCCAACCGGCTGCGGAAGGCGGCAAGGCGGTTGTTCTCCCTGGCTGTTTTGATTTCACACTTCTTGCTGTCCCAGTCCCCGGGTTTGCAATAGACGCCTGTCGTGACTGCCGATTTCTTTCCGTCGATGCTGATCCGGCAGAGGACGGCGGTCGTGCCGTCCGATTTCACCTTGTTACGGTTGATGTAGAATAAGAGCTTGAATGTACTGCGCATGATAATGATTGTTTAGGGATTAAAGGATAAGTTTCAAATCGCGGGTTGCCTCGACGAACCTGTCCATGTCCTCGAACAGCTTCTTCGGGGTTACGCGCGCGTATATCTGGGTGGTCTTTATGTTGGAGTGTCCCAGCATTTTGCAGATGGTCTCTATCGGCACTCCCTCCTCGAGCGTGACCAGCGAGGCGAAAGAATGCCGTCCCATGTGGTAGACAAGGTCCTGGCTCAGCCCTGCCATCAGGCGCAGGGATTTCATATTGGCCCTGAGCGTGTGGTAGTCCTGCGGCGGGAAAAGAGTCTCGCGGGTATCGTCCCGGTATTTCTCAATCAACGCGACGGCTTCCGGAAGCAGCTTGACACGTCCGAGGTAGTCGGTTTTCTTTCGCTGGTATTTCAGCCAGAGGCTGCCCTCGTCATCCCGGAAGAGGTTCTTCCGGGTGATGCTTACCGCATCGGCATAGGCGGTGCCGGTGTAACAGGCGAAGAGGAAGAGGTCCCGGGTGATGACATGTGACCTGCGTTTTTCCGGTATCTCCAGATCACGCAGCTTCTCGAAATTCTCACGGCTGAGTGCTTTCGGTGTTGTCTCCTTCTGCTTGGGCAGCTTGAAGTGGCAGAAATGGTATTTCTCCGAGTGGCCCTCCTTGTAGGCGATGCGGCAGATCTTTTTCAAGATGGCCAGGTAGCCGCGAAGCGTGTCCACGGCATATCCCTTTTCCAGAAGGATGAAATCCTGATATTCGCGGATGAACTGCTCGTTGAGCTGCCCGAAGACAAGGTCCGGAACCTTGAATTTCGCCTTGATGAATTCGGAAAGCGTGCGGTAGGTGAAGAGGTAGGTCGAGAGTGTGGTGGGCGCACGGTCCACACCGACACGGGCCTTCATTTCCCCGTTATGCCGGTCGAGAAGTTTGAGCAGGGTCATCTGCATGCCCGCATTGCCCTGGAACATGTCCCTGACCGCGGCGGCATCGAAATCCCTTTTTCTTTCCATGAGGGAATTGAAGGCCGAGTGTACGGCAAGCAGCAGTCTTTCTATTTTTTCATTGGTCTCCACCGCTTCCCGGCTCTTGCCGTTCAGCCGGCTCTCACGCGCGTTCCACAGCCCGGGGGTGCAGGAGAGCTTGCAGCTGAACTGCGCCATCGTGCGGTTGAGGGTGATCCGTCCCATGATCGGGGCTTTGCCGGTCTTGTCCGGCTCGCTCTTTTTCAGGTAGAGCAGCACCTTGAATTTTTCCACTTTCATAACGCTCTTTTTTAGGTTGTAAAAATACTCCTTTGAAAAGCGTCCTTTGGCATGCAAAACATTGAGAAACAGTGAATACAAATCCGCTTTGTTCTTATCGGTAAAAATTCGGTTACCTGCCGTCGTTTCCGAAACAGGCGGCTAACAGTCTGGTAACTGAAACGTCGCAATATTTTGTTTTCTTTTGCAGGTCTGTCTGTTCTGCAATTCTCGCAAAATGCTTAATTATAAACGTTTTACGTTTAATTATCGTCATTCTGTTTTTTATTGCATTTCTAAATATTACTTACACAGCGCGCCACACACATGCAACAATGATGCTGACACTGGGAGTAGATTTATATACGGTCTCCAAACTATTGGGACATACCAATATACAAACAACACAAATTTATGCAAAGCTTGTAGATGAAAGTAAAAAGAAAGCTATTGATTTAATTCCTAATATATCATAGGGGTTGGTTAAATGCGAAGTGCAATTTGTCATTCTCTTTAATTCTTGCAGATATTTCTTCTATTTATCCTTTTTCAGAGAAAAGTGAATTAGCAAAAACATCTGAAAAATGACTATTTGGCACAAAAAACAACATTCTGTATAGTAATTATGCACAGCTATATTAAGGATTTTAAGATAGCTAATATACTTCAAATAAACATTCTGAGTATTTGTTGGGGGCTTTTGAAGAAAAAACAACATTATTTCATTTTTTCATATAAAAATCTTTGGTATTATTAAAAATGTGTCTATTTTTGCAGCATATTTTGTGTTATACGAACACAAAAAATGGTTGAAAAAGATGAGGTATAAAAACTCTAACATAAGAAAGTGCCTAAATACTAAAACAATAGCACAGTGTGCAGCGTTCTTTTTATACTGTTTGCTCCCTTTAAAAGGGATTTGCCAAACGGGGGAAAGTACTGTAGATGCTTTAGTGGAAATGGGATTTGAAAATGTTGGATGGACAGAAGATGGCAATGAACGTGTGTATGTTCTGCAGAACTCTGCATATCGTTTGCAAGGCGTAGGCATAGGCAAAGCGGTGGATGTTATTCAAAAGATGGGTTTACCGGAAGAAAAGTCATGCCGGATAATAGTTCTGGACAATAATGTACCTCAGATTTCTCTTTATTATCATCCCATAAAGGGGGATTCGGTGCTCCAAGCAGAACGTGATGACTGGAATGTAAGCTATGAATTGGGTGATACTTGGAAAAATGCACGGAAAATAAAGTTGAAAAATAGTTCTTTGTTCAAGATTGATGTATTGGTATATCCTCAATTTGCTTTCAAGAATCTGGTGATTACACAGATTTACCAGGTCTTGTTTGATTTGAGTCCTGCGATAGAAGTTTCGTTATGGAAAGGTATGAAATTAACGGCACAGTTGAAAATACCGGTTTATAATGATGGGTATGGAAGGTTTGAAGATAAAGTTCATCCAGGACATATTACAATTTCACAGCGTTTTAGATTACCGTATAATGTGTTTGGTAAAGTGACTGTGGGATGTTTTAGTGCTGACCAATATGGAGTGGACGCCGAATTTTATCGCCCTTTTAAGGATGAACGCTTTTCCTTAATGGCTCGGATTGGGTATACAGGAATGGGATATTGGAGCGGATTTCGCTATGTATATGATCCTTCGACAGCACTTGTAACTTGGTCTTTGGGCGGTAGCTTTTATTGGCCGCAATTTAACACTCAGTTTAATCTGAAAGCAGAACAGTATTTATTGAAGGAGAAAGGTGTTAAATTTGAAATGATTCGCCATTTTCGCTATTGTTCGATTGGTTTCTATGCAATGAAAGCAGAACATGCAAAGATGAATGGAGGCTTCCGATTTCAAGTGGCATTACCTCCTTATAAATATAAAAGGAAAGGATATATACCTCGTGTGAATACCTCTGCTAATATGGGCATTGTTTATAATGCAGGTAATGAAAGGTACTATTATAGACAGTATAAAGCGGAAGTTAGTGACAATATAATGGAAGAAAATAGTTTTAACCCATATTTTATTAAGTCAGAATTGTTAAATTTTTAATTAATTAATTGAGATGAAAAAGATTAAATTCTTAAACGGCATAAGTGCAGTATTTGCGTTAGCCGTAGTAGCTTTAGCTACAACTTTAACTTCTTGTGAGAAGGAAGAGTTCAACGTTAATGTAACTCCTACTAATGCACAAGCTGTTATTAGTCCGATTGTGCTTGCTATAGAGGATGGTGTTACTACAGATGTAACTGGCCAAGCCACTATCGCACCTGCAGAGTTGACATTTACTGGTAATCCTACTCTGGCTGCTAAGAGTGTTGATGTTACAGCTTCTTATAATGGTTTGAGTGCAACTGTTACAGTTAAGGTTCCTGCTTTGCAAGCTGGGCAATTTGCTACTCTGACTCCGACTATCATTCTTCAGGAAGAAGATGCTGAGACTAAGATTGTAGCAGAATCTACAAAACTTGAACCAGTAACGGATCCTAAAGTTAAGACTTGGGATAACTACGAGCTTTATTGGTTTGACATTCCATCATTCCCTTATGTAGTAAAAGAAGGTGCAAAAGTAGGTGCAAAGAAAATCAATACAACTGATCTTATTGAACGCGCAGCTATTGAATCTTTCTTTAACACGCTTGAGAATACATATGAGGAAACGACAGTAACAACACCGGAGAATAAGTATAAAGTTTATGCTAACTCTAGAACAACTGCATCTATTACTTATACTGTTGTAACAACTGAATATAAAGTAGTGAAGAAGGCTGTAACAAAAGCTGAAACAGAGCCTTTAGCTTCTATTGAAGTAGATGATTATACAACTTCTACACTGTTTGTTCTTGAAAATCAAGATATTCCTGGTCACGGTCATAGCCACGGTCATGGTCATGGTCATGGTGAAGGCAATGCCGGTGGTGGTGTTGGTGAACTTGATTAATAGAAGTTTTAGTTGTAATTTATCTTAAACTCAAGAGAAAATGAAAAGTAAATTAATGATAGCCTCCTTACTATTGGCAGGCGCTTGTGCAGCAAATCTGAATGCACAGGAAAAAACGAACTACTACACTCCGAAATGGAGCGATAATATTTTTGTCAGTGTAGGTGGTGGTATCCACGCCATCAACAATGACGGTTTCAATAAGATTGCTCCGCATTTCAGCGTGTCAGTTGGTAAGCTGATTACTCCGACTTGGGGGGTACGTGCTCAGGTAAACGGTATTACTCAGCATCTGTGTTTGGATGATGCATACTGGGAACACAACAAGACTTATGTAGGTGGTAACATTGATGCAATGATCAATCTTTCTACATTGTTTGCCGGTGCTAATCCTAACCGTTTCTTCGAAGTTTACGGTTTCTTGGGACCTCAAATTTCTGTAGCAAAATCTCAAAATGTGGATGTTACAATTAGTGCTGATGGTACTTCGCAGTCTATGGCTCCTGCCGGTGAAGCAGAAATGCGTGCACGTATCGGCGCTTCTGCCGGTTTGGGCTTGAAGTTCAATATCAACACCAAGTGGGCCATTGACGTAGAAGCTCGCGGTGCCATCGCTCCGTCCATTTTCGGTAATATCAGCAGCCATCGCAAGGCTGAAGGTACAGGTATGCTGACCGCAGGTGTTAGCTACATCTTCGGCGGTAAGAAGTTTATTCCGGTTTCTAAGATTGACGAAGACGCAGTCAATGCGGAAATCAACAGATATAGAAGTGAACTGGCTCAGGCTCAGGCTGACCTAGCTAACTGCAAGAATGCACTGGCCAACGCTAAACCTGAAGTTAAGGAAGTGACCAAGGAAGTTGAAGTTGCCGGTCCGCGTGCCATCTTCTTCAAGATTGGCAGCGCCCGTCTGGATGACTATGGCAAGGTTAACATCGAACTGGCTGCCAAGATTCTGAAGGCTAATCCGGACAAGAAGTACAAAGTTGCAGGTTATGCAGACAAGGCTACCGGTAGCGCTTCTTGGAACCAGAAGCTGTCCGAAAAGCGTGCCCAGGTTGTTTACGACGCTTTGATTGCTCAGGGTGTTGACAAGGACCAGCTTGAACTCGTAGGATTCGGTGGTACTGAAAACATGTTCGGCAAGAACTTCCTGAACCGCGTAGTTATCCTGGAATAATACACTCCAAGTGACAAATAGACTCTAAAAATGAAGGCGTCTGGGACTCAGACGCCTTTTTTTGGTACTATGTCCGATGCACGTTATAAAGCAACCCATTTTTTATCAGCGACTGAATTTATATGTGATGATGAAGTTTAAGCTATTCTTTATCGTTCTGTTTTGCAGCCTTTCCCTTTCGGCCTTTTCCCAGTTGACGTATGGTACAACCGGGCTGTTGCATGCGCCCTCTGCTGAGATGCAGCGCGACAAGACTTTCATGGTCGGCGGCAACTTCCTGAACAAGGAGCTCACACCGCCCACCTGGTACTATCATACCTACAACTATTTCCTGAACGTCACCATCTTCCCCTTTCTGGAAGTGGCCTACACGTGTACGCTCTTCAAGGCGGAGGCGTTGGGATTGAAGCCATACGGGTATAGCGGGTTCACGAACCAGGACCGCTACTTTTCCGCCCGTCTACGTGTGTTGAAGGAGGGGCAGTTCTGGAAATACATGCCGGCTGTCGTGCTGGGGACGTCCGACCCGTTCACTTCCTCCGGCGGCGGCCAGGTAGGCACCACGGAAGGTAACGGCTATTACAGCCGTTTCTATATTGCCGCCTCCAAGCATATACCCGTTGTGGGTAAGGAGGAGATCGGTGTCCATCTTTCCTACCTTTACAACAACCGCAAGGAGTACAAACTGAATGGCTTTGCACTGGGTGTCACCTACAATCCCTCCTTCCATCCGCAGTTGAGGGTGATAGCGGAGTACGACTCCAAGGACTTTGCTTTGGGAGCCACTTATCTGCTGTTCAAGCATCTGCATGTGCAGGTCGAAATGCAGAGGATGAAATATTTCACGGGAGGGCTGACATACAAAATTCATTTGAAATAAGAAGTAAGTCAAAGTCTCGTTGACTCCATAAAAAAAGCAGCTAAAGTATGACATCAACTTTAACTGCTTTTATTCTAATAGACCAATTTTACATTGTCAATCCATAGCGAATTGCCAGGAGAACCTATATAAGCACCACCATGACTAGAGGTGAATTGCAACAGCAAATGAGTGGGCACATCGTCCTTCGTCCCCCAGGCAACCTCCTTAATAGGCACACTCTCTCCTTTACTGTTAACTGCATAGCGTTCTTCAACCTGAAGACGCATCATGTGGGCCTTGTATGCAGGGTCGCCGGTGATATCACCGTACATGATGGAATAAGTGGCATTATTATGCCAATCGGTAGTAGTATAATATCGTACGACCATCGTTCCTACACGCTTGGCATAGATATTCCCCTTCTCATCTTCCCAACGCTTTTGCAGAAACAGATTCACTTCCGGGAAGTCCTTTCCCTCAACATCTGTGATACGGCTAAAGCCCGTTGCACGGATACGCTTCTCGCGGTCGGACATCTTTACTTTATAATCAAACTGTATGGCGATAGGTTTCTTTGTAAACGGTATGCCGGAATTCAGCATTTTCTGCGGATTCTTGGTCCCCTTGATAGGTTCGTGCACCTCACCCAGAAACATGGAGCCGGCAGCCAGCACCGTGATATCCACTATTCCAAAAACCTTCACACTCTCCATACGGGTGTCCATACGGGCACAGAAACCATCCCCTCGCTTTTCCGGGAAAACAGAAGTATTGGTTTTCGTGATACCGGCTACCCGGGCCATCACATTGGATGTCGCCCACGGCGAACCTCCCATATTCTTGTATGCCTTGGTCTCGGTGACAGTAGCAGTAGGCCCGATAGCATATACATTCTTCGTGGTACCGCCAATAATACCGGATTCCTTGATTTGGCGGTCAATCCATTGATCCATATTTCCGAAAGGAATCATCTCTACCTCGTGCTGCTGTGCAGAAACTGCTCCGCAACAGAGCATGGCAGACAGCATTCCCAATATACGAACTTTCTTTTGAATCATTTCTCTCATTAATAATTGACAATCATTATAAATCGTACTTCCACTGTTCCAGCGCAAAATTCCAGTTATCCTGAACCAACTGCACTGTACGCTCATCATACTTGTATTTATTCTTCTTATATCCTTTCTTTCCGCCTACATACTTTTCAATATCGGCACGTGCCTCTGCAAAGCCCGGAATGGACAAAGCCTTGTAGATATGTTCAGTCATTCCCATTGCATCCGCTTCGAAGTCTTCAAACTTCACCTCTATCAAGTTTCCTTCAGGAATACATGTCTTGTCCGCTTCGTACTTATGATACAGTTTGGCATAAATGGACAAAATATTCTTTTCAAGCTCCTCATTACTGATATCCTGCAACTTCAACGGCTGAATGGTATTAGTAAAGAAACTACGTGTACTTTCGAAAACAGTATAAGGATTACGCATCAGATAGATAAACTTAGCATTGGGGAACATCTTGACAAGCTCTTTCACACGTCCCGTATGAGGCGGATTCTTACTAAGAAACTGAGTTCCCTTCGTATTCCAAAGAGAGATTTTTATCAATTTGACGAAAGTCTCCTCAAACACTTTCAGTTCTTTCTCTGTAATATCATCAAACAGCAGATATTTATCGGCATACTCTTGCTGATATTCGGGCAGGAACCAGAAATTATAATAGGTGTAGGGCATCATATTTGCCAAAGCAAACTCCTCTTCTTGCGGAAGGTCGACGGCAAGCTCCATATTGTCCGTGGGGCGTTTGTCCGGCATCAGCCAGCTCATGTTCTTCTTAAAGAAAGGCTGCCCCCACATCATGAGATGCGGAAATACAGTCTGGTATGTCGTGTTGTAGCCGAAATGCTTGTCGCAGGAGAAAACATTATGCACAAACGTAGTCCCGCTACGCCAATGTCCCAAAATGAATACCGGATCATGCTCCAGGGGCTTATCTGCCAGGAGCTTTTCATAACGTCTGTCCTGCAGAG
This sequence comes from Bacteroides sp. AF25-5LB, assembly GCF_003602965.1. Classification (NCBI taxonomy): domain Bacteria; kingdom Pseudomonadati; phylum Bacteroidota; class Bacteroidia; order Bacteroidales; family Bacteroidaceae; genus Bacteroides; species Bacteroides sp. AF25-5LB. The sequence goes on from NZ_QTMC01000013.1 coordinate 42,298, forward strand.
GAGCCAAAGTGGACAGCAGGCGGCAGACAGCTTTTGTCAGCCGATACTTGCCTTTGTAGGCAGCACCGATGTCACGACCGCCCGTTATATCCTTGAATGTTTTCCAATCTGCGCCTACCAATGTGTTTATAGGAAGCTTGTTGAATTCTAATAGTCCCATTATAGTCTATATATTAATATATTACAGTTTCTCTCCCACTCTATCAAAAAGCTGTTTATTCTTTTTCCACAACCACTGCAATGCCTTGGCGCTCCAACTCCTTCACAGCCTTTTCTATGGCTTCGTAATGTTCGGGAGCTATACCCAGCTTAGACAAATTCAGTATAGGCAGGTCTTCGGACAAGTGCATCTCCTTATCCTCCACCCTATCGATAATCATACCTACAGCACTGGTATTGTTGGTTATCGGGTCTATCAGGATGAACGAACCGGTAGCCTTATTCTGCCGATAAGGGTCAAAGAAAAGCTCTTTGGCAGTGGTCAGCACCACGCGCGCAATCTGATTGAGCTGCATCGGCAATGTTTCCTTGCTCAACTTTCCGTTGTCAATGGAAAGATGCTCCATCGTATTGACATCCACTTTATACTTGATGCTGTCGATGCGGGTGCGGCTTATATTGGTGGTCTGTTTGATGAAGAATGATTTGTTGATATCCATCGGCTCTTCATCCATCCAAACCAGCATCGTTTCAAAATTGCGGTCCATGACGGGCAGGTTATCCGGATGTACCAGCATTTCCCCTCTCGACACATCTATTTCGTCCTCCAAAGTCAAGGTGACGGACTGGGGCGGAAAGGCGTAATCCAATTCACCGTCGTATGTAACTATACTCTTGATATGCGACTTCTTACCGGAAGGCAATGCCATCACTTCATCTCCCTTACGAACAATACCCGAAGCCACCTTGCCGCAAAAACCACGGAAATCAAGATTGGGGCGCAAGACGTATTGAACCGGGAAACGAAAATCCTTCAAATTATGATCGTTGTCAATATGTACCGTCTCCAGGAAGTCAAGAAGTGAAATACCCTCATACCAAGGAGTACGTTCCGATTTCTCCACTACATTGTCCCCGTCCAAAGCTGACAGCGGAATGCAGTTTACGTCAGGAATACCCAATGGAGCTATAAACTTCCGATATTCATCGACTATCTCATTAAAACGTTCTTCGGAGAAATCCACCAGGTCCATCTTATTGACAGCAAGCACCACATGCTTGATGCCAAGCAACGACACCAGGAAAGTATGCCGGCGCGTCTGCGTAATGACACCCATACGTGCATCCACCAGAATAATTGCCAGGTTAGCCGTAGAGCCTCCGGTAATCATGTTACGTGTGTACTGCTCGTGTCCCGGAGTGTCGGCAATGATAAACTTACGGTTGTTGGTCGAGAAGTAGCGGTATGCCACGTCGATGGTGATGCCTTGTTCGCGCTCTGCCTTCAAGCCGTCCAGCAAAAGGGCGTAGTCAATGTGGTCGCCGGCATTTCCCATGCGCTTGCTGTCGCGTTCCAGTGCGTCCAGCTGATCCTCATATAGTTTCTTGCTGTCGAACAACAGACGGCCTATCAATGTGGATTTTCCGTCATCCACAGAACCGGCAGTCAGTAAGCGCAATAAGTCTTTCTGCTCATCCTTATCAAGAAAAGCCTTTATATCAAGTGTAGAATCGTTCATCCTTAATGATTTAATTTTTAATTCTTAATTTTTAATTCCTTTAGAAGTATCCCTCGCGCTTCTTCTGCTCCATGCTTGCGTCTTGGTCGAAGTCAATGACACGGGTCGTCCGTTCACTCTTGGTGGTGGTCATCATTTCCTCGACAATCTTCTCGATGGTATCGGCATCGCTTTCCACAGCACCGGTCAACGGCCAGCAACCCAGCGTACGGAAACGCACCATACGCATCTTTATCTGGTCGCGGTACTGTTCAGGCAAGCGGTCGTCATCCGCCATTATCAGATTTCCGTCAATCTCCACACAAGGACGTTCCTTGGCAAAATACAACGGCACAATAGGAATATTTTCCAAACGTATATATTGCCAGATGTCCAGCTCCGTCCAATTACTTAACGGAAATACTCGGATACTCTCTCCTTTATGTACCCGGGCATTATAAATATCCCACAATTCGGGACGCTGGTTTTTGGGGTCCCATTGATGGAACTTGTCACGGAAGGAGAAAATACGCTCTTTGGCGCGTGACTTCTCCTCGTCGCGGCGAGCGCCACCGAATGCCGCATCAAACTTATACTTATCCAATGCGTGGAGCAAAGCCTGCGTTTTCATCAGGTCCGTATGCACCTTGCTGCCATGCGTAAAAGGTCCGACACCTGCATTGAAAGCTTCCATATTGCTTTCCACTATCAGGTTCCAACCATACTTCTTGGCATACTCGTCACGGAACTGTATCATCTCCTTAAACTTCCACTTGGAATCGATGTGCATCAACGGGAACGGCACTTTGCCGGGAGCAAACGCCTTTTCGGCCAAGCGCACCATAACCGAAGAATCCTTGCCGATACTATACAGCATCACCGGATTCTCAAACTCCGCTGCCACTTCACGGATAATATGAATGGACTCTGCTTCGAGTTCCTTCAAATGGCTCAATTTATATTCTTCTTTCATTATATCTTATTTCTTCTGAATTCTTGGTAAAATGAGTTCCAACAATTTATTGACCGATTCTTCCAGGCTGAGAACAGAGGTGTCCAACGTCAGAGCCGGATGAGCCGGTTCCTCAAAAGGAGCGGAAATGCCCGTAAAATTTTTAATTTCTCCCTTACGTGCCTTGGCATAAAGCCCCTTCACGTCACGGCGCTCACACTCTTCAAGCGGGGTGCTGACATAAACTTCCAGAAAATCGTCTTGTCCGATAATATCAGCTGCCATTTCACGAATATCGTTATTAGGACTGATAAAAGCCGCGATTGTTATAACCCCCGTATCAAGAAAGAGTTTGGAAACTTCGGCTATACGCCGGATATTCTCCACACGGTCGGCCTCCGTAAAGCCGAGGTTACTGTTGATGCCACTGCGGATGTTGTCACCATCCAGGATACGGCAAAGCAATCCCCTTTTATGAAGTTCGCGCTCCAAGGCAATGGCTATCGTACTTTTGCCGGAGCCGCTCAAGCCGGTAAACCAAATCATCACGCCGTGCTGCTTCAACAAGTCTTCTTTGTCCTTCCGCATCAGCATTCTGTCGAATATCGGATATATGTGGTTGTTTTCTTCCATATGTTATTATTTCTTCTTTTTTAAAATGGCCAAATTAAAGGAATCAAGAAAATGGATATCAGGAAAGTAATGATATTCAAAGGTAACCCGATGCGTACAAAATCCGTGAACTTATAGTTACCGATACCTTGTACAATCAAATTAGTCTGATACCCTATAGGAGTAGAGAAACTGGCGGAAGCCGCCATACAAATTACAACGAAGAAAGGCATCGGGCTGACTCCCATCTGTGAAGAGATGGAAAGTGCCAATGGAAAAGCGAGTGCCGCAGCCGCATTATTCGTAATCAGTTCCGTAAACAGGTTCGTTATGATAAACATAGCAGCCAGTAACACGTGGGGGCCATAATGATGGCTCATCCCTATAATGAAATGCGCCACAGCGTCTGCCACTCCGGAATTCACCATCGCCTTGCTGATAGCAAAAGCACAAGCAATCGTTATCAGAATATCCCAAGATATATATTTGGTATACTTGCGGGCCGGGAATATCTTTGTCCAGGCCATAATGATAGTAGTAATGGAAACGAAGAAAAACATATCCAGCTTGATTTCCGGGAAAGCTTCCTTGACAGCCGGAAGTTCACCGACCGTTGCCCCCACTATCATCAATATCAGCAAAGCCAAGGCAAACCAGCGCTTTCCCTTTCCGGGCACCGGCTCCGTATCCTTGCCATTGGCCAGCAACACGAACACCGAAGATTCCCCCCAGGTCTTTATAAAAGAGTCATCAGCCATCACCACCAGCGTGTCTCCTTCGCGGAGATATTCATTTTCCAGATTTCCGGCAATGCTCTGACCGCTACGCTTAATCTCCTTCACTTCGGCCCCATAATGCCGCTTGAAGTTAAAATCACCAAGTTTCTTGTTGATACCGGGAAAACGGGCGCCGAGTACAGCCTCCACCCGATGCAAATCTCCATGCTCCTCCGGCTCCTCATCCAGCTTTACCGCATCCGTACGAACATCCGGCAAAAGCCTTGAGGAGAAAGCGAACAGATAAAGGATACCCGCAATCGCGACGAAAATTCCTACTTTGCCCAACTCGAACATAGTGAAACCTTCATATCCGGCTTCCAATATCATGCCATGCACCACCAGATTGGTTGATGTGCCTATTAATGTACAGATACCACCAAGTATTGTAACGTATGAAAGAGGTATAAGAAACTTGGTAGCAGGCAATTTTACCGATTCAGCCCAACGCTTGATAATGGGAGCAAAGATAACAACCACCGGAGTATTGTTTAGAAAAGCTGAAATGAAGGCAATGGTGGGCAACATGCGGAACTGCGCTTTAAAGACTGTAGTCTTACCCTGCGGAAGCAGCTTCTTGATTATTTGCCCCAAAGCACCCGACTGCCTGATGCCTTCACTGACAAGAAACAGCATGGCAACAGTCATCATCCCCTTATTACTGAACCCTTCCAACATCTCCTTAGGAGTAAGGATGCCTGCACACAAGAACAATACTACGACAGAAAAGAGCACCATGCCCGGACGCATTTTATCCAGAACCAAGGCAATCACCATACCCAACAATGCCAATAGTACAAACAATATCTCAAATGTCATACAGTCGTTATTTTATTTCAGTATGCTTGGGCTCTACGATAAACCACGGATTCAGCAAATCCTCCTTATTATATTGCAAAGGTTCTTCCTTCCCCACCTGATAAATTTCCATTCCGGCAGCACGTGCAATAGCATGCCCAGCCGCCGTATCCCATTCCATCGTAGGGGCAAAACGAGGATATACATCAGCCTTACCTTCAGCTACCAGACAAATCTTGATGGAACTTCCACTTGATATAAGCTCAACTTCCGCATGGCTGCATTTCATCTTCTCGATATAATCTTCTGTCTCGGGCGTCAGATGCGAACGGGAAGCCACAATGACAAATCGTTCGTGCATACCTGTTTCCGGCAGCCGGACAGCTTTCGCAATCAATTCATCCCAGGACATTCCATTACGCGCAGTAATACCGGATAGCTTATAAGCACCCGAATCATGCACTCCAAAATAGAGCTCCTTTTTTACCGGCACATAAATAACTCCCATTACCGGTACCGAGTGATGCACCAAAGCTATATTCACCGTAAACTCACCGTTCCTCTTGATGAACTCCTTCGTACCGTCCAAAGGGTCTACAATCCATAAGGTTTCCCAATTTCTACGCTCTGAAAAAGGCAAATGTTTACCTTCCTCGCTTAGCAGAGGGAAAGGTGTATCAGCCAAAAAACGGCAGATAGTTTCATGAGCTTTACGGTCGGCAATAGTAAGAGGAGAATTATCCGCTTTTTTTTCTACCTGAAAATCCGATGCCGGATCATCGTAAATGGAAAGAATTTTCTCGCCAGCCTGCAAAGCGGCATCAATCGCATTCAGTATATATCGTCGTTCCATACTATATTCTTCTCAAAGATAAAGCACAAAATTAAAAACTTTTTTAGGTCCAAAAGTTTCCACCTCTTGTTTTATAACTTCTTTTAAACGAAAGAGAGAATATTATAAGCACTTTTCACAATCAGGAAAATCAATCCGGAGCAGAAAAATAGAGTGAAGTATTCACGAAGGAGAAGGAAATAAAGAAACTGTGACAACATGAGTTTATCAGAGCCTTTCCTCAGTTAGTTCATTAGTTCACAGCACTGAACACTTTGTTTCAGCATAGGAAAACAAGTTGTTTCAGTATATAACAACATTTTGTTTTTATGCAATAGGACGAGATGTTTTGTTAAGAGAAACAAAGTGTTCTCTTTAATGAAACAAACTGTTCCGTTAAAGGAAACACTTTGTTTTGCCAAACCAAACACATGACAGCGCCAGCCTTCACATTCTTTCGGCATATCATGAAAAAGGCAGTAACTTCGCAGTTACTGCCTCATCTTGAAAGGAAACATACATTCCTTTCTGTTATGAATTACCAAAAAGAATTCTATTAATTGATGCTGTACAGCAACCATGCCTTCTGGAAGTCATCATTCGAAGGATGTTTAGCTTTGAAAGAGTCACGCAGATTCTCGGCGGATGCTCTGTCATCGAATGTACCGATAACTACACGATACAGATTTCTTTCTGCATTGTAAACCACCATTGCAGTATAACCTTCATTCACCAATGTCTGCTTCACACCTTCCGCATTAGCTTTCACGCTATAAGCTCCGCAAACTACACTAAAGGTTTTCAAGCTGGTACCACCTGATACCACAGTCACCTTTTCCTGACGCATGTCGGCAGGTGCACTTTCCACTACCTTTACTTCTACCGGAGCGGTAACTACTGGAGCCACCTCTTCAACAGGGGCAGTTGTCTGCGGCTCCGCCAATTCCTGCTGTTTTGCCTTTTCATATGCTTTCTTATAAGCACTTTCACTTGATTTACAAGAAGAGAATGCCAGAGCTATACATACTCCCATTCCCAATACGGCTAATTTTTTCATCTTTTCTATTGTTTTTATTAGTAAAATCGTCTATTCTTATCTTTATCTCAAAATTTCCGAAATACAGATTTCGTACCCTCATATTCCAAACGCAATGAAGAGTAGGATAAATCTTCTACTTTAAAGATACGTTTTCCTTCCGGCCACCCGAAATAAGTATCATAGTTTTTATCGTTAACACTTTCAGGCAACAAAATAATGGAAATTTCAGCACCTTTCAAAGAATAATTTCCAAAAAACGTAGTCGCCCCCCCATCTTTCAACAAACATATGGCAGAAAAACTTCCTTTTTGAAAATTATAAAATACACTGTCCACTTTCTCTGATGTACCGTCGGCATATTGGTACTGACGCAACTGCCACTTACCCGCCAAGTCACCCCCACCATTCATACAAGCAGTCAAGGTACAAGTCACCAATACAATCCAAAGGTATTTTAAATGCAATTTCATCATTTTTCCATGCCACTATCTAAATATGGAACAAAAGTACACCATAACATGCGATTATACCTCAGCATCCTTAGTTAAATATAATTAAACCACTCCATAAAAAGAGATTTCCCGGAAGACTTGACGTATATTTGCCAAATATAAACAGAGCATGAGGCTCACTTAATTGATTACATGACATTTGAAAATTTGAATTTGATAGAACCTATATTGAAGGCTCTTCAAGAAGAGGGGTATTCCACCCCTACCCCAATCCAGGAAAAATCGATCCCTATATTACTTCAAGGAAAAGACTTATTAGGATGTGCTCAAACCGGAACAGGCAAAACCGCCGCATTTTCCATCCCTATCTTGCAAAAGTTATATAAAACGGATAACCGCAAAAGTATCAAAGCACTCATTCTGACGCCGACCCGCGAGCTGGCCATACAGATAGGAGAATGCTTCAGTGCATATGGTAAGTATACCGGATTGAGACATGCCGTCATCTTCGGCGGTGTAGGACAAAAGCCACAGACAGATGAACTGAAACGTGGAGTACAAATACTGGTTGCAACTCCCGGACGACTGCAAGACCTGGTCAACCAAGGTTTCATTAACCTAAAAGCGCTCGAGTTCTTCGTATTGGACGAAGCAGACCGGATGCTGGACATGGGATTCATACATGATATCCGGCGCATATTAAAGTTATTGCCCGCAAAACGGCAGACTCTCTTCTTTTCGGCCACAATGCCTCCGGAAATAGAGACCTTGGCAAACTCCATGCTGACGCACCCCGAGAAAGTGGAAGTCACCCCTGCATCGTCTACGGTTGACACAATCTCCCAATCAGTCTATTTCGTTGAGAAAAAAGAGAAAAAAGACTTACTCATTCATCTGCTGAAGAATCCGGCTATCGAGTCCGTACTTATCTTCACCAGAACTAAATATGGAGCAGACAAACTTGCACGTATCCTCAGCAAGTCCGGAATAAGAGCCGAAGCCATACATGGAAACAAATCGCAGAATGCCCGACAGCGAGCACTGACCGGCTTTAAGAACCATGAACTGCGCGTACTGATAGCAACCGATATTGCAGCACGAGGCATCGACGTGGACCAACTATCACACGTCATCAACTACGAGTTGCCCAACATTCCGGAAACATACGTACACCGTATCGGACGAACCGGACGTGCCGGCCACGACGGTATTGCTCTCTCTTTTTGCGAATCGGAAGAACTGCCTTACCTGAAAGATATCCAAAAATTGATAGGGAAAAGCATCCCAGTAATAAAAGAACACCCTTTTGTCACCGCCGATGGCTTAAAAGCCCAAGAAATCAAGACTGAAGAAATTAAAGCTAAAACCAAGGAAAACAAAATCTATCGCGGGAGCCGTACGAATGGAGACTTTTGGAGAAGAAAAAAGCAAACCTCGCAAAACAACACCCAAAAAGGAGTTGGAAGATAAGGACAATCATAAAAAAACTGATATTCCGAACAAAGTTTCAAAAAAAATTGTTAGTTTTGTCGTACGAACCTCAAAAAAGAAAGGAATATCATTATGAAAGGATTAAATGTTTTAGCAGCTTTCCTGGGTGGCGCCGCAGTAGGTGCAGCCCTCGGTATCTTATTTGCTCCTGAAAAAGGAGAAGACACCCGTAACAAAATCGCAGAAATTCTCCGTAAGAAAGGGATTCGTCTGAACCGAAGCGAAATGGAAGACTTGGTAGATGAAATTGCTGCGGAAATCAAAGGCGAGGTAACGGAATAAGGTAAAAAGCAGAACCACTATGTTTGCAGACGACAAAAGTATAGAAAATATGCAGCAGCTCTTCATTGAATTCAAGAAATACCTGGAGCTGCAAAAAGAATACACCAAACTGGAAGTCACCGAAAAACTGTCCAAACTGCTTTCTACGCTTTTATTGGTGCTATTGGTCGTTATACTCGGCGTAGTGGTTCTGTTTCATCTGTCGTTTACGCTGGTCTATATCTTAGCTCCGCTGGTAGGTGGGCTAATGATGAGTTTTGCACTTATCACGTGCTTCCATATCCTACTCATCGTTCTGCTTGTCCTATTCCGCAAAAAACTCATTATTGACCCGACAGTAAAACTTATCGCAGAATTATTCTTAGACAATTAATTCGAAATATTCATGGATAATACGACCAATACCACTCCCGTCACTTTAGAAAGCATCGCCCAGAAAAAAGCCATGCTGCTACAAGAAATACGACTCCAGAAAGAAATCATGACTGGGCTTACACAAGAAATTTTTGCTCCACTGGAACCAGCTACCAACAAGGCAAATGCCATGATGAGAGCATTCAACACCGGTATGGCTGTTTTTGACGGTATAGTATTGGGGGTAAAGGTAATGAAGAAATTCAGAAAAATATTTGGAAGAAAGAGATAGAATATCGGATAAAAAAAGAGGGGATGACTGTTATGGTCATCCCCTCTTTTTTTATCCGATATAGTCTGAGCACTTTTATACGTACGTCTCAAGCAACTTCACTGCTCCTTCAGGCACAATCGTCACTTCTTGGGTTGCAGCCGGCAGCAGGATTGTTTCGCCCGCCTGTACGGAAACTTCATTCTTCTCATTATCAATAATACGGCAAGAGCCCTCCACACAAATAAAGATAACAAAAGAATCCAGTTCAGAATAGTCACAAGTGATTTCTTCCGTCATGTCATAGATTGAAGTCGTGAAATACGGGCTTGCCACCATTTCTACCGGTTCATTCTGCACCTGATCGTATTCCGTACGAAAATCGTCCTGCACATCTGCAAAATTAATGGCATCAATAGCCTGGCTTGTATGCAGTTCTCTTGATTTACCGTCCTTATCCTTACGATTGTAATCAAAAATACGGTAAGTGATATCCGACGTTTGCTGTATTTCTGCTACAAAAGCTCCCGCACCGATTCCATGTACACGACCTGCAGGCACATAAAACACATCGCCCGGTTTGATGGCACAAGTCTGCAGAACATCCGCAAACGTACCATTATACACTCGTTCCTTATATTCTTTCGGAGTAATCTGCTCTGCAAAACCGGAAATCAGCTTGGCACCCTGGTCAGCAGCAATAACATACCACATTTCATTTTTACCAAAACTGTTATGACGTTTCTTAGCCAACTCGTCACCCGGGTGTACCTGAATCGACAAGTCCAACTTGGCATCAATAAACTTTATCAACAAAGGAAACTTATTTCCGAAACGTGCATAGTTAGCTTCTCCTACCAGGTCTTCCTTATACTTTCTGACCATATCCGGCAGCGTTAATCCTTTGTCAGCACCATTGGCCACTATAGACTCACTACCTTCTACTGCCGACACTTCCCAACTCTCGCCTACATTAGCAAGGGTATCATTCAAATGTTTGAATGGAATAATCTTGTCGCCTCCCCAAAGCGTCTGCTTCAGAATAGGCTCAAATTTTAGAGGATACATTCGTTGTTTTTATTAGAACTTTCTGTTAATGATGTGATTTTTTAGATTTCGGGAGCAAACATACAAAAAATATCAATTTGTATTCCATTTGTTAAACGCTAAACTTTCCTAAAATGTTCTCCACATTTCCTTCCAATTGCTTGGGGGAACAAAAGAATTTCTTTTTATTTGCAAGAAATTTAATTAATACCATGGATATGATAAACACTACTCCAACAGAAAGTAATTTGTCCGGTTTAAGCCCAAAAGACTTTCAAAAGGATATAAATAACAAAAAGACAGATTTGTTTATCCTGAAGAATGCCCAGGGAATGGAAGTTGCAGTTACTAATTACGGTTGTGCAATACTTTCCATCATGGTACCCGACAAAAATGGCAAATATGCCAATGTTGTATTAGGACACGACAGTATTGAACATGTAATCAACAGTCCGGAACCTTTTCTAAACACTACCATCGGACGCTACGGCAACCGGATAGCCAAAGGAAAGTTTACTTTATACGGCGAAGAGCACCAATTGGCAATCAACAACGGTCCCAATTCATTGCACGGTGGTCCGACTGGCTTCCATACCCGTGTATGGGATGCTGTCCAGCCAGAGCAATCAACAGTCATCTTCAACTACACATCCGCTGACGGCGAAGAGGGCTTCCCCGGAAATCTCGAAGTAGAAATGACTTATCGCCTGGAGGATGAGACCAATGCTCTGGTCATCGAATACCGGGCTACTACCGATAAAGCCACCATCGTCAATCTGACCAATCACGGTTTCTTCAATCTTGCCGGTATAGCCAATCCCTCTCCTACAGTATTAAACAATATCGTTACCATCAACGCAGATTTTTATGTACCCATCGATGAAGTATCCATTCCTACCGGAGAGATATTGAAAGTAGAAGGTACTCCAATGGATTTCCGTACTCCCCATACTCTTGGTGAACGAATTGATGAGAAGCATACACAAATTGTGAATGGCGCAGGATATGACCATTGCTATGTACTGAACAAGACTGAAAGTGGAGAGTTGAGCCTTGCAGCCACCTGCATGGAGCCCAACAGCGGACGAACCATGGAAGTATATACCACTGAAAATGGCGTCCAGCTCTACACTGGAAACTGGCTCGGAGGCTTTGAAGGTGCCCATGGAGCCACTTTCCCTGCAAGAAGTGCAGTCTGCTTTGAGGCCCAGTGTTTTCCCGATACACCCAACAAGCCCCATTTTCCGTCGGCAGTATTGCTACCGGGTGATGAGTACCAGCAAGTGACAATCTACAAGTTTGGCGTACAAGAATGAAATAACTAATCCAATTTATAAACTTATTAATTTTACAAAACCATGACACAACAAAAACAGAATGGTAAACTCATCGCAATTATCACGATGATCTTCCTTTTTGGTATGATTTCATTTGTTACCAACCTTGCTGCCCCTATGGGAATCGTACTGAAAAATCAGTTTTCAGTATCCAACGCTTTAGGAATGTTGGGTAACTTTGGTAACTTTATTGCATATGCAGTGATGGGAATACCAAGCGGCATCTTACTACAACGGGTAGGGTATAAAAAAACGGCATTGATAGCAGTAGCTGTAGGCTTTATCGGTGTAGGTATCCAATATTTATCCGGTCATTCAAGCCCTGATATGGCTTTTGCCGTATATTTGATTGGCGCTTTCATCGCCGGTTTCTCCATGTGTTTGCTTAATACAGTGGTCAACCCGATGCTGAACAAGCTCGGCGGTGAAGGTAACAAAGGAAACCAGCTTATCCAAGTGGGCGGCTCTTTCAACTCCGTAATGGCCACCATTACTCCGATGTTCGTAGGTATCCTGATTGCCGGTTCCATTGAAAAAGCTACCATCTCTCAGATATTCCCTGTAATGTACACGGCAATGGCTGTATTTGCCATCGCGTTCTTCGTTCTTCTGATTGTGCCCATACCGGAACCCAATGCTGCAACTTCAACAGAACCTATCGGTAAGTTGATGTCAGGCGCTTTAAAATTCCGCCACTTCATTTTGGGAGCTATAGCAATCTTTGTATATGTAGGTGTTGAAGTTGGTGTACCGGGCACCTTGAATTTGTTCTTAACCGACCCTATTGAAAAGGGAGGAGCCGGCATTTCTTCCACTATTTCCGGTTTTGTTGTAGGTACATATTGGTTCCTCATGCTGATTGGACGTCTGGCCGGTGCTTCATTGGGTGCAAAAATCTCCAGTAAGGCAATGCTTACCTTTACTTCCGCATTAGGTTTACTTTTGGTATTCCTTGCCATCTTCTCATCTACCGGTTCGCTTGTCAATCTGCCAGTACTCCAACAAAGCGCTACGGGAGGTCTCTCTTTCGGATTTGCAGAAGTACCTATCAATGCAATGTATCTGGTACTGGTAGGTCTGTGTACTTCCATCATGTGGGGTGGCATCTTTAATCTGGCCGTAGAAGGATTGGGTAAATATCTGGCAGCCGCTTCCGGTCTGTTCATGGTATTGGTATGCGGCGGCGGTATCTTGCCCGTTATCCAAGGTTTGGTGGCCGACATTGCAGGTTTCATGCCGAGTTACTGGGTTATCATCGCAGCCCTTGGCTATCTGTTGTTCTACGGTTTGGTAGGCTGCAAAAATGTTAATAAGGACATCAAGGTTGATTAACAAGAAAATATAGGTAATTTATTTATTCACCTTATAAAATATAAATATCATGGATATAGAATACGTAAGAAGCCGTTTCATCAAGCACTTTGACGGAACAACGGGAGCTGTTTATGCTTCTCCGGGTCGCATCAACCTTATCGGTGAGCATACAGACTATAACGGTGGTTTTGTATTCCCCGGAGCAATCGACAAAGGAATGATTGCAGAAATAAAACCCAACGGCACAAACACAGTAAAAGCTTATTCCATCGACCTGAAAGATTATGTGGAATTTGGTTTGAATGAAGAAGATGCACCCCGCGCAAGCTGGGCAAGATATATCTTTGGCGTGTGCCGGGAAATGATGAAACGCGGTGTAGATGTAAAAGGCTTCAATACTGCTTTTGCAGGCGATGTGCCCCTAGGTGCAGGAATGTCCTCTTCAGCAGCTTTGGAAAGTACCTATGCCTATGCTTTGAACGACTTGTTCGGTGACAACAAAATAGACAAATTTGAATTGGCAAAAGTGGGACAATCTACAGAACACAACTATTGTGGCGTAAACTGTGGTATTATGGACCAATTTGCTTCCGTATTCGGAAAGAAAGGAAGCCTCATCCGCCTGGATTGCCGTTCACTGGAATATCAGTATTTCCCATTCGACCCGCAAGGCTATCGTCTGGTTCTTGTAGATTCTGTAGTGAAACACGAACTTGCATCTTCAGCATACAACAAACGCCGTCAAAGCTGCGAAGCCGCTGTTGCTGCTGTCCAGAAGAAGCATCCACACGTAGAGTTCCTGCGCGACGTTACCATGGGCATGCTGGAAGAAGCCAAAGCCGACATCAGCGCAGAAGACTATATGCGTGCAGAATATGTCATCGAAGAGATTCAACGCGTACTTGACGTTTGCGATGCCCTGGAAAAAGGCGACTATGAAACTGTAGGCCAAAAGATGTATGAAACACATCAGGGCATGAGTAAGTTGTACGAAGTAAGCTGCGAAGAACTCGATTTTCTGAATGACCTTGCATTCGATTGTGGAGTTACCGGTTCACGTGTCATGGGCGGTGGATTCGGTGGATGTACAATCAATCTGGTAAAGGATGAATTGTACAGCACATTCATCGAAAAAGCAAAAGATGAATTCAAGAAGAAGTTCGGCAGAAGCCCGAAAGTATATGATGTAGTCATCAGCGACGGTGCCCGCAGATTAGAATAACAGACATCAGTATTCAAATAAAAGGCGTTTCCCAGCAATGGGAAGCGCCTTTTTCTTCCCCCCTATTCCACCGTTTTCCACTCTAAAAAAACAAGATCATCCGAGAAGTTTATTCCGGACGTGCCTATCTATACAGCCAGTTGACACAGATATGTTTTTGACACTTATGTTGCATAACATATAAAAGTGTACAGCCTACACTAAAGAAAAGTGTTATTTTTACACCAAAAGAAGATAATCATCTCATTTACATTAAATACAAAACCATGAAAAGACATGTTCTACTTGCAGGAATTGCCGCAATGATGCTAGCTGCGTGCAATCAAAAGACAGAAACAACGCTTACGCTGTCCGGTCTTGATCCAGTAAAATTCCAAACAACGGTCAATGACGCCCAAACACATCTTTATACGCTGAAGAATAAAGCGGGCATGGAAGTATGCATCACAAACTTTGGAGGACGTATTGTATCCATTATGGTGCCCGACAAAAACGGAGCTATGCAAGATGTAGTATTGGGCTTTGACAGCATTGCCGATTACATCAACATTCCAAGTGACTTTGGTGCTTCTATCGGCCGCTACGCCAACCGGATTAATCAAGGGAAAATCGTTCTTGACGGAGATACCATACAGTTAGCACAGAACAATTTCGGACATTGCCTGCACGGTGGTCCCAAAGGATGGCAGTACCAAGTATACAATGCCAATCCCATTGACAGCACAACTCTGGAGCTTACCCGCATTTCACCGGATGGAGACGAGAATTTCCCGGGCAACGTTACGGCAAAAGTACTTTTCAAGTTAACGGATGACAATGCCATTGATATAAAATACAGTGCAACAACAGACCAAAAGACGGTCATCAATATGACTAACCATTCTTACTTCAATTTATCTGGTGATCCTTCAAAGGCAGCAACAGACCACATCTTATACATCAATGCAGACAACTATACTCCGGTAGACAGTACTTTCATGACAACGGGTGACATCATCTCCGTCAAAGAAACACCAATGGACTTTACCACTCCCAAGAGTGTAGCACAAGACATCAACCGGACGGACTTTGAACAAATAAAGAACGGAAACGGATATGACCATAATTGGGTACTGAATACTAAAGGTGACCTATCCCAAGTGGCAGCTAAACTGACATCGCCTATAAGCGGCATCACTCTGGAAGTTTATACCAATGAGCCAGGCATACAAGTATATACCGGGAATTTCCTGGACGGCACCGTAAAAGGTAAAAAAGGCATTACTTACAACCAACGCGCTTCCGTATGCCTCGAGACACAACATTATCCGGATAGCCCCAACAAAGCCCAATGGCCTTCTGTCGTACTGGAACCCGGACAAATTTACAACAGTGAATGTGTCTTCAAATTTTCCGTAGAAAAATAACAGTAACCTTATAAATCATTTATTATCGTGGAAACATTAGATTGGCTAGTCATTGGAATCTTTTTCCTGGCTTTAATTGGAATTATTGTCTGGGTTGTCAAACAGAAACAGAATGACTCAGCAGACTATTTTTTAGGCGGTCGTGATGCCACATGGCTTGCTATCGGTGCATCTATCTTTGCATCCAACATCGGTTCCGAACATTTAATCGGACTAGCCGGTGCCGGTGCTTCCAGCGGTATGGCGATGGCACATTGGGAAATACAAGGTTGGATGATCCTTATCTTAGGCTGGGTATTCGTACCGTTCTATTCGCGAAGCATGGTATTCACGATGCCTGAATTCCTAGAACGCCGCTATAATCCACAATCACGTACAATATTGTCTGTAATATCTTTAATCAGCTATGTACTGACAAAAGTTGCCGTGACGGTTTATGCAGGAGGATTGGTATTCCAACAAGTATTCGGTATAAAAGAACTTTGGGGGATCGACTTCTTTTGGATTGCCGCCATCGGTCTGGTTATACTGACTGCGCTCTACACAATCTTCGGAGGAATGAAGTCGGTACTTTATACCTCCATCCTGCAGACCCCCATCTTGCTGTTAGGTTCACTGATAATCCTGGTACTCGGCTTCAAAGAATTGGGAGGCTGGGATGAGATGATGAGAATCTGCGGTGCAGCCACAGTGAACGATTATGGCAACACAATGACAGAACTTATACGCAGTAATAACGACCCTAACTTCCCTTGGTTGGGTGCACTGATTGGTTCAGCCATTATCGGATTCTGGTATTGGTGTACAGACCAGTTCATCGTGCAACGCGTACTTTCCGGAAAGAATGAAAAGGAAGCACGGCGCGGTACCATCTTCGGAGCTTACCTGAAATTATTGCCCGTATTCTTATTCCTTATCCCAGGCATGATTGCTTTCGCATTACACCAAAAATATCTCGGAACCGGGGGAGAAGGTTTTCTACCTATGCTGGCAAACGGAAATGCCAATGCAGATGCTGCTTTCCCAACTCTAGTAGCAAAATTACTTCCTGCAGGAGTCAAAGGTTTGGTTGTTTGCGGTATTCTTGCAGCATTGATGAGTTCTCTCGCATCTTTGTTCAACTCATCTGCTATGCTTTTCACCATTGACTTCTACAAACGTTTCAAGCCGAACACTTCTGAGAAAAAACTGGTAGGAATTGGACAGATGGCAACTGTTGCGATTGTGATATTGGGTATACTCTGGATTCCCATTATGCGCAGTGTAGGCGATGTCCTTTACACCTACTTACAAGATGTACAATCTGTATTAGCACCAGGCATTGCCGCAGCCTTCCTCTTGGGGATCTGCTGGAAACGCACCTCTGCACAAGGCGGTATGTGGGGACTGATTGCCGGAATGATTATCGGTTTAACCCGTCTGGGGGCAAAAGTATATTACAGCAATGTAGGAGATGTGTCAAGCAGTACCTTCAAGTATCTGTTCTATGATATGAACTGGCTGTTTTTCTGCGGATGGATGTTCTTGTTCTGCATCGTAGTGGTTATCGCAGTCAGCATGTTTACAGCTGCCCCAAGCGCTGAAAAGATTCAAGGGCTGGTATTCGGAACTTCAACTCCCGAACAAAAAGCAGCTACACGTGCGAGTTGGAATAAATGGGATATCATTCATACCCTTATCATCCTGGGTATTACTGCTGCTTTTTATTGGTATTTCTGGTAAATCGGTATGTTGCCATGATATATATCCATGCAGCATACCCCTTAAACAAAAATTAAGATATGAGTAATTACTATAGTTCAAATCCGAAACTTTATGTAAGTATCGACTGCATTATTTTCGGTTTCAATGAAGGAGAATTGAACCTGCTGTTGCTGAAGCGTAACTTTGAACCGGCAATGGGCGAATGGTCGCTGATGGGTGGATTCGTGCAGGAAGACGAAAGCGTGGATGATGCAGCCAAACGAGTCCTGAATGAACTAACCGGACTGGAAGATGTATATATGGAACAAGTCCAAGCTTTCGGAGCCATAGATCGTGACCCAGGAGAACGCGTAGTCTCCATTGCTTACTATGCGCTCATCAACATCAACGAATACGACAAAGAATCCGTACAGCAACACAATGCTTTCTGGGTAAATATCAATGAACTGCCAGCGCTAATCTTTGATCATCCGCAAATGGTGGAGAAAGCTCGGAAGTTGATGCAACAAAAAGCGTCCACCGAACCAATCGGCTTTAATCTACTACCTAAACTGTTCACGCTGTCACAACTGCAAAGCTTATACGAAGCTATATACGGCGAGAGCATTGACAAACGAAACTTCCGAAAACGCATAGCAGAAATGGACTATATAGAAAAAACTGACAAAATAGACAAAACGGGGTCCAAACGTGGAGCTGCTTTATATCAGTTTAATGAGAAGGCATACCGCAAAGCTCCGAAATTTAAGCTCTGAAAACCTAATATTCAACAACTTGTAATTAGTAATTTAAATAATATGCTGGAAGCACTGAAAGACAAAGTATTCCATGCTAACCTTGAACTGGTGAAGCACGGATTGGTTATCTTCACATGGGGCAATGTATCGGGCATTGACCGCGAATCCGGTCTGGTAGTTATCAAGCCCAGTGGGGTGAGTTACGATGAAATGAAGGCAGAGGATATGGTGGTAGTGAATCTTGACGGCAAGGTCGTGGAAGGACGGTTAAAGCCCTCTTCAGACACGCCGACCCACCTGGTTCTCTATAAATCATTCCCCGAAATCGGCGGTGTGGTGCACACGCACTCTACTTACGCCACAGCCTGGGCACAAGCCGGATGTGACATACCGAATATCGGGACTACACATGCCGATTACTTCCACGACGCCATACCCTGCACAGCAGACATGACGAAGGAGGAAGTGGAAGGAGCATATGAACTGGAAACGGGAAATGTTATCGTAAAACGCTTTGAGGGGCTGAACCCGGTACATACTCCCGGAGTATTGGTAAAGAACCACGGTCCTTTCTCGTGGGGAAAAGACGCACACGAGGCGGTACATAATGCCGTAGTGATGGAACAGGTGGCAAAAATGGCAAGTATAGCCTATGCCGTGAACCCCAATCTGACCATGAATCCGCTGCTGATAGAAAAACATTTCAGCCGCAAGCACGGTCCTAACGCTTATTATGGACAGAAATAACTATCATTCTTTAAATATAAACTATAAAAATAAATCGTATGAACGCATTTGAACAATATGAAGTATGGTTCGTAACCGGAGCACAGCTCTTGTACGGAGGTGACGCAGTTATCGCAGTAGACGCACATAGTAATGAAATGGTGAAAGGTCTGAATGATTCCGGGAAACTGCCCGTAAAGGTAGTATATAAAGGTACGGTCAATTCATCCAAAGAAGTAACCGCTACCTTCAAAGCCGCCAACAACGACGATAAGTGTATCGGAGTCATCACCTGGATGCACACCTTCTCTCCTGCCAAAATGTGGATTCACGGTTTGCAGGAACTGAAGAAGCCATTACTACACTTCCATACACAGTTCAACAAGGAAATTCCCTGGGAGACGATGGACATGGATTTTATGAACCTGAACCAATCGGCTCACGGCGACCGCGAGTTCGGACACATCGTGACACGCATGCGAAAGAACCGCAAAGTGGTAGTAGGCCACTGGCAGGACGAAAAAGCCCAAAACCAGATTGCCGCATGGATGCGCGTAGCTGCCGCATGGGCTGATGCGCAGGATATGCTCATCATCCGCTTCGGCGACCAGATGAACAACGTGGCTGTGACAGACGGTGACAAGGTCAGCGCCGAACAAGTATTGGGCTATCATGTGGACTACTATCCCATCAATGATGTGATGGCATACTACAATGCTGTCAGCGACGAGGACGTGAAGGCACTCGTAGCAGAATACTTCAAGCTCTACGACCACGCTCCCGAACTGGAAGACGCACGTACGGAAGCCTACACCAAAGTATGGAACTCCGCCAAGGCCGAAATCGCCATTCGTCGCGTGCTGAAAGACACGGGTGCCAAAGGCTTCACCACCAACTTCAACGATTTGGGTGACTTTGACCAAATCCCCGGACTGGCCTCACAGCGACTGATGGCGGAAGGTTACGGCTTCGGTGCCGAAGGCGACTGGAAAACTGCGGCACTGTACCGTACCACTTGGGTGATGAGTCAAGGCATGCCGAAGGGGTGCTCCTTCCTCGAAGACTATACACTGAACTTCGACGGAGAAAAGAGCGCCATCCTGCAGGCACACATGTTGGAAGTTTGTCCACTGATTGCCGAACAGAAGCCGAAACTGGAAGTGCACCGTCTGAGCATCGGTATCGACAGCGAAACAGCCCGCCTGGTATTTACCAGCAAGCAAGGTGAAGGTGTAGCCGCTACCATCGTAGACCTGGGCAATCGCTTCCGCCTCATTGTGAACAAAGTAGAATGCATCAAGAGTAAGCCTCTGCCCAAGTTGCCCGTTGCCAGCGCACTGTGGATTCCAATGCCCAACCTCGAGGTGGGCGCTGCAGCCTGGATTCTGGCCGGAGGTACACATCATACCAGCTTCTCCTACGACCTGACGGTGGAATATTGGGAAGACTTTGCCGAAATGACCGGCATCGAAATGGTGGTCATCGATGAAAATACCACCATCAGCGAGTTCAAAAAAGAACTGCGCATGAATGAAGTCTACTATATGCTGAACAAGGCACTTTGCTGATAATCATTACGGATTACTAATTACGCGTACCACAAACGTAACCAGTAGTTTGCAATCAGTAATCCGTAGTTTATAATCGTACTATAAATCCGTAATTTATCATTAATACCATGAAATTAGATGCAAAATCAACCATTGAGGCAGGTAAGGCCATCCTTGGCATAGAACTCGGTTCCACACGAATCAAGGCGGTTTTGATTGACCAGGAAAACAAACCCATCGCCCAGGGAAGCCATACTTGGGAGAATCAGTTAGTCGACGGACTGTGGACATATAGCGTCGAAGCTGTCTGGTATGGGTTGCAGGATTGCTACGCAGACCTTCGTGCTAATGTAAAGAGCCTTCACGATACAGAGATAGAAACCCTGGCAGCCATCGGTGTCAGTGCTATGATGCACGGCTATATGGCATTCAACGAAAAAGAAGAAATCCTTGTACCCTTTCGTACCTGGAGAAATACCAATACCGGCCAGGCTGCCGCAGCCCTATCCGAACTATTTGCCTACAACATCCCTCTGCGTTGGAGCATTTCCCACCTCTACCAAGCCATCCTGGATAATGAAGAACACGTTCCATCCATCAATTACCTGACCACCCTTGCAGGTTTTGTCCACTGGCAAATAACCGGTCAAAAGGTACTGGGCATAGGAGATGCCTCCGGTATGCTCCCTATCGATCCCATCACCAAAAACTATTCTTCTGAAATGGTGGATAAGTTCGACAGACTTATTGCTCCGAAAGGATACGACTGGAAGCTTCGGGATATTCTGCCGAAGGTATTGTCGGCCGGTGAAAACGCAGGCTTCCTTACTCCCGAAGGAGCCAGTCGCCTCGACGTATCGGGACATCTGAAAGCAGGAATTCCCGTCTGTCCGCCCGAAGGTGACGCTGGAACCGGCATGGTTGCCACCAACGCCGTAAAGCAGCGCACTGGAAACGTATCGGCAGGCACCTCCTCTTTCTCAATGATTGTATTGGAGAAAGAATTGTCCAAGCCCTACGAAATGATTGACATGGTAACCACCCCCGACGGAAGCCTCGTAGCTATGGTGCATTGCAACAACTGCACTTCCGACCTCAATGCCTGGATCAATATTTTCAAAGAATACCAGGAACTGATGGGTATCCCCGTAGATATGGACGAAATCTACGGAAAGCTCTATAACCACGCTCTGATAGGCAATGCAGACTGCGGAGGCCTCATCTCATACAACTACATATCAGGCGAACCTATAACGGGACTGGCAGACGGACGTCCACTGTTTGTACGTTCGGCAAACGACAAGTTCAACCTTGCCAACTTCATGCGCACCCATCTGTATGCTTCAGTGGGAGTTCTCAAAATCGGCAACGACATCCTTTTCAATGAAGAGAAAATCAGAGTAGACAGAATCACCGGTCACGGAGGACTCTTCAAAACCAAAGGAGTAGGCCAGAGAATACTGGCAGCTGCCATCAATTCACCCATTTCCGTTATGGAAACAGCCGGCGAAGGTGGTGCCTGGGGTATTGCCCTCCTCGCTTCCTACCTTGCAAACAACGGAAACGACCAATCCCTTGCCGACTTCCTGGACAAGCATGTATTCACCGGAAATGCCGGTATTGAAATCTCACCGACAGCCGAAGATGTAAGCGGATTCAACACCTACATCGAAAGCTATAAAGCTGGTTTGCCCATCGAAGAAGCAGCAGTAAGATTCAAGAACTAAGTATTTAATAACACTAAAAAACTATGAACACAAAGTTATTTATCAGTAGCATATTTCTCTCCACCTCGTTGTCACTCTTCGCACAGAAAAGTGCCACTATTACTTTACACACAGACCAGAGCGAGCAAATCATTCCCAAAGAAATCTACGGCCAATTTGCAGAGCATTTGGGAACTTGTATCTATGGTGGACTTTGGGTAGGTGAAAACTCCGATATTCCCAACATCAACGGTTATCGCACCGACGTATTCAATGCACTAAAGGAGCTCCGTGTACCCGTCCTTCGCTGGCCAGGAGGCTGCTTTGCCGATGAATACCACTGGATGGACGGTATCGGCCCTAAAGAAAACCGCCCCAAAATGGTGAACAACAACTGGGGAGGCACTATCGAAGACAACAGTTTCGGAACCCATGAGTTCCTCAATCTCTGCGAAATGCTGGGATGTGAACCCTATATCAGTGGAAACGTAGGCAGTGGTACCGTAGAAGAACTTGCCAAATGGGTGGAATACATGACCTCCGAAGGAGACTCCCCCATGGCACGCCTGCGCCGCCAGAACGGTCGCGACAAAGCCTGGAAAGTAAAATACCTCGGCGTGGGTAACGAAAGCTGGGGTTGCGGTGGAAGCATGCGTCCCGAATATTATGCCGACCTCTACCGCCGCTATTCCACCTACTGCCGCAACTATGACGGCAATAGCCTTTTCAAGATAGCCAGCGGTGCCAGCGACTACGACTATAACTGGACCAAAGTGCTGATGGACCGCGTAGGCGGCCGTATGCACGGTCTTTCCTTGCACTACTATACCGTCAGCGGATGGAACGGCAGTAAAGGCGCCGCCACCCGATTCAGTAAAGACGATTATTACTGGACACTGGGCAAATGCCGCGAAATAGAAGATGTCATCAAGAAGCATTGCACCATTATGGATAAATACGACCCTCAAAAGAACGTGGCTCTTATGCTTGACGAATGGGGAACCTGGTGGGACACTGAACCGGGTACCAATCCCGGACATCTGTACCAGCAGAATACATTGCGTGATGCTTTTGTCGCCTCCCTCAGCTTCGACATCTTCCATAAATATACCGACCGTCTGAAAATGGCAAACATTGCCCAAATCGTCAATGTATTGCAATCCATGATTCTGACCAGCGGAAAAAACATGGTACTCACCCCCACTTATTATGTATTCAAAATGTACAATGTACACCAAGATGCCACGTACATCCCTCTTGAGCTGAACTGCGACATGATGGATGTACGCGACAACCGCAGAATACCAATGGTCAGTGCTACCGCCTCCAAAGATCAAAACGGCAAGATACACATTTCCATGTCCAACGTAGATGCAGACAATGCACAGGAAGTGACCATCAATCTGTCTGGAACGAAAGCCAAGAAAGCAGTTGGTGAAATATTGACTTCCACCAATCTGACGGACTACAATTCATTTGAAAATCCCGACAATGTGAAACCCGTTCCGTTCAAAGAGGTAAAAATTAATAAAGATATTCTCAAGATTAAACTTCCGGCCAAATCAATCGTTACTATTGAATTACAGTAAAACTACCGTGCACCGCACAAAATCAGCTAAATACGTTTAGTATCATTTTAGCAGCAAAAAGGCAGTAATACTGATAAAAAAGACACTCTTCGAGTGTTGTGAATTACGCATAAAGAGTTATCTTTGCCCTTGGAAAACCTACAAGGCCCCAATAACCCATTGATAATATTCAAAATTAATTAGATTCAATATGAACGACAACAAACTTATGAACCGTGCGGCGGACAATATCCGTATCCTTGCTGCATCCATGGTTGAGAAAGCCAACTCCGGGCATCCGGGCGGTGCCATGGGTGGTGCTGACTTTGTAAATGTACTCTTCTCAGAGTTCCTGGTATATGACCCTGAAAATCCGGCTTGGGAAGGTCGTGACCGTTTCTTCCTCGACCCGGGACACATGTCACCGATGCTTTACTCTACATTGGCCCTGACCGGCAAGTTCACGCTGGACGAACTGAAAGAATTCCGTCAATGGGGAAGCCCTACTCCGGGACATCCCGAACGTGACATCATGCGCGGCATCGAAAACACTTCCGGACCGCTCGGCCAGGGACACACATTTGCAGTCGGTGCAGCCATCGCAGCTAAGTTCATGAAGGCACGTTTCGAAGAAGTAATGCCACAGACCATCTACGCTTATATTTCTGACGGTGGCATCCAGGAAGAAATCTCCCAAGGCTCAGGCCGTATCGCCGGAGCATTAGGGTTGGATAATCTCATCATGTTCTATGATGCCAACGACATTCAGCTTTCTACCGAAACAAAGGATGTGACCATCGAAGATACCGGCAAGAAATACGAAGCTTGGGGCTGGAAAGTCATTAAAATCAATGGTAACGATCCCGATGCCATCCGCGGTGCACTGAACGAAGCCAAAGCTGAGAAAGAGCGTCCGACGCTGATTATCGGCCATACCGTAATGGGTAAAGGTGCCCGCAAGGCAGACGGCAGCAGCTACGAGGCCGATTGTGCCACACACGGTGCTCCTCTGGGCGGCGACGCTTATGTAAACACCATCAAGAATTTAGGTGGTGACCCGACAAATCCGTTTGTCATCTTCCCCGAAGTGGCCGAACTATATGCCAAGCGTGCAGCTGAGCTGAAGAAAATCATGACTGAAAAATATGCAGCCAAAGCCGCATGGGCAAAAGCCAATCCGGAAAAGGCTGCCAAACTGGAAATGTTCTTCTCCAGCAAGACTCCCGAAGTGAATTGGGCCGCCATCGAACAGAAAGCAGGCGTTGCCACCCGCGCAGCATCCGCCACTGTACTCGGTGCTCTCGCCACTCAAGTAGAAAATATGATTGTTGCTTCTGCCGACCTTTCCAATTCCGACAAGACAGACGGATTCCTCAAGAAAACACATGCCTTCAAGAAAGGTGACTTCAGCGGTGCATTCTTCCAGGCCGGTGTTGCCGAGCTGACTATGGCTTGCTGCTGTATCGGTATGGCACTGCACGGCGGTGTAATCCCCGCTTGCGGAACATTCTTCGTATTCTCAGACTACATGAAACCTGCCATACGTATGGCAGCCCTAATGGAAGTTCCCGTGAAGTTCATCTGGACGCACGATGCCTTCCGTGTAGGTGAAGACGGCCCTACCCACGAACCGGTAGAACAGGAAGCTCAAATCCGCCTGATGGAAAAGCTGAAAAACCACAAGGGACACAATTCCATGTTGGTGCTCCGCCCGGCAGATGCAGAAGAAACAACTGTAGCATGGAAGCTGGCAATGGAAAATACCAAAACCCCAACCGGTTTGATTTTCTCCCGCCAGAACATCGCCAACCTGCCCGAAGGCAACGATTACGAACAAGCTGCCAAAGGCGCTTATATCGTAGCCGGCTCCGATGAAAATCCGAATGTAATCCTCGTTGCTTCAGGCTCGGAAGTTGCCACATTGGTAGCCGGCGCTGAATTGCTGCGCAAGGATGGCATCAAGGTGCGTATCGTGTCCGTCCCTTCCGAAGGCCTGTTCCGTAGCCAAGCTCCGGGATATCAAGAAGGCATTATCCCGTGTGGTGCCAAGGTATTCGGCCTGACAGCCGGTCTGCCCGTCACACTGCAAGGGCTGGTAGGTCCCCGCGGTAAAGTATGGGGATTGGAATCATTCGGATTCTCGGCACCTTATAAAGTGCTGGACGAAAAGCTCGGTTTCACCGCAGAGAACGTTTACAAGCAAGTAAAAGCAATGTTATAATCATTATCCGATGTGCTGATGTGCTGATTGCCCGCGCCCCACAACTGCAGGCATCAGCACATTGGCACATCGGTATATTAACTGACCATCATGAAAACAATAGGAATCTGTTCCGACCATGCAGGCTTCGAATTGAAGGAATATGTCCGCGGCTGGTTGGAAGCCAAAGGCTGGGCTTACAAGGACTTCGGGACCTACTCAACCGAGAGTTGCGACTATCCCGACTTTGCACATCCGTTGGCACTGGCCGTTGAAGCCGGAGAGTGCTATCCGGGAATTGCCATCTGCGGAAGCGGTGAAGGTATCAGTATGACGCTGAACAAGCATCAGGGTATCCGCGCCGCTCTCTGCTGGACGGCAGAAATAGCCCATTTGGCACGCCAGCACAACGATGCCAATGTACTCGTCATGCCAGGGCGATTCATCAGTACCGAAGAAGCCGACATGATTATGAAGGAATTCTTCAGTACACCATTCGAAGGCGGACGCCACCAACGAAGAGTGGACAAGATACCGGTACACTTGTAAAGCAGTAGAACCATATTCTTTATGATATCTGCCCGAAGTTCTGACATTCTGATAGAATCGTGAGAAACTTCGGGCTTTTTATTTGCCCCTTTTTCTTATTTTTCACAATGAAGATGCTCATTATCTTCAAATAAAAACTATCTTTGTGGTTCGATAACCCGGATATTTTTTAGATATGGAACGACTGAATACCATAAAAGAGCTTATCAACCAGGGAAATGTAGAACAAGCCATTCAGCAGCTTGACGAAATACTGCAAACAGACTTTCCCGGCAAAGACGAAGCTTACTACCTGCGGGGAAATGCCTATCGGAAACAAGGCAACTGGCAACAAGCGCTGAACAACTATCAGTATGCCATCGACCTGAACCCCGAAAGCCCGGCACAGCATGCCTATCAAATGGCTATGGACATCCTGAACTTCTACAACAAGGATATGTACAATCAATAAATAAAGAACGTAAATTATGGCAAAAATCAAAGGAGCAATCGTAGTAGACACCGAACGTTGCAAAGGCTGCAACTTGTGTGTGGTAGCATGTCCGCTCAACGTAATAGCCCTCACCAAGGAGGTGAATGTGAAAGGGTATAACTATGCCCACCAGATATTGGAAGATACTTGTAACGGCTGCGCCTCGTGCGCCACAGTATGTCCGGACGGATGTATCTCAGTATATAAAATAAAAGTAGAATAAATCTGTAAATCAGTAGAATATGGCAGAAGAAGTTGTATTAATGAAAGGAAACGAAGCCATCGCCCACGCAGCCATCCGTTGCGGTGCAGACGGTTACTTCGGATATCCCATTACTCCGCAATCGGAGGTATTGGAAACTCTTGCCGAACTGAAACCTTGGGAAACGACCGGCATGGTGGTTCTTCAGGCAGAAAGTGAAGTGGCAGCTATCAATATGGTGTACGGCGGTGCCGGAAGTGGTAAAATGGTCATGACCTCCTCCTCCAGCCCCGGTGTCAGCCTGAAGCAGGAAGGTATCTCCTATCTGGCAGGTGCCGAGCTGCCTTGCTTGATTGTAAACGTTATGCGCGGCGGTCCCGGTCTGGGAACCATCCAACCGAGCCAGGCCGACTATTTCCAGACAGTAAAAGGAGGCGGCCACGGTGACTATCGTCTGATTGCCCTTGCTCCGGCTTCCGTACAGGAAATGGCAGATTTCGTAGGACTGGCATTCGAACTTGCCTTCAAATACCGCAACCCGGCAATCATCCTTGCCGACGGTGTCATCGGCCAGATGATGGAAAAAGTGGTGCTCCCGGCACAAAAGCCACGCCGCACCGATGCGGAAGTCATCGAACAATGCCCATGGGCCACTACCGGCAGAACCAACGGCCGCAAGCCCAACATCATCACCTCATTGGAACTGAAACCGGAAGAAATGGAAAAGAACAACATCCGTTTCCAGGCCAAATACAAGCAGATAGAAGAGAATGAGGTTCGCTTCGAGGAAATTCATTGCGATGATGCCGACTACCTGATTGTAGCCTTCGGCTCCATGGCACGCATCGGACAGAAAGCAATGGAGCTGGCGCGCGAAGAAGGAATCAAGGTAGGTATGCTCCGCCCCATCACGTTGTGGCCGTTCCCGACCAAAGCCATTGCCGCGTACGCCGACAAGGTGAAAGGCATGCTCGTTACAGAATTGAATGCCGGACAGATGGTAGAAGATGTCCGCCTTGCAGTGAACGGTAAAGTGAAAGTGGAACATTTCGGACGTCTCGGCGGCATTGTTCCCGATCCGGATGAGATAGTAGATGCATTGAAAGAAAAACTGATTAAGAAATGAATCCTGATAAAATAAGAAACGTACTGAACATTCTCTTCATGGTACTCGCCCTAGCAGCTATCATTATATATTTTGCTGCAAAAGATGACTTCAAGCTGTTCATCTACGTCTGCGGCGCGGCGATATTCGTCAAGCTGATGGAGTTTTTCATACGGTTCACCAACAGATAAGGAGAAGTGATTATGACAAAAGAAGATATTATAAAGCCCGAGAATCTGGTTGCCAAGAAACCGACTCTGATGAACGACAATCCCATGCACTACTGCCCGGGATGCAGCCACGGCGTAGTTCATAAACTCGTAGCCGAGGTTATCGAAGAAATGGGACTGGAAGACAAAGCAATAGGCATCTCCCCCGTGGGATGTGCCGTGTTCATCTATAATTATATAGACATCGACTGGCAGGAAGCCGCCCACGGACGTGCGCCCGCACTTGCCACTGCCATCAAGCGCCTTTGGCCGGACCGCCTGGTGTTCACTTACCAAGGAGACGGCGACTTGGCTTGCATCGGTACTGCCGAAACCATCCACGCCTTGAACCGCGGCGAAAACATCACCATCATCTTCATCAACAATGCCATCTATGGTATGACCGGGGGACAAATGGCTCCCACTACCCTTGTAGGCATGAAGACTGCTACCTGCCCCTACGGACGCGACGTGCATCTGCACGGCTATCCGCTGAAGATGGCCGATATTGCTGCACAACTGGAAGGCACCGCTTATGTGACACGCCAAAGCGTACAGTCTGTTCCTGCCATCCGCAAAGCGAAAAAGGCCATCCGCAAAGCATTCGAGAACTCTATGGCAGGCAAAGGTTCCAACCTTG
Source organism: Bacteroides sp. AF25-5LB (assembly GCF_003602965.1). Classification (NCBI taxonomy): domain Bacteria; kingdom Pseudomonadati; phylum Bacteroidota; class Bacteroidia; order Bacteroidales; family Bacteroidaceae; genus Bacteroides; species Bacteroides sp. AF25-5LB. The sequence goes on from NZ_QTMC01000013.1 coordinate 71,509, forward strand.
TGGAAATCGTCTCCACCTGTAACTCCGGCTGGAAGATGTCTCCTGCGAAATCCAATGAATGGATGGTAGAGAACATGTTCCCCTTCTATCCGCTGGGCGACCTGAAAGATAAATAATCATGCTAAAGACAGAAGAACAATGAAAGAAGAAATCATTATAGCAGGCTTCGGTGGACAAGGTGTATTGTCCATGGGAAAGATTTTGGCATATTCCGGATTGATGGAAGGCAAAGAGGTGACTTGGATGCCGGCTTACGGACCGGAACAACGTGGTGGTACAGCCAACGTAACAGTCATCGTGAGTGACGAGAAAATATCCTCACCCATCTTGAGCAAGTACGATGCTGCCATCATCCTGAACCAGCCGTCACTGGAGAAATTCGAAAGCAAGGTAAAACCCGGAGGCGTACTCATCTACGACGGTTACGGCATCATCAACCCGCCGACGCGCAAGGACATCCACGTTTACCGCATCAACGCCATGGATGCCGCCAATGAAATGAACAATGCCAAGGCGTTCAACATGATTGTATTGGGTGGATTATTGAAAATCAAGCCGATGGTTACACTGGACAGTGTACTCAGAGGATTGAAGAAGACACTGCCCGAACGCCACCACCACTTGATACCGATGAACGAAGAAGCTATCAAGAAAGGAATGGAACTTATTCAGGAAATGAAATGAAAGGCTGTGTAAAGCCACTCCCCCATAAGAGGAGGAACTTTACGCCAGAATAAGAGATAAAGGAAAGCGGATAAGCCCTTGTGATATTGATTTATTGCAAGGGCTTATTTCATTTCAAGCCCCCAAAGCATGGATTCAAGGGCAGAGAACCGGAAGCAGTATAGGGCAAAACAGAAAACAAGACATTTTAAAAGAAGCAAAAAAGGCTGAATTCAGTAAGCAAATAATTTTTTATTGTATCTTTGCGCCTAATTATGAGACGAATTGTACTGACATATATATTTCTGTCCGTTATAGGGATATGGGGGGCTATGGCGCAAAACACCTTAAACCCAATGAACAATCGCGACCGGTTCGGTAACCAGATTGACCCGAATACCCAGCCGGACAATCTGGAAGACAGTACCAATACTGAGATTCAAAGTCTTCCGCCAAAGCTTTACATGTGGAAACTAAGTGAGACACTAGGCAACCGTACCATCATACCTGCCGATACAGCCAGCCTCAACTTCCAGAGTACCAATCTGGTGGAAGGAATGTTCGGCCACTACAATTACTTGGGGAATTTAGGTTCTCCACGTCTCTCACGTCTGTTCTTCGAACGAGAGGAAAGCGAACCCACCATCTTCATGGCTCCCTTTTCGAGTTTTTTCATACGTCCCGACCAGGTGCTTTTCACTAACAGCAACGTGCCTTACACCAATCTTACCTACTACAAGGCCGGCAACAAAGTGAACGGTGAAGAACGCTTCAAGTCCTACTTCTCCGTCAACGTCAACAAACAGCTGGCATTTGGCTTTAACATCGACTATCTGTACGGGCGCGGTTATTACCAGAACCAGTCCACCTCGCACTTCAATGCAGGTCTGTTCGGTAGCTATATCGGTGAAAAATATCAGGTACAAGCAGTCTACAACAATTTCTTCCTGAAAATGAACGAAAACGGCGGTATTGCAGACGACCAATACATCACCCGTCCCGAAAACATGTCTGGAGGAAAGAAAGAGTATGAATCCACCACTATACCGGTCAAATTGGAACGGAGTTCCAACCGCAACAAGGATTTTTATATCTATCTGACACAGCGCTATCGTCTTGGTTTTACGCGGAAAGTACGGAGCACACAGGAAGGCAAACCGACGGAATCCGCACCCCAAGCTTCTTCCTCCCCGTCCTCCGAAGCCAAAATATCCGCTTCGAACAACGACATAGCATTGCCAAACGACAGCATAGCATCAAAATCGGTCGGCACACTTGCAGCCGTCAATGACAGCTTGCCGTCTGTTTCTACCGCAGACAACGACTCACTTTTCGAAGAAGAGTTCGTCCCCGTCACCAGCTTTATCCATACCCTGAAAGTAGAACGGTCGCGGCACCAATTCCGTTCGGGAAGCGAGCCCGAAGGATTCTTCCCGGAAGACTACAAACTTTACAAGAATTACAGTAACGACTCTACCACTGCATTCAGTGTAAAGAACGTGTTCGGAATAGCCTTGCTGGAGGGCTTCAACAAATATGCCAAAGCCGGACTTACGGCTTATATCTCCCACAAGTTTAGCCGGTACGACCTGATGAACACGGACACGCTTACCGACATGCGCCGCATCCGCTACACCGAGCAGGAAATCTTTCTGGGTGGCGAACTCGCCAAGCGCGAAGGCAAACTGCTACACTACAACGTAAACGGTGAAGTGGGCTTGGTAGACAAAGCCATCGGGCAGTTCCGTGTCAACGCCAATCTGGACCTGAACTTCCGTCTATGGAAAGATACGGTGAACTTCTACGCCCGCGGTTATGTGAGCAACACGCTTCCTTCCTTCTATATGCGCCATTATCACTCCAACCACTACAACTGGGACAATGACAACATGGACAAAGAATTCCGCACGCGTGTGGAAGGCGAACTGAACATTTCTCGTTGGGGAACCAATCTCCGTGCCGGTGTAGAGAATATCAAGAACTACACCTACTTCAACCAAAGCGCCCTGCCCGAACAGAACGGAGGCAACATACAAGTGCTGTCTGCTACGCTGAAACAAGACTTCCGCCTCGGTATCTTCCACCTGGACAACGAAGTGACCTGGCAGAAGACGAGCAATGAAACAGTACTTCCATTGCCCCAACTCTCGCTCTACCATAACTTCTACATACTGGCCAAACTCGCCAAGAAGGTGCTAACCGTTCAGTTGGGTGCCGATGTCCGTTACTTCACCAAGTACAACGCACCCGCCTATGCACCCGGCGTCCAGCAATTCCATCTGCAACCTACGGACGACTTGGTGGAAATAGGCGGTTACCCCATCGTAAACGTATATGCCAACCTGCACTTGAAGCGGACGCGTATCTTTGCCATGATGTATCATGTCAACGCAGGTATGGGAAGTGCCAATTCCTTCCTGGTGCCGCACTACCCCATCAATCCGCGCCTGTTCAAGATTGGTGTCTCATGGAACTTCTATGACTAACAGATGGGCGTATGACGAAAAGCAGACTGCTCAAATACGCATTTCTGGGGATTACAGCGGCTCTCATAGCCCACTATCTCATCAAGAAAGAAGAAAAGCCGAAAGGTCATCCGCGCGACTATGCCGAAATAGCTGCCGAAGGCATCATACATGCTTCGACGGAATACAACTCCATCAGCTTCTATGTGGATGATGACACCTTGTCCGGTTTCCACTACGAGCTGATAGAAGCTTTTGCACGCGACCACGGACTGCAAGCTGCCATATCACCGGAAATGAGCTTCAACAAGCGGCTAGAAGGCCTGGCCGATGGGAAATATGACGTGATTGCCTACGGCATCCTTGCCACCAGCGAGCTGAAAGACTCCTTACTGCTTACCACCCCCATCGTATTGAACAAGCAAGTGCTGGTGCAGCGCAAGCTCGAGAATGTTCCCGACTCATCACTGTTCATCAAAAGCCAACTGGACCTGGCGGGCAAGACACTGCACGTAGTGAAAGGCTCCCCTTCCATACTACGCATCCGCAACCTGGGAAATGAAATAGGCGACACCATCTACGTTGAGGAGATAGAAAAGTACGGTCCCGAACAACTGATTACCTTGGTAGCCCACGGAGACATCGACTATGCCGTATGCGACGAAAGCATTGCCCGTACCGCAGCCGACAGTATTCCTCAAATAGACATCAATACCGCCATCAGCTTCACGCAATTCTATTCCTGGGGGGTAAGCAAACAGTCCCCTATCCTGCTGGACAGCCTCAACACATGGCTGGATAGTTTCAAAAAGGGAAAGGAATACAAGAAAATCTACAAACGATACTACGGGAAACGAAACTAAGCTGCACTTTTCCATACACGCAGCATATCCCTACTTTTACAACTACTTATTAATCAACAGCTTATTACTGCAAAATCCTGCATACATTTTGCAGTGCCACTGCAAAGCCGTTGCAGTGGCGCTGCACACCGATATGCAGTACGACTGCAACAGTTATGCAGTGATACTGCAACACGTTTGCAGTCGCACTGCAAAACACATGCAGCAAGAATGCAAACAAGATGCAGTCATCAAATACCCATATCGATATTACGGCATACCCGAAGTAAAGAATTAGGGTCCTTCCACCTCCCTTAGCCACATCTCCGACGAAGCATCGCTCGGCATTCTCCAATCGCCGCGCGGGCTCAGAGAGATACTGCCCACCTTCGGACCATCCGGCAAGCAGGAGCGCTTGAACTGCTGGTTGAAGAAACGACGGCAGAAAGTCTGCAACCATTTTTTGATGGTTTCTTCATCATACATCCCCTTGAATGTGCGTGCTGCCAGGAAAAATATCTTGGAAGGACGGAAACCGCAACGCAGGAAGTAATAAAGGAAGAAGTCGTGAAGCTCATACGGACCCACCAAGTCCTCGGTAATCTGCTGGATATTACCGTTCTCATCTGCCGGAATCAGTTCCGGGCTGATGGGAGTATCCACAATGTCGAGTAAGGTAGCACGTGAAGCATCGTCCATATCATGCTCCGCCACCCATTTCACCAAGTGCTTCACCAGAGTCTTGGGGACGCCGGCGTTCACACCATACATCGACATGTGGTCGCCGTTGTAAGTGGCCCATCCTAAGGCAAGTTCCGAAAGGTCGCCGGTACCGATGACCATTCCCCAGGTCTGGTTGGCAATATCCATCAGGATTTGGGTACGCTCCCGTGCCTGCGCGTTCTCGTAAACCACGTCGTGCACATGGATGTCATGGTCTATATCCTTGAAATGCTGTACGCAGGCCTCCTTGATACTGACTTCGCGGACGGTCACACCGAGGGAATTCATCAAGTCAATGGCATTCGTATGAGTGCGGTCGGTCGTCCCGAAGCCCGGCATAGTGATGCCGATGATGCCCTGGCGGGACCATCCCAACTTATCGAAAGTCTTTACGCAAACCAGCAACGCCAGCGTAGAGTCCAGTCCGCCCGAGATGCCGATAACGGCACTCTTCGCCTTGGTATACACCAGCCGCTGCGCCAGTCCGGACACCTGAATGGAAAATATCTCTTCACAACGCTCGTCCAGCGCCGCCCCCTGTGGGACAAACGGATGCGGTTCAAAAGTACGCGTCAGATTCAAATCCTTGCTGTTGACATACTCCGTAGAGATTCGTACCGGAAGCTCCGAAGCACAATTTGCATGGCAGGCGGCAAAAGTCGTATTCACCCGGCGCTCCATGCGCAAGTGTTCCACGTCAATTTCGCTGACAACCACCTGCCCGTCGAAAGAAAAACGTTCGTTTGCCGCCAGCAGAGTCCCGTTCTCATAAATCAACCCGTTACCGGCAAACACCACATCCGTAGTGGATTCTCCGAAACCGCATGAGCTGAACACATAACCGGCAATGCAACGTGCTGACTGCTGGCTGATGAGCGAGCGCAAATAATTGTGCTTGCCAATGCCTTCATTGTCAGCCGAAAGATTGAACAAGATTTCCGCACCTTGCAGTGCCAGCGTCGAGCTAGGCGGTATGGGCGCCCACAAATCCTCGCATATCTCCACTCCGAAAGTGGTATCCGCTGTTTCGAACAGCAGGTTTCTCCCCATCGGAATAATCTGCCCGCAAAGGCGCACACTGTTTTCCGCCACATCACAAGCGGAAGTAAACCAGCGTTTCTCATAAAATTCCTTATAATTGGGAAGATAAGTCTTCGGAACAATGCCCAGCACTTTCCCCTTCTGAATGACAACCGCCGCATTCAACAACACACCGTTCAGTGCAACGGGCATGCCCAATATCGAAATAATATCCATCTGGCGCGTATTGTTCAGAATCTGTATCAGCCCCATTTCCGCCTCTTCGAGCAGAAGTTGCTGGGCAAAGAGGTCGCCACAGGTATATCCGGTAATGCATAACTCCGGAAAAGCTATGATTTGCACACCTTTCCCGTCGGCTATAATAATCTCTTTTTCAATCTCTGAGGCATTGAACTTACAGTCAGCCACCTTGACACGGGGCACAGCCGCCGCTACTTTTACATATCCGTAATTCATAAGGATGTTATATTATTTATTCGATGCAAAGATACGGCAAAATTCTGATTAAGAGAGATAAGAGAAAAACGTTTTCTCTATATCGGCACGAGAAACTGACTAAAGCCGGGTGCATCCTATCTTCGCTTTTATGACAAAAATACGGCAACCTACCTACAAGAAGAGGAACACATATAAACAATTTTAATGACCGCAACTAAAAATTTTCCGGAAATCTTTTGGAGAATTATAGGAACTTCTTACCTTTGCAAAAGAATTAAAAATGTAATAATTACAAGTTTGAATATCAAGTTGGCATGGATGTAGTAAAACGATTGCAGAATCATAACATTAAGCCTTCAGTGCAGCGCATAGCCATTATGAACTACCTGATGGAGCATCGTACGCATCCCACGGTGGATGAAATATATACGGCATTGTCTCCCTCCATACCGACACTGTCGAAGACAACGGTATACAATACCTTGAAACTACTAAGCGAGCAAGGTGCCGCACTGACTCTGACCATTGACGAGCGCAATACGTGTTATGACGCCGATACCAGTCCGCACGGTCACTTTTTGTGTAAACGTTGTGGAAAGATTTATGACTTGATGTGCAATAATAGCATCAAGAAGGTAGTCGACATGGATATGGACGGACATGATGTGCAGGAAATCCACTACTATTATAAAGGAATCTGTAAACATTGCATAGAAGAAGAACGTTTAAGAACAACAAAGAATAACTAATTCAACTAATTAAAATCTGAGAGAAAATGAAAAAATTTAGATGTACTGTATGCGGTTACGTATACGAAGGAGATGCAGCTCCCGAAAAGTGCCCATTGTGTAAAGCTCCCGCAAGCAAGTTCGTAGAAGTTGAAGAAGCAACAGCTGACGGCCCGTTGGTATTTGCCGACGAACACGTAATCGGCGTAGCCAAAGGTTGCGACGACGAAATGATTAAGGACCTGAACAACCACTTCATGGGCGAATGTACAGAAGTTGGTATGTACTTGGCAATGAGCCGCCAGGCAGACCGTGAAGGTTATCCCGAAGTTGCAGAAGCTTTCAAGCGTTACGCTTGGGAAGAAGCAGAACACGCTGCTAAATTCGCTGAACTGCTGGGTGACTGCGTATGGGACACCAAGACTAACCTCGAGAAGAGAATGAACGCAGAATCAGGTGCATGCGAAGACAAGAAGCGTATCGCTACCCGTGCCAAAGCATTGAACCTCGACGCTATCCATGACACCGTTCACGAAATGGCTAAGGACGAAGCCCGTCACGGTAAAGGTTTCGAAGGTCTGTACAACCGCTATTTCAAGAAATAATCCTATACTTTTATAGTAATGTGAAGAAAAGGGACTGCTAATGTTAGTAAGTCCCTTTTTTTATTCCAACTTTTTTCACTTTACAATGTCACGTTTGTATTTCCCATTCGTCTTATCTGTGTAAATGGAACTCAAAGAATTCAAAATAACCGTTCTTCCACTCCGTGCCAAGCTGTTGAACTATGCACGGAAGTTGACCGACGAACCGGAGGATGCAGAAGATGCCGTCCAGGAGGTACTGCTCAAGCTATGGAACAAAAGGCTTGAACTGGAGCAATACCGGAGCATCGAAGCATTTGCCATGACGTTGACGCACAACATCTGTATAGATATGTGGCGCTACAAACGCAACGACACCCTATCTCTCGACATAGTGCAGGCGGCATCCCCCACCGGAACACCGGAACGGCTGTTGGAAATCAAAGATGAAATCCGTCTGATGCACGAAATCATCGACTCGCTGCCCAATCTTCAACGCACCATCATGCGGATGAAGGACATCGAAGGATACGAAACGGACGAAATCGCCGAAATCACGGGATGCGGACCGGAAGCCATCCGCAGCAATCTGTCAAGAGCCCGGAAGAAAGTGAGAGACGTTTACCTGCGAACCATACAAGAAAGAAAAGAAAGGAGAAATGAGCCATGAAGATAGATGAACTGCTGGATAAATATTTCGAAGGGGAAACTTCCTGCGAAGAAGAGCGTGAACTGCGCCGTTTCTTTACCGAAGAGGAAGTGCCGGAGCACCTGCAAACGTACCGCCCCCTATTCGCTTATCTGAACCGGGAAGCAACTTCAATGGCAGAACCGACAGAGGAAAAATCCGTAACAACAGAATCGGCAAAGGAAGTACCCGCACAGCGGAAGCCTTTCCGTCTCTATCGCACATTCTATGCTGTCAGCGGCATTGCCGCCGGATTGCTCCTGCTTCTCGGGGTAGCTAAGATTATATTTCCGCTTTCCGGTGTTCCCGAAAATTATGTCGTCATCGACGGCCAGCGGTATACAGACGAGAAACTGGTGGAAGCCAAAGCACTAGAAGCCCTGCAGAACGCCAGCTTCACGGATGAAGATTTAAGCAACTTACTGTTTCAACACTAATATAACAAGGTTATGAAAACATCTATACTGATTTGCATACGTAGTCTGTGCCTCTTTTCCCTGCTGATTTGCCTGCCAGCCTTTGTACATGCACAAGAGAGACTGCAAATAGCCGACCTATTCAGCAAGTATGGCGAGCAAAAGGACGTGACCAGGGTAGAACTGAACGGCAGTATCCTGAAATCTTACCGCATGACTACCTACAAGAGCCTTGTGTTCAAGAATGTATCCCCCTATCGCCGGGAAATTCAGCAGGCCATTGTACACGACAAGCAAGATAACGCAAAGAAGGCGCAGGAGGTAATGGAAAGCGGTGTGCTGCGCAGCGCTTATTACCAACTGAAAGAGGTGGAACGCAATGGAAAGAAGCTGAACCGCTACATCATTTTCAAGATAGGAAAAGACTCCATGGGCACTTTGATTTACATAGAGGGTCTGCTCAGTGAAAAGGAAATGATGGATATGCTTTACAAATCGGAATAACACTAAAAACAATATACGATATGAAAACCAGAATTATGATTTTGGCCTGCCTGCTTGCTGTGCCGGCCGGCCGCATGGCAGCACAACAACAGACTGACCCTGAACAGAAAGCTACAGTACAGACACAAGGCGACTCCATCATCATCCGGAAAGGAAAAGGAGACATGCGCATCAAGGTGTACGAAGAGCAGTTGGAAGACGGCGAGAAAAAAGAAGTGCAAATCTACGAAGGAGTCTATCTCGAGAAGGTGGATGCAGACAAGCGTACTTTCCTCGATGCCCTGCCATTCATCCCCAAAAAGAGAAGGTACAATGCTTACGAACCGCACTGTTCCGGTCTATTCATCGGCTACAGCCGGCTGGCTGACGACTTCCTCTCCTTCGGAGCAAGCGACAAGATGGGACTCGACTTATCCAAGTCATGGGAATTCGGCTTCAACATCCTCTCCGTATATCACAACTTCAAGAAGAATCCGCATTGGGGAATCAACCTGGGAGTCAGCTGGGGATACCGTTCTTTCAATATCGACGGTAACTATGCTTTACTAAAGGAAAATGGAACCAGTATTTTCACCGCAGGAAATGAAGAGACCAGCTACAGCAAAAGCCGTCTGCGCCATTTCTTCTTCCGTGTACCCGTATTGATGGAATGGCAGCAAAGAGTGGGAAGAAACAAAGTGTTCTTCAATGCCGGTCCCGAATTTGAGATACGTCACAGCGTGAAGTCATTCTCACACATCAACGGAGGCAAGAAGAAAACCGTAGGCAAAGGTATGTATGTGCAGCCCGTCGGCATAAACCTGCTGGCACAAGCCGGTTATGGTAATATCGGCATTTACCTGCGCTACTCCACATACGGATTATTCCAGAAAGACAAGGGACCGGAAGTATCTCCCTATTCATTTGGCGTGGCATGGTATCTGTAATCCCTCCCCTATAACACAAGACTCCCCGAAATGTATTTGTACATTCCGGGGAGTTCTTTTATACCCTAAGGTATTGACAATGAAAGGTTATCTGCAATGAAAATTGTTCTTCTAAAAACGCATGCCCAATGTAAATAGCACTTTACTGCGAGTGTTGGTAACTTCCGTTGTTGGCGGTGTTACCAAGCCATTTATATCATTATAAAACGGATAGAAATCAGATTTATAAGTATCGAATTTATAAGCCAAATCCGCATAAAACGAAGAAAAGCGATAACCGATACCTAAAGTGAAAGTATTCATCGATTTGCTATTGGCAAAATCCGTATCTGTATTTATAGAATTGGAAGGCAATGCCTTAATAGCATCCTTTTTATAGGCTGCAGTACTGTAATTGTAACCGGCACGCAAAGAGAAAGCAGGTATCGGCTTGTATTCTGCTCCTAAACGAAGCGTACTTACCCCCTTCATGCAGAGGTCAGCCTCACCCGTTTCCCATGCCATCTCATCACCTTCAAGATATTTGAACTTCATGCTTGAGTAATCCTCATATTCGTATTCAGCTCCTAAAGCCAGATAATTACCTACCGTATAGCCCAAACTGGCGTTAAACACCCACGGAGTTTGCAGCTTAAAATCACGATCCATGTCTCTACCGCCCAATGCAGAATAAGTATCTACAGTTGTACGGGTAAGATGTTCATTCCCTGCATTATCAGGCAAATACAAATCCGAAGTCAGCAATGCCCCCGTAGTATAAGTCAGTTTGTAATAGATAGGAGTATGCACAGCTAAACCTATACGAAGCGGAGAATCTTCAATTGGCCGGAAAATGGCGCCGAATTTAAAGTCGAAACCCGAACCATGTATACGATTAAAGCTCTCCAAGGAATAACCTTCGTCATCATAAACATGTGTGTCTCCTTCCAATGTATAGGCATACATTTCATCATAGAGAGAATATTTGTTGTAATCCACATCATAGGCTCCAAGAGTAACGCCAAAGTAGAAGCGGTCATTTACATTGAATGAAACATTGAAGTCATACTGGTCAACACCGCCACGCTCACGAGACAAGAAATAAGCATCCGCTTCGGAAGGAATATAAGGAAGATAAGTATTATAGTCCTCACTTTCTATATCTTCAAGAACAAGTGCACCTTGATACCCCATAGTCCCCAGCCATCCAGCATAATTATGTTGATAAATATCCTTGCGACCATAGTCCAAATAATCTCCTTGATCCGGATAATCATATTGAGGACGATGATAGAACGCATAAGCTGCATCCGTAGCCTGTTGTGCCATACTACGCACTTGAGATACATATTGATTATCTATGCTTCCCATCAACCCCTGCATCGTCATATTCTTATAGAACGACTTCGACTTATGGTAATTGAAACCGAAATTCACATATCGCAAAGGAGTATGATTACCTATCTTCGAAGCTATCACAAAGCCGGCATTATCAAAACTCCAGCGACTTTTATTCATTTCAAATTTATTGCCTACATAATTGCTTTCTGTACCCGTCATTGAATAGCCAAAGGTAAGCATGGCATCATTACTACGATAAATACCGATACCGGCAGGATTGGTTCCTATGGTAGAAATATCACCACCCAATGCTCCCATAGCTCCGCCCATTCCGACAAAACGGGCGGTTCCATTCAATTCCTTTTGTGCAATATTCGTTGCATCATATATTGTCTGTGCCCCCGCGCCTACAACTGTAAACATAGCAAGGGCTATCATGATTATCTTCTTCATAATTCTTAGTCTTGTTAAATTAAAACATGCTTATACTTACCTTCTTCTGGAACCACCACTGGAACGACTGACACCGCCGCCACTTGAGTAGCTGGAACGTGAGCCACCACCGGAAGAAAAGCTGGAAGAAGAACGGGTGCTACCGGACGAACGTACAGGAGCAGAATATGAACGACTGCTGCTACGATTGTTGTCATTGGAGTAGCTGCGTGTCGGTGCGGCGCTTGAACCTCTGTTATAAGTCGATGAAGTCCTGCTACGAGTGGAAGTTCCAACAGAAGAACGTATACCGGAAGAACGACTGCTACGAACTCCTTCTACACTACTATTATATGAACTACTACGTGTACTGCTTGGACGGGTGTAAGTGGAACGGCGAGTAGAAGCCGCACTCGAACGGTTTACACTTGAGCGAGTTGCAGAAGAACTTGAACGAACTGTAGACGAACTTCTTGTACCTACCACCCGACGGGTTGACGTACCGGTACTGCTACGTCTCACTTGACCGGAAGTTGTACTGCTACGACGTACAGCCTGCCCTCCATTTACAGCAGAAGAACGGCGGGAAGTAGAGGACGATACTCTGTTTCCGGCATAAGAAGAACGGCTCGAACCGTAAGAACGTCTATTGGTATATGCATTTCCCCAATGGCCACCGCCTCCATGATACCATCCAGGATAATAGTGGTGGTGGTGGTAATGATGATGGTGTCCCCACCAACCACCGCCGTACCAGCCGCCCCAGCTGAAACTCCAACTCGGACCGTACCAGCTGTTCCATCCCCAGCCATAGTAAGGATAGCCGCCCCAACCATAAGAGTTATAGCGCCAGTCCCACCACAAACGATTGGTAAATGTCGGGAAAGCGTATGCATACAGACCATCGGTGTACACGTTCCAATCCCAGGAATTCAAGCCATAGACCACATCCCAATACAGTGGGCTGCTGATGCTGATGGCATAACGGGGATTGCGGAAACGGATAATACGGGTAGCATACTCGTAATCATCCTGCGAACCCTCGAACTCACCGTTCACCCATTCGCCGTCCAGGCCGTCATCTTCTTTTTCATTGATGTAAAGGGTATCGTTCTCCATCACGAAATCATTGTCGCGGGAATCGTAACGACGGTTATATTCGTCCACATCGCGGATTTTCCCCTTACGGTCTTTTACTACAACAGTAGTGCTTCCCGGCGATGAATAAATAGTGGTCGGCGCATTCGACTTTACTACAATCTCTTCTACGGGAGCAGCTACTTTCTTCTCCTGCTTCACCTCTTCTTTTTTCTCTTCCTTATTCTTGGAAGGAGTGTAGTAAAGGTCGTCATCTATACTTTGTGCCACCAGTGTCCATGGGAGGCACAAGGCAAAAAGCGATAAAAAAACAATCTTTTTCATATTAGTTTGGTTTATGGATTTTACGTTTATCTATTTCTTCACGTCACAAAGATAACGCCGGATTTTATCCCATGCAGCAGATTTTCCCCAAAGATTTATAGGGAATTCCCTAAATACCCTATCATTCAATAAATCAAAGGCCCTGCCGGATAAAAAAAGAGCACGTTCGTTTTATTCTACCCCCGGTTTGCATTATCTTTGCAAAAAGATAAACAAATATACGCAGAAACAGGTTTGCTTCTAAGAATCATATTCTGTATTTAACAAACAATCATATTCCGATGAAATATTTAGAATTTACATTCCGCACCGTTCCGTGTACAGAAATAGTCAACGATGTACTTTCCGGCGTCTTGGGCGAAGCCGGCTTTGAAAGTTTTGTCGAGCAGGCCCACGGCATCACCGCTTACATACAGAAAGAACTTTATAGCGAAACCGTCCTCAAAGAGGCACTTGCCGACTTTCCCCTGCCCGACACACAAATAGAATACAGTTATGTGGAAGCCGAAGATAAAGACTGGAACGAAGAATGGGAAAAGAACTTCTTCCAGCCCATCGTCATCGGAGACCGCTGTGTCATCCACAGCACTTTCCACAATGATGTTCCCCAAGCTGAATATGACATCGTCATCAATCCGCAGATGGCATTCGGCACGGGACACCACGAGACCACCAGCCTCATCATCGGCGAACTGCTGGACAGTGACCTGCAAGGCAAATCACTGCTCGATATGGGTTGCGGAACTTCCATCCTTGCCATACTGGCACGCATGCGTGGAGCCTCTCCTTGTACAGCTATCGACATAGATGAATGGTGCGTGCGCAACTCCCTCGAAAATATAGAATTGAATGGAGTGGATAACATTACAGTATCCCAAGGTGATGCCTCCTCTCTGGAAAGCAAAGGTCCGTTTGATATGGTTATCGCCAACATCAACCGTAATATCCTCCTGGCAGATATGAAGCACTACATAGCCCGCATGAATCCCGGTGCGGAGCTGTTGATGAGCGGTTTCTACATAGATGACATTCCCGTCATCCGCGAAGAAGCCGAACGCAACGGGCTGCACCTTGTCCACCACCGTGAGAAGAACCGATGGGCAGCGGTGAAATTCCAGAAATAATAAAGGTCTATACTAAGAAGCTAAAGGTCAATATCAGGAAGCTAAAGTTGACCTTTAGCGTTCTATACAAGGAGTTTTCAACGTAAGCTCCAAAAGTTCCTCCATCGTACCATTAAAGACGTTCAAATCCACCTCTTCTTCGATACCGGGCACAGTGCCTACATCGGTGTGCTGCCAAAAGTGCCACTTGCCCTCATAGCGCACGGAATCTACATAATAATGGGCTATCCAATAAGGATAAGCATTGAAAATGGAATCGCTGAGATAGCGTTTCTTGAATTTATAGGAAGTATAAAGAATGGGCTTTACGCCGTAATGCGCTTCTACCCTATCCAGCCAAGTCTTGACTGCCGCTTTAAGTTCCTGCGGTGACTGCTTGCCGGTAGTCTCCACATCGAGTACGGGAGGCAGGTCTCCCTTTGCCAGCTGCACGGTACGGATAAAGAAATCGGCTTGCTTGTGGGCATCGGTCTTAGGGATAAAATAATGATAGGCACCACGGATAAAACCGTATTTACGCGCCTGGCCGAAGTTCTGCGTAAACGTATCGTCACCATGGTCGCCGCCTTCGGTAGCTTTCAGAAAAATAAAGTGGATGGGAAATTTGGCTTCTCTATTATGTGTCAAGAGTTCCCAATCTATCTTTCCCTGATAGTGGGATATGTCTATGCCATGCACCTCATAGTTGCAAGGCATACATACACCGTAACCTTTCTGGCCATAACAAGGCTTCCAGCGATAAGCATAAGGACGAATGAAAAACCAGTAAAAGCCGGTAGAAAAAACAAGAATGATACAGACCGCCAAAAGATTGCGCAACCATACGGGCATGGTACGCGGCTGCGTTTTCTTCTTGCTCCGCAGAGAGGAAGAACGACGTGCGGCAGTAGTTTTACGCCGGGTATTTGTGGAGGTCTTGGTTGCCATGAGTAAATGAAAAGAAAGGGCGGAATGAACCGCCCCTCCGTTTTATTGTCAACTTGTTGATGCGTCAACTTATTTAGCCTGCTCCAGCTGCAAAGTTTTCGTAGCCTGGTCGCAAACTTCTGTCGGACCGAAGTACTGGATAGGACCCGGATAAACATAGTCTGTTTCCATAGCCCAACGGTCGCGCTGAGCCGCGAATGCCTTGAACGGAGCACCGTCCAGCTTCACCAGAGCCTTCTGGATAACCGGCTTCATTTCACCGTGGCGACGTTCCATGTTCATCATCATAGTGATGGGCACACCGCCTGCAATCCATTCTTCGGCAGGAGCAGTCGTGTTGCGTACAGAAGACATGTAACCGGTCTTTCCGTTAGCAATCAATGCAGATGCTGCATAACCCAAAGAGTAGCAGTAGTCAGCGTCGAAGTTAGACGGAGCAGCGCAACGTCCTTCGTAACCGAAGAAGTGGTGCTGTGCAGCAAACTTGCCTACGAACTTGCCCTCTTCTTTCCACTGAGCCAGCTTAGTGCCAACCATTTCGGACAGCAACTTTTCTGTTTCAATCAGAGATACCTGTACGTTTCCGTGCGGGTCGCGGTCCAGAGACAACTGGCGAGCCACGCCTTCGGGCAAGCTTGCGTAGATGGCCGCATTCTCCGGAGAAAGTTTACGGATGATATAATCGCGTTGGTGAGATTTCTTAATTTGAGCAAACTCTTCTGCATTGGCAGCAAGGAAGTCGTTCAACTCAGCAATCAGACGCTTCATGGCCGGGATGAATTCAACCAATCCTTCGGGGATAAGAACCGTACCGAAGTTGTTACCCTGGGCTGCACGTTCGGCAACGACCTTGGCAATGTTGGTCACAATATCGTCCAAAGACATATCCTTCGCTTCAACCTCTTCAGAGATGATACACATATTGGGCTGTACCTGTAATGCACATTCCAAAGCGATATGAGAAGCAGAACGTCCCATCAACTTAATAAAGTGCCAGTATTTACGGGCAGAGTTACAGTCACGTTGGATGTTGCCGATTACTTCAGAGTAAGTCTTGCAAGCTGTATCGAAACCAAAAGAAGTTTCAATCATATCATTCTTCAAGTCACCGTCGATGGTCTTGGGACAACCGATTACCTGCACACCATAATTCTTGGCAGCATAGTATTCAGCCAGTACGCAAGCATTGGTGTTGGAGTCATCGCCACCGATGATTACCAGTGCCTTGATGCCGAGTTCCTTCAGGATTTCATAACCTTTCTCAAACTGTTCTTCCTTTTCCAGCTTTGTACGGCCCGAACCTATGATGTCAAAACCACCCGTATTGCGGTATTCATCAATGATGTCAGCAGTCAGTTCCATATAATTATGGTCAACCAAGCCGCCAGGACCCAGAATAAAGCCATACAATTTGCTGTCTTTGTTCAGCTTCTTGATACCGTCGAAAATACCGGAAATCACATTGTGGCCGCCGGGAGCCTGTCCACCGGAAAGGATAACACCCACGTTCATTGCGGGGAAGTCAACCGCCTCATCGGTAGTTTCAAACTTAATCAAAGGCATTCCGTACGTGTTGGGGAACAATTTCTTGATTTCTTCCTGGTCAGCAACAGACTGAGTAGCTGCGCCTTCTGCAGCCTTAACAGTTCCTTTCAGCGCTTTCGGAAGTTTGGGCTGATAGGCAGCCCTTGCAATTTGCAATGCACTTTTAGTCATTTCTCTTAATTATTTAAAGGTGTTAGTAAAGTTCCGTTTAAAAGCGTCGCAAATTTCGCTTTTTTTCGTAAGATATGCAAACGAGAAGCCGAAATAATGTATAAAATGACATTTATCGTTTTTTATCCTAAAATAAAAAGGAGAAGAAAGCAATTAACTGATTTATTGTGTTATCTTTGTCGCAAAGTTTGAGTTACGAGTCGTTATCGCATTGTTCTTCTTTTAATATACAACTATTATTAGGCGGTCTCTTCCATAATTATTCTCCATACTCCAATTTAATAATTACAATTAATTAAAATTTCAAATGAACATTTACATTTCAGGTTTAAATTTCAGCACAACAGACGCTGACTTAAACGATTTATTTTCAGAGTACGGAGAAGTTTCTTCTGCAAGAATCATTACAGACAGAGAAACAAGAAGATCCAGAGGTTTTGGTTTCGTAGAAATGCCGGACGATACAGCAGGCCAGAAAGCCATTGACGAATTGAACGGTGCTGAATTTGACCACAAACAAATCTCGGTAAACGTGGCACGCCCCCGCGAAGAAAGACCTTCCAATGGCGGCAATCGCGACAGAAGAGGCGGTTACAACTCTAGAAGATATTAATATTCTTAACTACTGACAGAAGCAGGAGGTGTTGTAGCAATGCCCCCTGCTTTTTTTATAACTAAAAAAATAAAAATACATGGCCAAATCCATCTCCGCAGACAAGCGTGAAAATGAGAAGAAAAGACTCGCCCGACGGGCTGAAAAACAGAAAAAGAAAGAAGAAAAAAAGCTATCCAACAAAGCGAGCAGCTTTGAAGATATGATTGCCTATGTTGACGAAAACGGCATGATAACCTCTACTCCTCCGGCAGAAAACACTCCTAAAGAAGAAATAAAGCTGGAAGAAATCGTCATATCAACTCCCAAAAAAGACAAGGAAGAACCGGTCATCCGCAGAGGACGTATCGAATTTTTCAATGAATCGAAAGGCTTCGGCTTCATCAAGGACTTATCCGGAGTCGAAAAATACTTTTTCCACATTAATAATGTGCTGACAGATATAACAGAAGGCAATATTGTGACGTTCGACCTTGAACGTGGCCTTAAAGGCATGAATGCCGTAAACGTAGCTCTTGAAGTAGAAAAGGCAAAGAAAAAGAAAGAAGACAAGGAGACTCTAAATACAGAATCCCAGATGAAATAAGCCAATTATAGAAAAAGGGCGTGTATGTACCGAAATATTTGATAGTATATACACGCCCTTACAGTTTTCTTTAATCACACGTCATTCGGTTTGCCAGCCGCCCCCCAATGCCTTATAGACATTTACCATGGCAATAAGTTCGTCGCGGATGGCATTGCTTACCCCTATTTGGGCATCAAAATAACCACGCTGGGCGTCGAGCACATCCATATAATTGATGACGCCGTTGATGTATTGCAACTGTGCCAAATCCACATATCCCTTGGCAGAGCGTTCAAGTTTGGCACGCAGTTGGTAGACCTCCTTTATCTTATTGAAATCCACAATGGCATTCTTCGCTTCCTTAAAAGCATTCAGCACAGTCTTTTCATAACTATGCACTTCGGCTTCAAAAGAAGCCTTCTGCGCTTTCAGTGCAGCACGGTTCTTTCCCCAACCGAAAAGCGGTGCCAAGACCGCCCCATTCAATAAGGAATAGGGGGATTCCAGAAAATTGGACAACACATCACTTTCCAATCCAAATTGTCCGGTCAGGGCCAGACGGGGGAACATATTGGTATAAGCAACTTTCACTTTGGCATGTTCAGCCTTCAACTGCTGCTCTGCCGCACGGACATCGGGGCGACGTTCCAACAAATCCGAAGGCAGACCTACCGGTAAGGACTCCGGCACATCCAGTTCCTGCAGAAAATTGACACGCTTGATACGGGTAGGAAATTCCCCCACAAGGAAAGAGATATCATTTTCTTTCAGAGAGATACGGCGCTCCAAATCCGGAACAAGCGTAGCCGTACGGGCTAACTCCACTTGAGCCTGCTGATAAGAGGTCTCCGAGGTCAGCCCGCCTTCAAAACGAATACGGGCCAAGCGCACTCCCTCTTCGCGCGCCTTTTGTGTCTGGCGTACAATCTCCAGTTCCGTATCAAGGGCTACCAGCTCATAATACGCCTGCGCCACTTCCGCAACGATAGTCATGCGCAACGCACGCTGCGCCTCCACACTTTGCAGATATTCGGCCACAGCAGCCACCTTCTTCCATCTCAAGTTTCCCCAAAGGTCCAGTTCCCAAGAGAGCAATGCCTTGGCTTCGTAAGAATTGCCTACATCACGGCTATGACCACCGTAATTCTCCACCTCACGCTCAGCCTCCACTTTTCCGGTGAGCTGCGGCAGAAGGTTAGCAACACTGATACGTTTTTGGGCAGCCATCTCCTTGACACGGGAAGCTGCGATCAGCATGTCTTTGTTATATTCCAGAGCACGGTCTATCAAACCACGCAGCGTGCTGTCCGTATAAACCGCCTGCCACTGTTCATCGGCTATGCTCATGCTATCCTGCTGCTGTGCCAGGCTATCTGGCAATGCCATCTCCGGACGCACATAGCTCTTGCCCACCTTGCATGAGGTAAGGGCAAACATACTCAGCAACAAAATAATATATATGTTCTTTCTTTTCATAAATGTTGTCTTTAAAATCAGTCTTTCTTAATCTTATGCTGCACTTTTGCTTTTGTCTTGTATACCAGGACAAAGAAGAACGGTACAAGCACAATACCGAATACAATGGCAAATATCATTCCGAAGAAAACACCCGTACCGATGGCCTGACGGCTTGCCGAGCCAGGTCCGCTTGCCAATACCATAGGAAGCATTCCCAATACAAAAGCGAGGGAAGTCATCAGAATAGGGCGGAAACGGAGTTGGGCAGCATGGATGGCAGACTGTATCAAGTCTCCTCCCTTGTCGACCTGCACCTTGGCAAACTCCACAATCAAAATGGCATTCTTTGCCGCAAGTCCCACCAGCATCACCAAGCCAATCTGAAAATAAATATCATTCTCCAATCCGCATATCACAACGCCCAGATAGGCACCCAAAGCGGCAACCGGCAGTGAAAGCAATACAGCGATAGGCACCGTCCAACTTTCATATTGCGCAGCCAAAAAGAGGAATACGAAAAGGAATACCAGCGTAAGCACAAGGCCCGTCTGTCCTCCCGCTTTCTTTTCCTGATAGGAAAGGCCACTCCACTCCAGACCAATATTGTCTGGCAAGTGGTCACGCGCAATCTGCTCCATAATCTCCATTGCCTGACCGGAACTGTAACCTTGTGCCGCAGAACCGCGGATGACGGCAGTAGTAAACATATTGAAACGCTTGATACTGCCCGGACCGGTGGTATAAGAGGCATTTCCCAAGGAAGTAAGCGGCACCATCGCTCCGTCCTTTGCCTTTACAAAGAACAAGTTGATATTATCCTTATGCTCACGATAAGGAGCCTCAGCCTGAATATACACCTTATATATACGGTTGAACATATTGAAGTCATTCACATATACAGAACCGGTATAAGCCTTCATGGTAGAGAATACATCCGCCAGGGGCACACCCAGCATTTTCACCTTATCACGGTCCACATCAAAATAAAGCTGCGGTATTTCAGACTGCAAGGATGATGAAAGCCCCGTCAGCTCCTTATGTTTCTGGGCATAATACATCAGTGTATCTGCCGCCTGCACCAGGTTGTCAAACGTTGCTTCTCCACGCGCCTCAAGCTGCATTTCGAAACCTCCCGAAGTACCCAATCCCGGAATGACCGGAGGCGTGGAAAGATAAACCCTGCATTCGGGATATTCCTTCAAATCCTTCTCCACATTCTCCATTATCTTATCGATGGAAATTCCCTTACGTTCTTCCCACGGTTTCAGGATAACCGTCAGCTCACTGCGCGCCTGGTTACTACCCACACGGGGACTGCTACCTGTCACGTTCTGCACATAGGCCACATAGGGATTCTTCTCCAAGTATTGCACAGCACGATCCGTCACCACACGGGTTCGCTCCAAAGTAGCACCTTCCGGCAACTCCAACTCTATCTTAAAATAGCCCTGGTCTTCTACCGGCAGGAAGCTGGTAGGCACCAACCGGTGGATAATGAAAATAGCAACCAGTACCAGCCCGAACGCACTCATTAAGCGGCGGGGATTCTTGATGACCCGATTAATGACAGCCACATATTTGTGATTGCCCAAGTTCAGCCATTCATTGATTTTGCGGAAAACTATGTTCTTTTTCTTTCCATTGTCGGGTTTCAATATGAGCGAGCACATGACGGGACTAAGTGTCAGGGCCACTACCGTAGAAAGCAACACAGAAACGGCGATAGTAATGGTAAACTGACGGTATAACTGTCCGGTGATTCCACTCAAGAAACTTACCGGTACAAATACGGCACAGAGCACCAATGATGTAGCAATCAAGGCACTTGCCAATCCGTTCATCGCCTTTTTGGTAGCTTCATACGGGCTCAATTTCTCCGTCTCCATAAGATGCTCTACGTTCTCCACCACCACAATGGCATCATCCACCACAATACCGATAGCGAGAATCAATCCAAGCAAAGTCAGTATGTTCAGAGAGAAACCGAAAATAAGCATGAAACCGAAGGTACCAATCAGGGAAATAGGTACCGCAACAATCGGTATCACCGTCGCACGCCAACTTTGCAAGGAAAGAAATACGACCAGTACCACCAGAATCAGCGCTTCGAACAACGTCTTGTATACCTCGTGAATGGATTCGGAAATATAAGTCGTCATGTCGAAGGGAATCTCATAACTCATCCCCTCAGGGAAATTTGCACTGATTTCCTCCATAGCAGCCTTCACGCTTTTTGCAACTTCCATTGCATTGGCCCCGGGAAGCATATAAATACCGAGAACAGCAGCATTCTCACCGTTGATTCCACTCTCCGTACTATATGAAGATGCTTCCAATGAAACACGAGCCACATCGCGCAGACGAATAATGGAACCGTTGGCATTGGCACGGACCACAATATCCTCAAACTGCTTTACCGAACTTAAGCGTCCCTGGGTAGTGATAGGGATAGTAATGTCGAGCCCATTCACCGGCTGTTGTCCCAAAACACCCGCAGCAGACTCACGGTTCTGGTCCTTCAGGGCATTCTGCAAATCCTGCACCGTCAGTCCGAAGTTGGCAAGTTTGTCGGGCAACGCCCATATCTGCATGGCATAGTAGCGACTGCCAATGTTGGAAACACGTCCAACACCGGGGATACGGCGCAACAAGTCGAGTACATTGATAGTAGCAAAGTTACTCAAATAAATTTCGTCGAACTTCGGGTCACTGGAAGTCAGACAGATGGTCATCAACTGGCTGGGAGCCTGCTTTTCCACAGAAATACCGTTTTGAATCACTTCGGCCGGCAAACGGCTCTCCGCCAGTTTCACACGATTCTGTATTTCTACGGCAGCCAAATCCGGATCGGCAGACACGTCGAAAGTGACCGTAGCCGAAAATCCTCCAGAATTGGAACTGTTGGACTCCATATATAGCATGCCGGGAGTACCGTTTATCTCCTGCTCGATAGGGGTTGCCACCGCCTGCGAAACAGTCAATGCACTAGCTCCCGGATAGGAAGCACTGATTTTCACTACTGGAGGCGTTATCTGTGGATATTGGTCTACCGGCAGCATGGTCAGGCCAATGATACCGACAATTACAATCACAATCGATATCACCGCCGAGAATACCGGGCGGTCTATAAAGAAACTTACTTTCATAACATCATTACTTTGAAGGGTTGTTGTCCTTTGATTTATTCTCAGTCGGAGTAGTCTGCTTCGTTTCGGAAACAACCTGCTTGTTCAGAGAATCACTCGTCTGTTCTTCCTCCTTTTTAGGAACGGCAACCTGGGCACGTACTTTCATACCCGGAGTCAGCTTGTGGAAACCTTCCGTCACAATTTGTTCTCCGGCAGCCAGACCACGTTCAACCACCCAATTGTTGCCAAATTCAGGTCCCAACTCAATGAAACGCTTTTCAACCGTAGAGTCCCGGCGCATCACAAAAATATATGCACCACCTTTCTCAATGGTAACTGCCTTTTGAGGAACGGCGACAGCACCCTCACGTACATCCAGCAACAGCTTCACCTTTGTAAACTGCCCCGGCAACAACACTCTGTCAGGATTCGGCATTTCTGCACGTACGGAGAATGTTCCCGTCTGCGGGTCCACCTGAGGTTCGGCAAAGTCCACATACCCCTTATAAGGATAAATAGTATTATCCGCCAAAGTAATCGTAATGTTCGGCTGCCAGGAACGCGTCGAGTCCTGACGCCCTATATCGATATTCCGTTCCTTGCTTTTCAGGTAATCCAATGCCGTCATACTGAAGTCTACCAGAACTGTATCGCTTTTCACAATCGTAGCCAGCAAGGACTTGCCTCCCGGTCCGACCAATGTTCCCAAATCCACATTTCTTTCACTGATATGTCCCGATAGCGGAGAACGGACCAATGTATACCCCAATTCCAATTCAGCTTGATCCAAATCGGCCTGGCTCATCGCTACCGAGGCCTCTGCAGTCTCATAAGCAGCCTGGGCATTGTCTAAATCCAGCTGGCTGGCAGCGTTCTGCGCATAAAGGGGGCGGATACGCTCCAAATCACGTTTTGCCTTCAATGCCTGCGCTTCATCCTTCTTTAACTGTGCACGGACTTTGTCAGCCTTTGCCCTATACTGGTCCTGGTTTATTACAAAAAGCACCTGGTTCTTGGTGACATATGTTCCTTCTGCAAAAAGCATATTCTCCAAATACCCTTCCACACGCGCACGTACCTCTACAAACTGCTGGGCACGAATACGTCCCACGTACTCACCATATATCTCTACATCTCCTTTTTCTGCAGATTCTACGATTACGGTAGGAGCTTCCGGTTCAACCTTCTTAGGCCAAGTCAGAATAAAATAACCAGCCAACAATACCGTCATGCAGGCAACCATCATCAGTAGCCTCTTCTTCTTCAGCTTTAATTCTTTTTTCGTAAAAAACTGTTTCATGCTTGTTTGTCTATTAAATTTAACCCTATTTCCTTCTATCAAAGCAAATTCGATGCCAATCCACCACTATCTTATCCGTTACATCTAATAAGCTATATATCAGACAGAAGATAAGATAGTAATTCTTTATTCATGGGGGCATCTTCCATTTTACCTTGTGGAATACATCCACAGTTTGTAGAATTATTCCACAAAAGTAATAAATTAAAAACACATAAAAACCCTTTTTTCCTCTACACTAACAAAGAAAAACATTATCTTTACCGAAAATAACTCAGATTATTCATTTTAAACGTAAAGATTATGGCAAGTAGAAAAGAACTAAAAAAGAATATAAACTATATTGCGGGTGAATTATTCACAGAGTGTCTTGTAAATAGCTTATATGTACCTGGAACAGACAAACAAAAAGCCGATACACTGATGGCTGAAATTCTAAAAATGCAAGATGAATTCATAAGCCGCATCAGCCATACCGAACCAGGAAATGTAAAAGGTTTCTACAAAAAACTTCGTACTGACTTCAATGCAAAAGTAGACGAGATTATTAATGCAATGGGCAAACTGAAATAAGATGAAGAAAGCCTTTTATAGCTTCATTTATTATCGTCTGCTGGGCTGGAAGACAAATGTGACGGTGCCCAACTACGACAAATGTGTAATTTGTGCGGCACCCCATACTTCCAATTGGGACTTATTTATCGGTAAATTGTTTTATGGTGCCATCGGCCGTAAAACCAGCTTCATGATGAAAAAGGAATGGTTCTTTTTTCCTCTTGGAGTGATATTCAAAGCCGTTGGCGGCATTCCGGTGAACCGGGGGCGCAAGTCTTCCTTGGTAGACCAAATGACAGAAAGGTTTGCCGCCAGTAAGCATTTCCATCTGGCCATCACTCCCGAAGGAACCCGTAAAGCCAATCCAAACTGGAAGAAAGGCTTTTATTACATAGCACTGAAAGCACAAGTACCCATTATGCTTATCGGGATTGATTATCCTTCCAAGACCATCTCCTCTACCAAAACTGTCATGCCTACCGGAGACATAGAAAAGGATATGCGCGAGATAAAACTGTACTTCAAGAACTTTAAAGGAAAAAATCCCGAAAATTTTGATTTAGGAAATATCTAATCAGGTATTAAGCATTAATGTCATGCGAATAAGCATTCTGCAAACAGACATTGTCTGGGAAAATAAACAAGAAAATCTCCGTCGTCTCCGCGAGAAGTTAGAAACTCTTCGTGGAACAACGGAGATTGTTGTTTTACCGGAAACATTCTCCACTGGCTTCAGTATGGACACCAGCAGCTTGGCCGAACCTACAACGGGAGAAACCATCACGACTCTGCGCCGATGGTCTGAAGAATACCAACTCGCTCTTACAGGCAGCTATATTGCCTGCGAAACAGCCTCGAAAGGAGGAAATCCCTCCTACTACAACCGTGCATTCTTCCTTACGCCCGAAGGCAATGCCTACTATTACGACAAACGACACCTCTTCCGGATGGGACACGAAACAGAGCATTTCACTTCCGGCTGCCAACGTCCCATTATCCAGTATCGCGGCTGGAACATACTGTTGCTTGTATGTTATGACCTCCGCTTCCCAGTTTGGAGCCGCAATAAGCACAGCGAATACGACCTTCTTATTTATGTTGCCAACTGGCCCGTTTCCCGCCGGAAAGTCTGGGACATTCTGTTGCAAGCACGTGCTTTGGAAAATATCAGTTATGTCTGCGGTGTCAACCGTATCGGCAGAGACGGCAGAGACATTCCACACAGCGGAGGCAGTGTGGTCTACTCTCCGAAGGGGGAAGTGCTTGCCACTGTACCCGACAACGAAGAGACAACTGCCACCGCCTCCCTCAGCCTTTCCTCCCTGCAGGAGTTCAGGTTAAAGTTTCCCGCTTGGAAAGATGCGGACGAGTTCGTTATTTCTTCAAATAATAGTTCACAGTAGTCACTACACGTACGCTTTTTATATAAGGAGTATAAGCATCGCGGTCACTGATGGAAAACTGCCCTTGCGAGGCATTGCGGATTTTTCCCAGTTCACTGTCCGAATCCTTAGCAAATTTCTCGGCTGCGGCACGGGCATTTTTGGTAGCTTCTTCTATCATTTTGGGTTTCACTTCATTGAGACCGGTAAATTCATAAGACACGTTATATTTATAATCCCCTCCCGTGATGGCAATGCCCTGCTTCAAGAGTTCTGCTTGCCCGGACATGAGTTTACGTACCCTATCCACATTCTTGGAAGTGACAGTGATGACAGACGTGGCATTATAACGATAAGCCACGTTGCGGTCAACATAACGTTCGGCCTGCATGTCAATCACTTCGGGTGGTGCAATACTTATTTCCTCCTTCTCAATGCCGTTGTTTTCAAGGAAACCCACGATGGCAGCGTTTTTCTTCTCCATATTGGCATAAAGCAGTGCAGGATCATTACCTATGTCTTTGTAGACAAGAGGCCAGACTACTTTGTCGGCAGGTACTTCCATCTCAGCCAACCCTTTCACACTGACTACACGATCCTTATTCACAAAATTGTTGATACCGCCTTTTACCATGATTCCCAACAAAAGCAACCCCACAGCTATGATGGCTGCTTCTACTTTCCAGCTTTTCATACATTAATATTTTAGAGTTTATAAACACACACAAATATAACAAACCCAAACGACAAAAAGTGCAATGAATGGTCTATTTTTATATGATTATCCTCACTTATACCCCAAACGAACGAGACATTATACAAAATGCACCCAATCCGCTTTTTTAGAGTATTTAATGAAAATACCCCAAAGAAAGAGTACATCTTCTCCAAAAAGTACCTATTTTTGTCCTTCGAAACAATGTCAAAGCGACAACATGATTAATTTAATAATTCTAACCCCTAAATCCTATGTTGACCCAACGTAAAATCCATACTCACGGTGGCGATTGGCCATGACTTTATGGAATGTACCGAAGACACTTTCCGTACGGCTGTCAAACCCCATATGAGATATGGGACGAACAGTATTTCTTAATTAATCTTCAGCAATATGCGGATGAACATTGTTTTTCGTATATTTGTTGATTGAAAGAACAGTACAATACTTAATCATTTATTAATAATAAATTTTATGAAAACCAATCTAAGCTCTCAAATCACTCTCAACAGAGTCTCCCCCAGGTACTACAGACCTGAGAATGCATTTGAACGGTCGGTATTGACCCGACTGGAAAAAATCCCTACAGATATTTATGAGTCTGCAGAAGAAGGCGCCAACCAAATTGCCCTTGACATTGCACAGTTAATCCGTGACAAGCAAAAGGCAGGACGTTTCTGTGTCTTGGCACTGGCAGGCGGTAACTCTCCGCGCAATGTATATGCAAACTTGGTACGTATGCACCAGGAAGAGGGATTAAGTTTCCGCAACGTAGTCATATTCAACCTCTACGAATATTATCCATTAGCTCCCAATGCCATCAACAGTAACTTCAACGCATTGAAGGAAATGCTGATAGACCATGTGGACATTGACAAACAGAATGTTTTCACCCCCGACAGCACCATCGCCAAAGACACCATCTTTGAATATTGCCGTCTTTACGAGCAGCGCATTGAAAGTTTCGGTGGCTTAGATATCGCTTTGCTGGGCATTGGTCGTGTAGGTAACATCGGTTTCAACGAACCGGGTTCACGCCAGAACTCTACCACCCGTCTGATATTGCTGGACAGCGATTCCCGCAATGAAGCTTCCAAAATGTTCGGTAGCATTGAAAATACCCCCATCAGCTCCATCACCATGGGAGTAGCCACCATCCTCTCGGCAAAGAAAATATATCTACTGGCATGGGGTGAGGAGAAAGCACAAAAGGTGAAAGAATGCGTTGAAGGTCCGGTAACAGATACTATCCCTGCATCTTATCTACAGACCCACAACAATGCACATGTAGCTATCGACTTGTCTGCCGCCGCCAACTTGACACGTATCCAACGCCCCTGGCTGGTAACTTCCTGCGAATGGAACGACAAGCTCATCCGCAGCGCCATCGTCTGGCTATGCCAACTCACCGGAAAACCCATTCTGAAGCTGACCAACAAGGACTACAACGAAAACGGTTTGAGTGAACTGCTGGCATTGTTCGGTTCAGCCTATAACGTGAACATCAAGATATTCAATGACCTGCAGCATACCATCACCGGATGGCCGGGCGGCAAGCCGAACGCAGACGACACCTATCGCCCCGAACGTGCAAAGCCCTATCCCAAACGCGTGGTCGTATTCTCTCCGCATCCCGATGACGACGTTATCTCTATGGGAGGTACCATCCGTCGTCTGGTAGAACAGAAACATGACGTGCATGTGGCTTACGAAACTTCCGGTAACATTGCCGTAGGCGATGAAGAAGTTATCCGTTTCCTGCACTTCATCAACGGGTTCAACCAAATCTTCAACAACAGCGAGGACCAGGTTATCAA
The DNA here is from genome assembly GCF_003602965.1 of Bacteroides sp. AF25-5LB. Taxonomy (NCBI): domain Bacteria; kingdom Pseudomonadati; phylum Bacteroidota; class Bacteroidia; order Bacteroidales; family Bacteroidaceae; genus Bacteroides; species Bacteroides sp. AF25-5LB. The sequence goes on from NZ_QTMC01000013.1 coordinate 100,007, forward strand.
CGACAAATATGCCGAAATCCGCAAGTATCTGAAGGAGAAGAAAGACGGTGACATGGATACACGCGACATCTTGACCATCAAGGGGCTGATTCGTCGTGGCGAAGCACGTACCGCATGTACATACAATAACATACCTTTGGATCACTGCCACTTCCTCGACCTGCCGTTCTACGAAACGGGCAAGATACAGAAGAATCCTATCAGCGAAGCAGACGTGGAAATCGTACGCAACTTGTTGCGTGAAGTGAAACCCCATCAGATTTTCGTTGCCGGTGACCTGGCCGACCCGCACGGAACACACCGTGTTTGTACGGACGCCGTATTTGCCGCCATCGACCTGGAAAAAGAAGAAGGTGCCAAATGGTTGAAGGAATGCCGCATCTGGATGTACCGCGGTGCATGGGCCGAATGGGAAATCGAAAACATCGAAATGGCTGTGCCCATCAGCCCGGAGGAACTGCGTGCCAAGCGTAACTCTATCCTGAAGCATCAGTCACAAATGGAAAGTGCACCGTTCCTGGGCAATGACGAACGTCTGTTCTGGCAACGCAGTGAAGACCGCAACCGCGGAACAGCCGCCTTGTATGACAGCCTCGGACTTGCTTCCTATGAAGCGATGGAGGCTTTCGTGGAATACATTCCGCTATAAACGGATGAAATATAAAAAATAAAAAGAGGCTGTCTCCAAATTTTCATTATGGAGACAGCCTCTTTTTTCAATATGTATCGGACAAATCCTATTTATAACTCTCTTCCAATTCTCTGTACCATTTCTGCAAAACAAAGAAAGCTTTTTTCTTCTGTCCTTTATCAGACACCAGCCCTTTGCGATTAAAATCATCTTGTATTTCGGGTACATGACGCCTCGGAGAGCGGAAATCCTTCAGTATCCACGGTGTAGTACCGGCCAGTCCCGGAATACGCTTCAACATATTCACGTGGCGGATATACAAATCTTCCTGATACTCCTCCGTAAACCGTTCTTTCCTGGAACCGTGCCGTCCATACAAAGCACCTCCTCCAAGTTCGCTGATAAAGACCGGTTTCCGGGCATCGAACACCCAGTTCACACGGTCACATTTTTCCGAATCGCCGTCATACCAACCCACATATTCATTAAAGCTGATAATGTCAAGGAGTTCTCCCAACGGGTCATTCACAGTCATAACGCCCGGACGAACTTCTTCCTTCTCCATCGCCGCACCAACCAAGCGGACATTATCCAAACTCCTGACCTTGTTTGCCAGCTTGGTAAGGAATGCCAGGCGCGGTTCACTAAGAGGCGTTTCATTGGCTATAGACCAGATGATAACGTTACATCGATTCTTGTCACGTGCAATCATATCACACAACTGCTGTTCCGCATTCTGATAGGTATCCTTATTCTCCCAATGAATAGTCCAATACACCGGAATCTCCGACCATACCAAAAATCCCATGCGCTCTGCCTCACGCACCATCTCTTCATTGTGGGGATAATGGGCCAGGCGGACAAAATTGCATCCAAGCTCCTTTGCCCAACTCAGTAAAGTACGGGCATGGTCTCTTGAATAGGCACGCCCGCTATAGTAGGGAGTCTCCTCGTGGATACTGATACCTCTGCAGAATATCTCTTCATCGTTCAACAGTATTTTAGTTCCCTCTGTACGGATAGTCCGGAAGCCGATCTCATCAGAGACTTTATCTGTTTCGGAAGACAGATTCACCACATACAGCTTAGGTTTTTCCGGAGTCCACAAGACCGGTTTGGCCTTTACCTGGAACGAAGCATAACCGTTGGAGTCCGTTACAACCTCTTTCTTCACTTTCAGTTCCGGAATATCCAGCACTATCTTTTGCTCTTTGGCAGAACCATCCAGTTGTACCCAGCCTTCAACCGTATCTTTATCATTCTTCTTCAATTGTACGTAATAATCACGTATGTAAGTCGAAGGCGTTTCAATCAAGGTAACCGGCCGGGTGATGCCACCGAAATTCCACCAGTCGGCATTGACCGTAGGCACAGCTTCGGGATGGCGTTTGTTATCGACTTTCACCACGAGGCTATTGGTACCTTCCCTCAAAAGGCCGGTAATTTCAAAATTAAAAGGAGTAAAGCCACCGATATGCCTGCCCAGACGTTTGCCGTTCAGCCATACAATGGCTTCATAATTAACAGCTCCAAAGTTGAGGAAAAGACGTTTGCCCGGTTGCAGGGAGTATTCAAAATGCTTTCGATACCACACAGTGCCTTCATAATAGTACAACTGAGGCCGTTGTGTATTCCAGTCACCGGGAACAAACAGCAGTTTATCCGTTTCAAAATCATACTCTTGAAGTTGGGTCTTATCAGAATAAGTCTTGTCTTGGGCATAACCGCCGTCATAAGGCTTCAAACGATAGTCATAATAACCGTTTTCAAAGGGATCTACAATCGTTTTCCATTGTCCGTCAAGGGACGTTGTCTGGCGTGCACCGACATTCATGATTTGGAGAACCTGCTGCCCGAAGGCCAAAACCGGTACCAGAAGCAAAAGGAAGGCAATACTGCTTTTCAAAAGTGTCTTCATAAGGTTTACATATTATATATGTCTGCAAAAATAATAAAAAGAAAATAACCGCAATCGTCAACGAAGCTTTCTTTTATGTACTTTTGCACGCATCACTATCTGATAAAAGCAGATATTGACAACTTCATTATTTCATCAATATGAAAAAACTTATCCTAACCGGCATATGGCTCTTATATGGAATCCTCCTTCCGGCACAAGAACTAGAGCAGAATGTGGAAGAACGCCTCCAGACATTCTTTAAGGAATACACCACCCATACGACCAACATCGGTACCTGCAAGCTAGACAGTTTCCGCATTGACTTCCGGAAGAAGAAATTACTTGTCTATGCAAACGAGCGCTTTGCCTACCAGCCTCTACGGCCTGAAACCGTCGATGCCATTTACCGCCATCTGGGACAAATCCTACCAGGACCAGTAAACAACTTCGACCTCACCGTCTTTGCTGATGGGAAAAACATTGAAGAGCTTATCCCCAACCTCTACCGGAAAGGGAAGAAAGACAAGGCACGTACGTTCAGTCACTTGGAATACAAAGGTATACCTTGGGTAACCCGTACTTCACGCCCCTACGAAATCACCCGAGGACTGGAAGGAAATCACATTGCCCTTTGGCAAAGCCACGGGAAATATTACATCAATGACAAGAACAAATGGGGATGGCAACGCCCGAGGCTGTTCTGCACCACGGAAGACCAGTTCACCCAGTCGTTCATCCTGCCCTACCTCCTGCCCATGCTGGAGAATGCAGGAGCCAATGTATTCACTCCCCGCGAAAGGGACACACAAAAGCGGGAAGTCATCGTAGACAATGACGGTAGCCTAAGCAGAGATGGAGGACAAGGTTCCCTCTATCTGGACGTGAAAAGCCGGAAAGCACGTTGGGAACAGACCTCCCAACCCGGATTTGCCCAACGGAAACGAATCTATCAGGACAATGAAAACCCTTTCCTCACCGGTACGGCACGCTTTGCCAAAACTGAAAAGAAGAAAGACAAGACTTTTGCCGAATGGGTGCCCGATATTCCGGAAACGGGAGAATATGCCGTATACGTATCTTATCAGACTCTGCCGGGCAGCGTAAGCGATGCCAAATACCTTGTATTCCACAACGGAGGCGTCACAGAATTCAAGGTGAACCAGCAAATAGGAGGCGGCACATGGGTGTACCTCGGCACATTCACTTTCGACAAAGGCCGGAATGACTATGGCATGGTGGTATTGAGCAACGAAAGCAAGGAGAAAGGCGTGGTCTGTGCCGATGCCGTCCGCTTTGGAGGAGGCATGGGCAACATTGCCCGCGGAGGACAAACCAGTGGCTTGCCCAGATACCTGGAAGGCGCACGCTACTCTGCCCAATGGGCAGGCATGCCTTACTCTGTTTATGGAGGCTACGAGGGGAAGAATGATATGAACGATGACATCAACGCACGTTCCCGTACGGTGAATTATCTTGCCGGGAAATCAGTATTCAACCCGGCAGAAGAAGGCTTGGGCATCCCCTTTGAAATGAGTATGGCCCTGCACAGCGATGCCGGTTTCAGCAAGGAAAATGAGATTATAGGCACTCTAGGCATTTATACCACCAACTTCAACAACGGCAGGCTGAATGCCGGTACAGACCGCCATGCCTCCCGCGACCTCTCGGACGTCCTACTGACGCAGTTGCAGCGTGACATCCGCTCCACCTTCAACGTAGACTGGACACGTCGCAGCCTATGGAACCGCAACTATAGTGAAACGCGCCTGCCCGCCGTTCCTTCCACCATCGTAGAACTGTTGTCTCACCAGAACTTCGCAGATATGCGTCTGGGGCATGACCCCAACTTCAAGTTCACCGTCGGACGTGCACTCTATAAAGCCATTCTGCAATATATATGCAACCAGCACGGGAAAGAGTACATGGTCCAGCCGCTTCCCGTCAGCCACTTTGCCATCCGCTTCGGTAAAAAGAAAAATACTTTAGAGCTCTCCTGGCAAGGCAAGGAAGACCCGTTGGAACCGACTGCCAAACCACGCGAATACATTGTATATACACGTATCGGACGTGGAGGATTTGACAATGGCGTACGTGTCAGTTCTCCGTTCCATACCGTAAAAATAGAACCGGGCATCGTCTATTCCTTCAAAGTAACCGCCGTGAATCGGGGCGGCGAAAGCTTCCCTTCGGAAATCCTTGCTGCCTATAAAGCCAAACGGGAAAAAGGACAGATACTTATCGTCAACGGATTCGACCGTATCAGTGGGCCGGCCGTCATAGACACTCCCGAGACTGTAGGTTTCGACCTATCGCAAGATCCCGGCGTTCCCTATCTCTATGACATCTCCCTCTGCGGTACCCAGCAGAACTTCAACCGGAAGGAAGCGGGAAAACGCCTGGGAGAGAGTGGAGAGGAATACGAAGGTATGAAAATCATCGGAAATACTTTCGATTACCCTTTTGTACACGGCAAGGCCATACAAGCCGCCGGTAACTACAGCTTCGTCTCATGCAGCGATGAGGCTGTGGAAAAAGGCATTCTCTCTTTAGAGGATTATCCGATAGTAGACTATATCCTCGGACTGGAGAAAGAAGACAATTCCAGCAATCCGGCACGCAATACATACTACAAGACATTCTCCTCACCCATGCAGCGCATACTGACCTCATTTTGCCAGTCGGGAGGCAATCTCCTAATTAGCGGCGCATACATAGGCAGCGACATGGACAATTCGCAGGGCAATAGGGATTTTATCCAGAATATTCTGAAGTACCGGTATGGAAATTCCTTGAAAACAGACGGGGATAAAATCGCTGTTCAAGGGCTGGGGCGTACTTTCACCCTTCCCCGACTGCCGAATGAGCAGGACTATCCAGTCACTTCCCCTGATTGTATCCTGCCCATGTCTCCCGCTTTTCCAGTCATGACCTATGCCACCGGCAACGCATCTGCCGCCGTAGCCTATCAAGGCAGCGATTACCGTACCTTCATCATGGGATTCCCTTTTGAAAGTATCAGGGAAGAAACGTCCAGAAATGCAATTATGGCCTCAATACTTCACTTTCTCACCACAGATTAGGCAGAGCAACACAGAGAAAAACAGCAATCCCTATAAATAATCTGTAGAAATCTGTGTAATCTGTGGTGAAAAAACTATCTTTGCTTCTATTAATCATTAAACATTAACCACTAAACATTAAACATCATGTACACCATACAAGCCAACCCCAGCGGAACCCGCAGCTTAGAAGTTTCAGAAGAAAACCTTGCCACCATTGAGAAGTACGGACTCTTCCGCCATCTCATCGACAGTAACGGCATTGTAGACGAAACCGTGCTCGACAAGTTGAAACTGAACATTCGCTCCCTCATCGCCGCACAAGAGGAAGATAGCAAAGACCTACTCGACCTCTGCATCGACGTTATCTATCACAACAACATGAAGGCCTTCGGACTGCAGCAACTCATTAAGCTCTATCTGCAATGGCTTTCCCAACAAGGCACTATAGAAATAGAAGAAGAATAAATGAAAACCATCGATACCTGCGGACAACAGCATTACAGCCCTCTAATCCCTGCCATAAAAGCCATGTGCAAGGCCGGGAAAGGCGAGAAGCTGGAAATCATCATGGACAACGCCACTGCCTTCAATGACATGAAAGAGTATCTTTCCGAGCAGCAGATAGGTTTCCGTGAGATTTACGACGGAGAACGAATGACATTACAGTTTACAATGTATTAATGAAAGAATATCGCCTTACAGACTGGCTTCCCACCACCAAGAAAGAAGTGGAACTGCGTGGTTGGGACGAATTAGATGTAATACTTTTCAGCGGTGATGCCTACGTGGACCATCCGTCTTTTGGAGCCGCCGTCATAGGTCGTATCCTCGAAGAGGAAGGACTACGCGTAGCCATTGTCCCCCAACCGAACTGGCGCGACGACTTACGCGACTTCAAGAAACTGGGACGCCCCCGTCTGTTTTTCGGCATCAGTCCCGGCTGCATGGATTCGATGGTCAATAAATACACTGCTAACAAACGCTTGCGCAGTGATGACGCATATACACCGGACGCACGTCCGGATATGCGCCCCGAATATCCTTCCATTGTATATACCCGGATATTGAAACAACTATTTCCCGATGTCCCCGTCATACTAGGTGGCATCGAGGCAAGTATGCGCCGTTTGACACACTACGACTATTGGCAAGACCGTGTACGCCCCAGTATCCTCCTCGACAGCGGTGCCGATTCACTCATCTACGGCATGGGAGAGAAACCGGTGGTGGAACTTGCGAATAGGCTGAAATGCCAACAAATAATGGACACCAAAGGCTTCAAACAGCTCATTGCCGATATTCCGCAAATGGTCTATCTCGACAAGGAGGTAGCTGCAGAAGAAGGAGATATTACCCTCTTTTCCCACGAAGAATGTCTGAAGGATAAAAAGAAAGAAGCTGCCAACTTCCGTCATATCGAGGAGGAAAGCAACAAATATACAGCATCCCGCATGTTACAAAAGGTCGGCAAACAGACAGTGGTAGTCAATCCCCCCTATCCTCCCCTGACGGAGGCAGAGCTCGACCATTCTTTCGACTTGCCTTATACGCGCCTGCCCCACCCCAAGTACAAGGGAAAACGTATTCCGGCATACGACATGATAAAGTTCTCCGTCAACCTGCATCGCGGATGTTTCGGAGGGTGTGCCTTCTGCACCATCTCCGCGCATCAGGGCAAGTTCATCGTAAGCCGTAGCAAGGAAAGCGTTCTGAAAGAGGTGAAAGCTATCATGGAGCTGCCCGACTTTAAGGGTTACTTAAGTGACTTGGGAGGCCCGTCGGCCAATATGTACCGCATGAAGGGACGGGATGAGGCCGTCTGCAGGAAATGTAAGCGTCCGTCGTGCATCTACCCCAAGGTATGCCCCAATCTGAATACAGACCACCGTCCGCTGCTCGATATCTATCATGCCGTAGATGCCCTGCCCGGCATCAAGAAGTCGTTCATCGGCAGCGGTGTACGCTATGACCTGCTGCTGCACCAGAGCAAGGACCCGAACACTAACAAAAGTACGCAGGAATATACCCGTGAGCTCATTGCCCGCCATGTCAGCGGTCGCCTGAAGGTAGCACCGGAGCATACGTCAGACCGCGTGCTCAACATCATGCGCAAGCCTCCGTTCAGCCAGTTCGGTGAGTTCAAGAAGATATTCGACAGAATTAACCGTGAAGAAGGACTACGCCAGCAGCTTATTCCTTATTTCATCAGCAGCCATCCCGGATGCAAGGAGGAAGATATGGCAGAACTTGCCGTCATCACCAAGCGACTGGACTTCCATCTGGAGCAAGTGCAAGACTTTACCCCTACTCCCATGACCGTTGCCACCGAAGCATGGTACACGGGCTTCCATCCTTATACGTTGGAACCGGTATTCAGTGCCAAAACGCAGCGCGAGAAACTGGCTCAACGCCAATTCTTCTTCTGGTACAAACCCGAAGAGCGCAGGAACATCATAAACGAACTGCGCCGGATAGGACGGACGGATTTGATAGACAAGCTATACGGGAAACGATAAAAATACGATATTTCCAAGAAACTCACAGCAACTGCATGAAACGATTCCTCCTCCTCTGCCTATCCCTACTCTCCATCGGAGTGACAGGGATGCTGGCACAAAGCGAATGCCTACCGCAAAATTACAGCATCATCCTTGGTGGCGGTGTTTCCTTGCCCCATGTAGAAGGAAACCGCAACGACTTCTTCAGCAAGAACGGCAACCGGGTGGGATATGACCTCATGACAGAAGGCCGCTACTACATCACGCCCCTATTTGCCGTGGGACTTCAATATGACTATCTGCGCATGGCCCGCCTGCCGGATAAGGCACATCTGCACTGCATACGCCCCAACATCACATACCGTCCCTTGTGGAGCAACGGTAATCAAGGACTGTTCCTATCATTCGGCATCGGGTATATGAACTATCAAGAACGGACATATAAACGCGGTGAACGGAACGGACACCTTTTCCATAAAGGATATTGTGGAATAACTTTCGCTGCAGGCTATGAGTTCCGCATCAGCTGTAAACTCTCGGGTATGATTCGCTGTGATTTCCTAACAGCAGACTGGTTTGCCAACCCCGATGCACGACTTTACAACACGGACGGCTATGATGACGGAGTAGATCATAGCTGGTTCAAAAACAACATCACTTTCTTCAATTTGGGATTCTCCTTGCAGTTCGGACGTTAGTGGCAGGAGTGGCAACAGTTACTCCTCCACCTGCATTGCCACTACCTCCTGCAACACACAGACAGCTTCTTCCACCGTCCTGACATCCTTCACCAGCATACTCCGTTTGTTGTTCTGCTCGCGCAGGTCGCAACGACGGGTATATTTCATCATGTAGGCAATGACCTTACCGAAAGCCTGGCTCTGATAGTACGGGCTGTCCGGATTGGAGACGAAGAACAGGGACATGCGCCCACCTTTCAGAAAGACTTTCTCCACGCCGAGGCGGGCAGCCAGGCGTCGCAAGGGAACGATGCGCAGCAGTTCTTCCGTTTCGGGAGGAATCGGGCCGAAGCGGTCTTCGAGGCGGGAACGGAAAGCATCCACATCCTTGTCGAGTGTCAATCCGTCCAACTCGCGATAGAGCAACATACGCTCGCTGCTGCCAGTCACGTAATCGGCAGGCAACAGAAGTTCAAGGTCGCTTTCCACCTGGCATTCGTCGACAAACTGTTCTCCACTGATGACGCCTCCGTCTGCTTTCAGTTCTTCGGCATAAAGGTCGGCAAACTCGTCGGTCTTCAGTTCATGCACAGCTTCGGAGAGAATCTTTTGATAAGTCTCGTAGCCCAAGTCAGCAATGAAACCGCTCTGTTCGGCACCGAGCATATTGCCTGCACCACGGATGTCAAGGTCTTGCATGGCAATGTGGATGCCACTGCCCAGGTCGGAGAAGTTCTCGATGGCTTGCAGGCGTCGTTTTGCTTCGGGAGTAAGGGAGGACAAAGGCGGTGCCAGCAGGTAACAGAAAGCTTTTTTATTGCTCCGCCCCACACGTCCGCGCATCTGGTGCAAGTCACTGAGGCCGAAGTTCTGCGCCTGGTTGATGATAATGGTATTGGCATTGGGTATGTCGATGCCACTTTCGATGATGGTAGTGGCAAGCAGCACGTCGTAATCGTAATTGACGAAATCAAAGATTATCTTCTCCAGTTCGGCAGGCTCCATCTGTCCGTGTCCGATACAGACACGGCAGTCGGGAATGTGCCGCTCTATCATGGCCTTCAACTCAAACAGATTGGAAATACGGTTATTCACGAAGAATACCTGCCCGTTACGGCTCATCTCAAAATTGACGGCGTCGGCAATGATTTCCTCGTTGAAGGTGTGCACTTCCGTCTGGATGGGATAGCGGTTAGGCGGCGGTGTCTGGATGACGCTCAAGTCGCGCGCACCCATCAGCGAAAACTGCAAGGTACGGGGAATGGGTGTAGCCGTCATGGTCAGCGTATCCACATTCACCTTCAATTGGCGGAGTTTCTCCTTGACGGAGACGCCGAACTTCTGCTCCTCATCAATAATCAACAAACCAAGGTCTTTGAACTTAACGTCTTTTCCCAGGATACGGTGGGTACCGATAAGAATATTCACTTCCCCTTCGGCAAGCCCTTTCACTACAGCCTTTGCCTGAGCAGCGGTGCGGGCACGACTCAGATACTCCACCCGGCAAGGCAAGCCTTTCAATCGCTCCTTGAAGGTCTGGAAATGCTGATAGGCAAGTACGGTAGTGGGCACTAGTACAGCCACTTGCTTATTGTCCGCCACAGCCTTGAAAGCGGCACGAACAGCCACCTCCGTCTTGCCGAAACCCACGTCACCGCACACAAGGCGGTCCATCGGGCGGGCACTCTCCATGTCAGCCTTCACGTCGGAAGTAGCCTTGCTTTGGTCGGGGGTATCCTCATAGATGAAGGAGGCTTCCAACTCCCGTTGCAGGAAGCTGTCGGGACTGTATTGGAACCCCTTCTCCTCGCGGCGTTGCGAGTAGAGTTTTATCAAGTCGCGGGCAATATCCTTTATCTTCGTCTTGGTGCGGTCTTTCAGCTTCTCCCAGGCTCCGGTGCCGAGCTTGTTGAGGCGGGGCGCTTCACCCTCCTTTCCCTTGTACTTGGAAACCTTGTGCAGAGAGTGGATGGAGACAAACACCACATCTTCGTTCTGATAGACAATCTTCATCACCTCCTGCGTGGTGTCACCGTTGGGGATACGTACCAGTCCGGCAAAACGCCCCACACCGTGGTCGGTATGCACCACATAGTCGCCGGGGGTGAATTGGTTCAGCTCCTTCAGGCTCAAGGCCACCTTACCGCCGCGTGCCTTGTCGCTCTTCAAGTTATACTTGTGAAAGCGGTCGAACAACTGATGGTCGGTAAAGATACAGATACGTAAAGTGTCGTCGGCAAAGCCTTCGTGCAGTGTCCGTTCTACGGCGGTAAAGGATATGTTGTCTCCACGGTCCTCAAAGATGGCACGGATGCGGTCGGTCTGTTTCAGGCTGTCGCTGCATATGTAGATGGTGTAGTGACGGGAGAGGTATTCGCGGAAACTCTCCGCCACCATGTCGAAGTTTTTATGGAAGATAGGCTGTACCGTAGTATGGAACGAGACGGTGGCATCCGGTGTTCCGGTGGGCTTGTTGCCAAACTCCATCCGGCGGAAATCGAGGGCGCGCAGGGTGAACTCGCCACCATCAATCAGCTTGCCTTCCAGCGTGATGGCTCCATTCTCCTCCGACTCACGGGCAGCGATGGCCTGTGGGGTGAGCGATTCGTCGTGCACGGTCTGGATGCGTTCGCGTAGCCAGAGGAAATCGCGCATGGCAAGCAAGCTGTCCGACGGAAGGAAATCGAGGAACGACACCATGCCGCCGCTTCCCCTTTTTTCCAGGCTATGGCTCAAGTCGGGAACTATCACGATGCTTTCTTTCCTCTCCTTCGAGAGCTGTGTTTCCACCTCGAAGGTACGGATGCTTTCCACCTCATCGCCGAAGAAGTCTATACGGAAGGGATATTCGGAAGAGAAGGAAAAGACGTCGATAATACTGCCACGAACGGCATACTGCCCCGGCTCGTAAACGTAATCCACATATTCGAAACCGTAGCTGCGCAATACGTCCGTCACAAAGTCCATATCCCCCCTCTCGCCTGCATGCAGTTTCAGTGTATTCTCCCCCAGTTCCTTACGAGAGACCACCTTTTCGGCCAGCGCATCCGGATAGGTCACCACGCAAAGCCCCTCTTCTCCTTTTTGCAGGCGACTCAGCACTTCTGTACGGAGTATTTCGTTTGCCGCATCCTTCTGCCCGTACTTGATGGCGCGGCGAAATGAAGAAGGAAAAAACAATACCTGCTCTGTCCCCAATATCTGCGTCAAATCATGATAGAAATAACCGGCTTCCTCCATATCGCCCAGAATGAAAACGAGCGGACAAGTAGCCCACTGAACCAATACAGACGAAAACAAAGAAGCGGCAGAGGCATATAAACCTCCGCAATATAGGTGACGGACAGAGTTATCTTTCAGAAGCCTGCACACCCCCTCTACATTGGGATGGGAAGCATAAGATTGTTGCAGTTCAGTTATATTCATTGCTTTGCGCTTTTTCCCCCGGTATTGCCTCTCATAAGGTATCCTACCGAAATAAATTCGGTGCAAAAATACACAAATAATCTTTAGCTTTGACCTGTCGGCAACTATGTTCTCTGAAATAATCTTTCTGCTGTCAGCCTGCACATCCTTCACCTTTTTTCTGTATCGCCCTATTTATCGGGGAAGGCAATGAAACTTCTTTTCCTCCAATTATGAATAACACAGCCTGCACAATCCCTATTCAGGAGTTATGTTACACAAAGTTTATCCCCAGCCTGCGGACATGTATCCCAGGGGTTGGTCTGTCTATCCCAAGGCTTGGGATAGACAGACCAAGACTGAAGAGCACTTTTTCTCCCTATATCTACCCACTTTATCCTTTATACTTCGAAAGTTTTTCTTTAATAGTTTGAATGTTTTCTGTTAATGATTGAAACGGGAATAGCTAAAGATTGAGGCTAAAGTTCAAAGTCAAGCATACGGTTCTTTGATTTAACCTGCATTCCTTATAGTCAGGAGTTAGAAGGAGCTACATTAGTGGCTCAATTTTAATAAAACACCAATGAAAACTTATCATTAAAAATTGAGCGGCCCACCGCATTACAAATCCGACCATAAGGAAAGCAACACCGAAAACGGCAAAGTTTCTGCTATAGCCGAATATCCCTATTAGCAGGCTGGCTACAGACTGGAACATCGTCACCATCAACAATAAGGAAACCGTATCATTCATTTCATGATTCATATCAGATTCACCACCATTCATGCTTTCCATCCTCCTGTGTAAATATACGCACCTCCTGTCCTTTCGTCTTGTTCCTCAACAGAAGCAAGGCATTCCGAGGCACCCTGTCATAGTTCATTGTATACGAACTGTCACCATACTTCTCTCCCAGCGAAACCCAGCCCGCATCAAAATAGAACAATTCATACAGCTCCCCCTTGTTTATCCCATTATCATCATTGTAAGGAGCATATACTATCCTCTTTATTTTCCGGACGCGACCGAATGACAGTCCTACCCAACCACCAGAGGATACAGGCGCATCAAAGTAGGTCAACATATCATGGTCAAACACTTTATATTTGTCACGGCCATTGCCATACCAACTACCATCCGTACCGATTATCTCCCCCTCAACCAAGTTATCCTGCTCGTCATACAATTCCAGCTCTGCCAGAAAGACATTCGAGTCAGGAGCAGACAGGTATCTGAGTGCCGTTGCCTCCACAGGAGTATCAAATACAATCGAAACCGGAGCCAGTGTTTCCGGGAATTCATCTATCGTACATACATCGGTAAATCGCTCGGAGACATCAGCCATTATCTGAAAACGGCCTCCTACCGTCCGACTCCTTGACAATTCATAGACATGCTTCTTGTCGGGATATTTCCGCCTTAAAAAAACAGAAGTAAAGGAGTTGACATCAGGGGCCAATAACCTTGTATCACCGTTCTCCTCCACAATAAAGGGATTCGATGCCGGGTACGTCTTGCCCCGATGGTAATAAGTGGCCAGGTAAGCATTACCCTTTGCGACCTTCTTGAATTCAACTTTTCCATTCTTGATACGGCCCCAGTCTATGGGAATCCATCCCTTATTATTGAACACAGACAAATAAGCATACTCCTTCTTTTCAGGAGGCGAGAACGACAAGTTTACCGTTGCCGCCACCGGAGTGAAATAGAGCTCGGAGACATCTTTCAAATGCTTGTCCTCAAACAGTGGGGGAATCTCCTCCTGCGGCAAAAGGCTTGCCAATGTGCCCTCTTGTTCGCTATACATCCTTCTGTATACCTTTGCCAGCCCGTCACGCTTCCGCATATCCGCAAGGTGTTCACCCAAAGGTACTTTGTCGTAAAAAAGAAACGGAAGCTGATAACCTTTGCCGATCAGTGTACACCAGCTGTGGCCCAAACTCCTTTTTCCCCATTGGGGAGTGAAATCAATGGCAACAGGAATGCCAAGGCTTCTTAACGAATAGACAGTCAACGCCTGTAACTCCTTGCAGTTTCCCAAGCCAATCGTAGAATAAAGCAGTGACGATGGAGAAAGCTCCGGTACAATCGTCGTATAAAAGAAATCCCTTTCCGCATATTTGCGGAGATAATAACTGCAAATGCAGGAATCGGCCATAGCAGTCCTTGCAAACGAGTCAAGAGCGACCTTCATGCTGTTCCTATAGTCTGTCATCCACTCTTCCAGTCTTTCATGCCCTATCCTATGCGGCAGTACATATTCGCAAAAATCCGAAAAATCCAGTTCCTTCGTCCAAGGATAACGCAGCGACTCGAAGCTCATGTCAATGTGTCTTATCAACTGCCCGGCAGTAAGATGTCTCAAATCACATTTTATCACCGAACCGCTTTGAAGTATCTTTCTGTTCAAGCACCGGCTTATACTGTCAACATCCCGCATAAAATCCTCCTGCACGGGAGTCCCGTTTATATTGCTCAGAGAATCTATCACACGCACGTACTCATCCCCATACACATAATCCAAGGAATAGCAGTCCATCATATTCCTTATCAAATAAACCGCCGCCTTATATTTCTGGCGGTCAGGACTGTCCAAAGAGTAGTGCTTCAACACCTTTTCCAGCTCGGACCTGTTCTCTTCAGCAGCCACAAGAGCCCGTTCCAATTTCAAATCAGAAAAGCAGGAGGAACAGGCAAGCAAGACCGCAACAAGCCCTGAAATCACGTTGAAGCCTCCATTCCTAAAATATTTCCGCAATATAAATCCCGCCATCATTTTTAATCTATTTCATCAAGAAACTGTTTCATCCTCCCCCTCACCTTAATGGAAAATGTATTCTCCACTTTTACCCGTTGCGCCAGAATATGCAAAGCCATCTTTCGGGCATTCACAGTATCTTGTTGCAACAGATACAGATTCCACAGTTTATAGTTGGGGCGTATACGTGTAGGAATCATTTCTGCAGCAACTTTATAAGACTCCTCGGCCTGCCCATAGCTTTTCCGTTCCAGATATATATCACCGCGCATACAATATGTTTCGCAAGAAAGCGGCAGCTTTTGTAACAAATCCACCTGCTCCACATTCCTAACCTTCCTGCCAAGCACGTCAATCAACAATGTTGAACTTTCACAGAAAAACAACATTACATGGCCACACACCGCCAATAACCCCATAAGAGGAACAACAGCAATTCCACAAAAAATTCTGTTTACACCCAGAACAGACACAGTTTTGCCACGACACAATCCTGTGAACAATGCAAAGTTCATCATAAGTGGCACCACATTGACCGGATATGAAAACATGGCGAATATCAGCCAAGCAGCCAATACGGCCTTCAATGTCCTTTCATCAGAAAAGACAAACGGTGACACCGCCACCAGCAGGAACAAAACAAGCCCGCACATTCCGGTTTCCACTGCAATATGCAACAGTTCATTATAGGGATAAGTCACGTTGTCGGCTACATTCAGAAAATCGGATTGAGGATGATTTCTGAAATAATCCGCCTGATAGAACATGTATTTCTTTTCAAACGCCCCTACACCGTGTCCCAATAAGGGCTTGTCCATCACCATATCCGATGAGACCCGCCATATCAGCAACCTGGCATTGGCCGACAACGGGCGATAGGCAAACAACAGGATACAAACAAATGCAACAGCCGCCACCGACAGACACACACACCACGCACGTCCACGCCATCCGAAAAATTTCATCTTCCCCCCATAAGCCATCAGCAATCCTGCCGCAACTGCCAGCAAACCGGCGCGTGAATCAGCCCAATAAAATGCAGTTCCCATAACACCTATCGAAGCTACTTTCAAGACAGTTCTCGTACTCCAATGCCGAAAAGAGGAAGCATACAATAAAACGGCAACAACCAATCCCACAGCAAGATACCCGCCCAGCGGTCCCGGATTGTTGAAAGTGCCCGTCACATCAAACAGAGGATGGAGACTCGACAAACAACCCACTTTTTGCAAAAGGGCCACAACCGCTTGTAATGATGCAGATAATATCAACGCTGAAAAAAGCGTTTCTTTATGATTCACCGTTCGCGCCAAAATATAAACCACTGCAAACAGAAACCATCTGAATATTGAAAGCTCCGCAACATCTTCCCTTTGCAGTAGCCATCGCAGGAAGATATAGCTTATAAACAGAGCAACGGCTATGTCACAAGCTGTCAGACGGACTTCTTTTATCTTTCTGCCAGTCTTCAAAAACAATAGCAGTCGGAAGAAAAGCGTCAGCAGGCAAATAATCAAGAGTGGGAACAATGGCATATCATTTTGGAATACGCCCGTCATCACCAAGCTGCACAACGGTGCTGCAATTATTGCCCCACCCAATAAAAGTTCTTTACTAAGATAGAGCTTTTTCATTGCGTTGGAATATACAGATTTTATTTATCATTAGAACTTAGGGACACGCCGTTTTACAGGATATATTTTCACAGAATCATTCATAGACTCATTCCGGTCTATAAAATATATTTTATCATGAGACATTATATATTTATATTTAGACTCGGCATTGGTCTTACCTTCTACCAAATCCCAATCTACAAGATTGGCAGAGTTTAAAAAGTCTTTGGACTTAACCTGAAATGGATTGTCAACGTTGTCCTTCAAATTTTCATATATAAAATCATAAAAATACAATTGTTTACGAGTATCTTTAGCACGTTCAAATATACTAAATATGTGAACAGCATCTCTATCCCAATCTCTAATCTCAAAAACTTGTTTACTCACACCTTTAATATCTAATTTTGTAGAAGTGAAAATCACATAAGCACTTGATTGAGAATATACATATAATATATTATACAGTACAAATAAATGCAAGAAAATTATTTTTTTCATAATCGCTATTGTTACAAATTGTTCTTTATTAAATACTCATTAATTTTTTCTTTCTCTGATTGTGTCAAATTTTCAAATGCATCAGAACTCGTAGCTCCTCCCCCCATTTTCCATACTTATAAAAGTCCTCACTCTGACCGGGGAAAGCACTTTGTAAACGTTCTTCCATCTTGTCCACATGACTGCCTATATATTCATGGTGCCCGTCATTTATCTTCCCCAATCCATCACCTCAGATGAATTATTGATATGAATAATCAACCGTTAGATAAATTATAAGCCATTAACCAGCTTCTGTTACATTAATACTTAGGAACACGCCGTTTTACAGGATATATTTTCACAGAATCATTCGTTGACTCATTCCGGTCTATAAAATATATTTTATCATGAGACATTATATATTTATATTTAGACTCGGCATTGGTCTTACCTTCTACCAAATCCCAATCTACAAGATTGACAGAGTTTAAAAAGTCTTTGGACTTAACCTAAAATGGATTGTCAACGTTGTCCTTATGGTTTTTATATATAAAATCATAAAAATACAATTGTTTACGAGTATCTTTAGCACGTTCAAATATACTAAATAGATGCCCTGCATCCCTATCCCAATCCTGAACATCAAAAATAAGATTATTAACACCTTTATCATCCGAGTTCGTAGAAGTGAAAATCACATAGACAGCAGATTGGGAATACGTACACAGCACAGTACATAGTGTAAATAGATGTAATAGGATAAGTTTCTTCATAAGCGTTATTTTTTAGCTAACAACATGTCTACTTGGTGGTTACAAACCAACAGACATTGACTTTATCAATGAGAGTTCGTTTATGCCCTCAGCATATTTACAAAGTACCTTATATGGCAGAAATACAATATACTAAAGATAAAAGCCGGCTAAAAGCCATATTATGAATAAGCGACCGTTAGATAAATAAATTATAAGCTATCAACCGGCTTCTACAACATTAATACTTAGGAACCCATCGTTTTACAGGATATATTTTCACAGAATCATTCGTAGACTCATTCTGGTCTATAAAATATATTTTATCATGAGACATTATATATTTAAATTTAGACTCGACATTGGTCTTACCTTCTACCAAATCCCAATCTACAAGATTGACAGAGTTTAAAAAGTCTTTGGACTTAACTTGGAATGGATTATCAACGTTGTCCTTCCGATTATCATACTCAAATCTATAAAAATACAATTTTTTACGAGTATTTTTCGCAAGTTCAAATATAGTGAAAATATGAACTACACCTCCGCCCAAATTATGAATATTAAAAACGGAATGCTCTACACCTTTGGTATCTGATTCTATAGGAGTAAAAATCACATAGACAGCAGATTGAGAATACGCACACAGTACAGTACACAGTGTAAATAAATATAACAAGATAAACTTTTTCATAAGCATTATTATAAATTATTATTTGTCAAATATTCGATAATTTTATCTCTCTCCGATTTCGTCAATTTCAGAAACGCATCAGAACTCGTAGCCCCTCCTCCCCATTTTCCATACTTATAGAAGTCCTCACTCTGACCGGGGAAAGCACTTCGTAAACGTTCTTCCATCTTTCCACATGGCTGCCCATATATTCATGGTGCCCGTCATTTATCTTCCCCCAATCCGTTGGCTCGGACGAATTGTTGATTGCTGACAACAATTCAGGCTCTTTAAGTGCAAATTCATTGCTGCTGCCAGCGGTTCTGGATTTCTCAAGCAATTCGAGATGTGTATATTCATGCGCCATCACGATCATCAGTTGCAATTCCGTAAGCGAACTGTTGAAAGTCAGAGTCAAAGGTACATTCTTATATAATATTTCAGAAATGGTTGCCTTGTCTGAAACGCCCTCAGCCAGATTGCCGTCACCGGTCTTGCCCTCTTTCATTCTCACCACTTTCTTGATATTATCTATCAAACCTGCAAATGTGACATCAAGCTTTTTCTTTATAGCCTGAGCCTTTTGAGATAAGACCGGCTGAACATCTCCTCCATCTGGATCTGGAGGGGTAGGCCGGCAACTACCGTTGCAATTAGGATCACCACAATTAGGACAACGATAATTGTCCGTACCGTCTTCAACCCATATCTGATAACAATACTCCTCCCAACGATACTCAAAATGACATTCTACATGAGTCTCTACAATACCTTCAGCCGTAGGATAACCCGTATGATAACAAATCTCATATTCCACCAAATGAGGGTCACAGCGGGTCACATAACCACGAGGACGGACCGAGCCGCGGTTGTCTCTCAGAGAATCCAGCTCTTCTCTGCTTGGCTCAGGTATAGCAGAAATTTTTCCCACAATCCGCCCATGATGATAAATATCCCCCCACATCATTTCACCTTGCAGACTGTAATGACGGATAGAGCCGGAGAAAGATGCCAGATCATCCAATCGCAACGAGGCCATGTCATTACTTTCCTCCATGACATAAGAATAATTACCGGTTAAATGGATTATGCTGTAAAGATACTCATTTTCATGTTTCTTTTCTATAAACAAGCGAATATCCGTATTGGCAAACTTCTCATCTTCGGGAATTTCCTCATCAAATTGCTTTCTTGCAAAAATCTTGCCTAAAGGCAGATTGAAAGGGACAACAACATAAGCGCCCTCTGCATCGGAAAAACTGACAGCCTCATTCCAAAGAGGCGTAATGACAATGTCATCATCCAAAGAACGCGTGACAGCACCCGCACCAAACGGAACGATGTCCAAAGCGTCCGCTTCACGTTCAAATGCCGTACGGGCTTCCGATACCGTCAGCTTCATCTCTGGAGGACGGAATCCCTCCGAGAAATCATGAGTACACGATGCTATCGCCAACCCCACAAAGAGTACAGAGAGCATCTTCTGTTTCAGTGTTTTCATAGGCATTATTGTTTCAATTAATTAATAAAAATGGCATCTAACGGTCAACCTATTTCCATTTCTTTACTCCTTTCATATTTTCCGGTGTGGCCTCTGTCAAGCTCAGGGCAAATCCACCGCTGCGCGCCAGCTTCACATTCATCTTGCTCTTGTTCGTCACAATACCTTTCCTAATCCGGTAAGCTGTAGCATTCTTTTCAAAATCAGCATCTTCGGCATCGGCATAAAGCGTAGCTACGTATTGCCTGCCCGGTTCCAGAAAGTCAAGAACAAAAGCTGAAGTACGTGCGTGCTCATCGGTAATGCCTCCCACAAACCAGTTCTCCGTACCCTTGGCTTTACGGGCCACGGTGATATAGTCTCCCGGCTCCGCTTCGAGATACTTGCTCTCATCCCAGTCTACCGCCACGTCCTTGATGAACTGGAAAGCGTCCAAATGAGATTCATAATTCTCCGGCAAATCGGCAGCCATCTGCAACGGACTGTAGAGGGTGACGTATAATGCCAGTTGCTTTGCCAGCGTGGAATGAATCTGCCCGTGATTGTCATGATTCATAAAATTCAGGTAAATGTCAAAGATGCCCGGGGTATAATCCATCGGACCACCAATCAGACGGGTGAAAGGAAGCACGGTGGTATGGAAGGGCTTATTGCCGTCGTAAGGCTCAAATTCCGTACCACGGGCCGATTCATTGCCAATCAGGTTGGGATAGGTGCGGCACAAACCGGTAGGACGTACTGCTTCGTGCGCATTCACACAAATCTTATATTCGGCAGCTTTTTGTATGGCATAGAGGTAGTGGTTGTTCATCCATTGTCCGCAGTGATGTTCTCCACGGGGGATTATATCGCCTACATAGCCACTCTTTACAGAGTTATAGCCATTATCCGCCATGAACTGATAGGCCTTGTCCAGATGGCGTTCATAATTGCGTACCGAAGCCGAAGACTCATGATGCATCATCAGCCTGACCCCTCTGCTGTGTGCATAAGCATTCAGCATCTTCACGTCAAAGTCGGGATAGGCCGTCACAAAGTCGAACACGAAGTCACGAGAGCTCCCTCCCCAACTTTCCCATCCTTCGTTCCAGCCTTCCACCAATACTTGGTCGAAACCATGTTCGGCGGCAAAGTCTATATAGCGTCTCACTCTTTCATTAGTGGCGCCATGCCGGCCGTTCGGTTTGATTTTAGTATAGTCGTTTTCTCCAAAACGCATGGCAATCAGTTCATCCGTATAGCTCCATGACTTCTGGCCGGTAATCATCTCCCACCACACGCCTACATACTTCACCGGCTTAATCCATGAGACGTCTTCATATGCACAAGGATCGTTCAGATTCAGGGTAAGCTTGGAGGCCAAAATATCACGGGCATCATCGCTCACCATGACAGTACGCCACGGGGTTTTGCAGGGAGCCTGCATATAGGCCTTATTTCCCAAAACATCCGGCGTCAACCACGATTCAAAAACGAGTTTTTTGTCATCCAGGTTGAGATGCATACAGGAATAGTCCACCAAAGCCGCTTCATGCAGATTGATGTACAGACCATCGTCCGTCCTCATCTGCAAGGAGGTCTGCACACCCGTAGGCGAGAAAACAAACTGGGAGGCATTCACCGTCACCGCCTTATCCATCAAGCCGCGGATTTCGGACAAACGGGACTCAGTATAGTCGTACTCCTGAGTGTCATAGTCACCGGGAATCCAGAAAGCGGTATGGTCCCCTGTCATAGCAAACTGGGTATGCTCCTCTTTGACCGTAAAACAGTGCAGACCTCTTTGCAAAGGGAACTCATAACGGAATCCCAAACCGTCATCATAAAGGCGGAAACGGATGACGATATGACGGTCCTGTTCCTTCTGTTCCAACCTCACAGCCAGCTCGTTGTAATGATTCCGTATTTGTGCCACTTCGCCCCACACGGGTTTCCAGGTTTCATCAAATGTTGAGGTCTTGGCCTCCACAAGTGTAAAACCATCCATCAGGCCCAGATCGTCCTGCAATTCCAACCCCAGCTTCGATGGATTCACCACGGCTTTGTTCTTATAAGACAATCGATACACAGGCTCACCGGAAGAGTTCACCACAAAATCAAGCCGGAGGTTTCCATCCGGTGAGGTAATGCCTTCAGCCATTGCAGCTTTTCCCGCCATAACCAAAAGCAGAAAAAAAATCCATTTCACAGTTACATCATGCATGTTTCTCATATTATTTCAAATCAAATATTATTATTCCAAGTTCCAAAACAACAAATAACAAAACTATCGGGCCATTATAGAAATTGTATCCACTATCCCGCCACTCATATCCCTTATCTCAATATCCAGCCTATCCCTCTTTATGACACCTTTTAAAACTGTATTGGAGGAATTGTCTATTACCGGAAAATGCACTTTGTCCGTGGGCTTGTTATTAAAATATTCATGCAAATGCCCACACAGCATCACGTCAGCTCCAGCCTCGTTCAGTATCGGAACGAACTTGTCCAAGACCTCGGCCTGCCCGTGCCAGATGTCAGTTTCAGGCAAAGGAGGCATATGGGCGATCACTATCCTGAAAGACGCATCCTGGAATTCTCTGGATTTAACGGCTTCTGCAAGCCACTCCGCCTGTTGTGTACGGTAATTGTCATAGTCGGTGATACCATGATATTCAATATCAGAGTCAGGCTTGTCCTCACCGGTATCCAAGAAAATGAAGCAAGCAGGTCCCTGCCGTATCAAAAAATACAGATGGGGTTCCTTCGGAGAGAAAAAACGATGAAAGGAAGTGGCAAATGAGCCACGTGTCTCATGGTTTCCACGGGCATAATACAACGGTTTGCAGGTAGCGAACATATCTATGGAGATGTCCATGAAGCCTTTAAACAACTCCTCCTCATCCAGTAGGTTATTGAGCATGTCACCGTTATAGATGACCATGTCTGTTTTCTTGAAGTCCGCAGCGGCCAGCAATTTAGGTATATAGTCCGTATTGCCATGAATATCATTCAGCATGACAAAAGAGGCCACGGACTTGCTACTGTCATTGGTGGTAAATTTCAATCCTCGGCGGTCATAGATACTCGGAGCCGTAGCATTGCCATATATGACCTCCTCCCCCCTGCGGGAAAGCACCTCCCTGGCATAGACACGGTAACGGTAGCTAGTACCGGGAGCAAGGCCCGTGGCACGTACCGCATGCAATTCCGAAACATTCTTCACGCCATTGACCGTATCAAAAAACTTGATACGCTCAGTACGGTAATAACTCGTACCATCATCCGGAGCAATCTCCACCCAACCTATAGAAGGCTTATCCGAAAGCCAGACTATTGTCACTTCCGTTTCCTTTAGGTTCTGGAGATAAGGGCCGTGCTTGATCTTGATCTGCTCCTGGGCAAAGCCGGAAACAGACATGAGTATACACATTACACTGAAAAGTAGTTTTACCATGACAAATTATTATTTTTTGTTTTTAGGGGAAAGTCTTACCAAGACAACACCGTGCGCAGGGACTTTGAAACTCAGATTGTCGTTGGAGGTGCCAAGATGCCTATTCCCGTCCCAAATATCATAAACATCATACTCCAATTCCCAAAACCGGATATCCGCAAAGTGGAGATGGGATTTGTCTTTCCCAAACTGATACTCGAATGTCCACGGCTGTTCGTCACGATTGAAGAAGCATACAGCGGCTTCCCCGTCAGACAACTGCTTAACCCATATCTCATGCTGTTCTATTTTCATGTAACGACGACCCTGTATGCCCAGCTTGTCCTGATTTATAGCAATCACATCCTTATTCGTCAGAATGGACAGCGTCTCCCTGTCCATAGTCCTCAGGTCATTTCCCGCCAACAGCGGTGCGGCCAGCATACACCACATGGTAAAATGTGAACGGTTCTCCTCAGCAGTCAGCACTCCGTTGCCGACTTGCAGCATGTCCGGGTCATTCCAATGCCCAGGACCAGCATAAGGCCACAAATCCGCATTCTTATCGATGATATCCACAACACTGCATCCGCCCCAATGTACTGTACCTTTAAAGGCATTGATAATATCCCCCGTAGTCCTCCACAAGTGGCCGATACCTTTGGCCCATGTCCACGGCTTGCTGCTCCCCCACTCACAGATAGAGAACACCACCGGACGACCGCTAGCCTTCAAGGCATCACGCATGGTACGGTAAGCTCCCTGAGGACTCTGCCCCTCATCAAAGCACCAGTCATACTTCAAAAAATCCACACCCCATTCCGCATAAGTGCGAGCATCCTGGAACTGATATCCACGGCTCCCCGGACGCCCGGCACAAGTCAGTGAACCAGCGCAGGAATAAATGCCGAACTTCAATCCCTTGGAATGTATATAGTCTGCCAAAGCTTTTATACCGGAAGGGAAACGCACCGAATCAACCACAATATTCCCATCCGCATCACGTCCCACCTGCCAGCAATCATCCACATTCACATAAGTATAACCCGCATCCCGCATCCCGTTTGCCACAATCAGGTCGGCCATCTCGCGTATCTGCCGTTCGTTCACATCACAACTGAAACAGTTCCAGCTGTTCCATCCCATGGGAGGGGTCAGCGCCAATGAGTCAGCTCCATCAGCATGGGCAACAAGAAAACTACACACTACAATCACAAAACACAAAATCCGTCCTTTCATAATACTCGTTTTTTATTATTATACATTTATTATTCATATATTCATAATTATACCAAGACTTATCGGTAGACACTCATGCCCCCAAACAGTGATCGCCCTTAAAAGGACTGATAAAAGTAATCAGGACCAGTGTACTCTCCTTGTATCGTCACCTCAGGAAGCTGATACACCTTCATCCCGTTGACAGTCTTATTGTTCACTTCGTACAAATATCGGCAGCCTTAGCCCTGACCATAGACCTCCATAAAAGCCGGGGGACTGATGGATAAGTGTCCTCCTTCAGCCGGATCTTATAGTGTTGTGCCTTTTTCCAGAAAGGGGTAATTATGAATCCCCTCATATCAGGGAAATCGTGGGTTATGCAGAAATTGCCCTATCTATCTTTAGCGATGGCCACTAATAACTTATGCCCATTCAGGTTGCCATAAGGAATTCCCAGACAACGCCGGATGCAGAAAAGCCCTGCTCTTTGTCGGAGAGCCCAACACTGACATCTGAAAAAGAGAGGCATGCTGACGGACAAAGACAAGGCGTTCCGTCAAAGCTTCTTCACCGCATTGAATGCAGTGAAGTGTACAATCACCTCCGGCATTTCCCTCTTGGAAATGAGACCTCAGTTCCATCGTAGAGATATGACTACGATGTACGACCTGCCCACATACGTGGGGCAACAATACCAACTTCTCTTCCAGCATGCAGACAGAAAGGGACACACATCCTATAGTATATCAAAGAATCATCCTAAGTGACAGACAAGGCAACCCGATCGGATACAGCTAGCAGCAATTTAAAGCGCTTTTCCTGGTCTGAACTGTCAGACGCAACCGTATAGTGAATTGCCATCTGTTGCAGATAATAAAAAGTAGCCAATGCCCTCATGCTCGCTTTGAAAAGTGGCCAGTATATCACCTGCCAAATTTGTTCTTCCGACACAGACTTTATTATTAGAATCCTTGGTACAGACCATATACTCTACGCTTTTCTTGGAGTATGGTTCTCCATCACGACGTAACAAAGTAGCATGAGGTACCTATTTTCCTTCTCCTTCTCATACCTCACCTTCAACATAAGCAAGGATTCCGTATCCTTATAGACAGCAAACTGTCGCGTATAAAAAAGGATTCATCTGCATTGCGCATAAGATTGGTGTAAGCACGAAGCCTATACCGCCCCTTCTGGAATATCTTCCTCCAAGAAAAAAATTACGGAATATACTCTTCTCCTCCATTATCTTCTTACGGAGCAGCACTTTATTTCTGTCACTGATCAATTCCACATACAGAAAACGGCTCCGGACATCCTGTTCCTATGCGTCCGCGCATCAACCAGATACCCCTTCATCCAAATGGTATCACCCACCAGATAAAAAGGCTTGTCCATATGAACATAAACCTTTTCTTGCCTCAATGAATCCATCCCCCCATTATCACCATAAAAAAAGGAGGAGATAGAAAAGCTAAAAGTATAATCAAAATTTTCTTCATAGTATACGAATTAATTAAAGGTTTATGACAAGCCCTACCGTAAAGACGACACATCAATCACCAGCTGGCTGTTATCCGTAATATAAGTGTTAGTGAACTTCGCCTTGTCATTCAAGCGGACCTTAAATTCAGTGGTTGCATTGCCTAATATAGTAACTGACTTATTATCCAACAGGATTTCAAAGTTCAGTGTAGATTTATTCATGACTTTCACCAGCGCCTGGTTATCATGCGTATTCTTCACCTCATATGTCAGACAGGCCTTTACCAAGGCCGTCAGATTCTTCTCAGAACCAATCAGAATATCTCCAAACTTCACAACAGAACGTCCGGCAAACAATGCCTCCTTTACCCCTTCCTCCGAACGCTCCTTGGCAAAAACAACTGTCATAGGACCGCTTTGTATATCCGTACGATACGTCTGCCTATAGACGCCATGTATATCAGTGTTTCCCATATATGTCAAACCGTAATCCTTACAGTAATTAAAAGCCTTTGGGTAGTACTCGAAGCCATTTACCAGTTCAATCCCATGAATTTTCTTCTGCCTGATAAGCTCTTCATGTACCTTATAGATAGTGCTTGTGTCATTGGGCCAGCCCGGATGATTCCACATGATAAAGGCTCCTTGGGCCAGAGCATTGTCTATTGCAGTCAAAGGGTCATCCACATCCAGCGCATTGGCATCGCTCAAGAAAAGGGCATTGATGTGCCCTATCGGTTTGGAGCGGGTGATTTCCGCTCCTTGAATAACTATAACCTTAGAACTTGCCTCAATAGTCTTGGCCCTTCTATAAGATTCGTTGTGGTCGGCTTTGATGTAACTGTTCGGACGATATTCAATATGATCCGTGATAGCTATGACATCCAACCCACGAATCGCCCCTTCCCATACGCGGTTTTCCGGTTTCAAATCCCCGTCGGAAAAAATAGTATGTACATGAAAATCACATTTCAGAGCCTTATAGCCGTCCACATCAGGTATATATATGTACTCTCCGGAATATGGCTGCTGTGCCTCCGGAACTTTCACCACATCCAGTCCCTGCAGTTGCGCAGGGACCTGGAAAGTAAAAGTCAGCAAAAAAGCGATGGATAAATATAATTTCTTCATTCTTCTCCAAATTTGACAGAATTCATTTTATTGGGGTTATTTTTACGAAAGTGACACCATGATAAGGCACTTTAGTCTGGAAACTGCCGTCCACTTCTCCCAAGTCCTTCTGCCTCCATAAATCACGGACCATCGCCTTCCCCTCAATACCTAGCAGGTTCAAATCAAAGTCGAATTCATAGTCACGCATCTGCATGGATTCAGCATCATCTTGATCCCAAAGAATAAAATAAGGATCCACATGGAAGAACCCTACCGCATAAGAACCGTCATACAATTTCTTAGACCAGATCTGTCCGTTCTTGACAAGCATCTTTCTAGCCGGAGCCACCATCGGATCTTGACTGACCGCTATCACTTCATTGTTTGTCAGAAGATTCAGTGTGAAGTCATCCATATTTGCCATATCACAACCGATCAACAAAGGGGCAGAAAGAATGCACCACAAAGAGATGTGGGAATATTGCTCATCAGCTGTCAAGTAAGAATCATGCACCTTGCTTCCCCAGCCTTGCCCCAATTTGCCAACCACCAGCATGTCCGGATCATTGTTTCTACCTGGTGCCGTGGCATCTGCACACACATCCTGGAAGGTCCCAATCGCAGTCACCACATTCCATTCGTCAGTAATATCACGTGTAGTACGCCACTGATTACCTCCTGCTTCAGCCGCCCAATTCCAGACATTGGGAGCGCCATAACCTACACAAAATACAATATCACGTTTTACCTTATCCAAAGCATTTCGCATAACGATATAAGGTTCCTGAATGGTCTCTTCTTTCGAATCCTTTTCAATATCCAGATAACCGCAATAGTCATACTTCAAGTAATCCACTCCCCAGCGTTCCCAAGTCCTGGCATCAATTTCCTCATGCTGATAACTGCCTACATGACCACCGCATGTGGTAGCACCCGGAGAAGAATAAATACCGAATTTCAGTCCTAATCCGTGGATATAATCGGTCAGAGCCTTGAAATCCGGGAATTTGTCATTAGAAAGGATTTCACCGCCTTTGGTACGTTCCGGTGCTTCCCATCCGTCATCAATGTTTATATATTCCCAACCGTACGCGTGCAATTTCTCACTCATCATGCGGGCAGCATCCCTCACTTTTTGGTCATCCACGGAAAGTCCCCAGCAATTCCAACTGTTCCATCCCATCGAAGGGGTCAAGGCTATCTCACCGCCCACCTTGACCGTCACTTCCTTTTCGGCAGTTCCCTTGCTGTTGGTTGCCTTCAGTAAAACATTATAATCACCTTCCTTCATTGCCTTACCCGTAAAACGGCCTGTCTTCTCGTCCAGTCTGACTCCTTCCGGAAGCCCCTTTGCCTCAAAGATCATCGGACGGTCACCTGTAGCCATTATGGACCACAAGAAAGGACTGCCCGGACGTACACCAAAAACCAGCGGGTTATTGATAACCGGAACCTCAGGAGCCGGCGGAGTCAAAATATACTTTTCTTTAGCGATGGGTTTTGCCCAAGCACGAACAGGCTTCACATCACCGCGAGTTTCTATCTTAACATTCAGCCAGTCCGCATGGTCATACATGATACCATCACCACACTCCTCTACAAGAAGCAAGACTTTATCGACCCCCTTCAGACTCACATTGAATTCTTTAACGGGATCCCCTTTCTTCATGACCCCACTTTTCCAAAGTTCCTTTTGATCACCGACTATTTTAAATTGAAGCTTGCCGGCAAACCTATTGTTATCGTCGGCACCAGCAAGTCCGGAAATAGACACAGCCTCACTCTTCAAGTCATACAGTATACGACTGATAGAATGTGCCCCCAAACCGCGCTCATAAACGATACCATTGACTGTCAATGGTGTAAGCACGACCGAACGGTTTATCTCAACAGTTCCCCAATCCTGCACATAGCATGAGTCTTGGCCAAGTTCATCCAGCCACACCTCTTTGACCGGAGCAGTATTACAAGACTGCAGGGCATATCCTCCTATGGCTAAAACAGCCCACACAGCCATACATCCTTTCAAATTCATATTGTTTATCAGATTTAGTAAATAGTATTACAAAACAAATTATATCAAAATATAAATGAGGACAGCAATATATATTACCTAATTACCGTCCTCACTACAAAATACAGATCAATCCCCTTTTTTGCAAATACGAATATTATCGAAAGCAAAATTGCGGGCTATTTCAGGATCTATTTTCAGAAGCATATTAAAATTAGTGTATGAACCCGGATAATAGTCTGGATAATCCACAGATTGGAATACATTCCACGGTAATGTAATGGTCTCCCACCGATTAAAGTTCTGGACATTGAAATCTGTTGCAATCCAATCACAAGGAGCTGCCGCCCAATAATGATAAATACTGAAACTTATTTTATCCTTGATGAACTGATTGGATGTACGGAACTCACATTTCACCACATAATCCTTGCATGACTCAAGTCCCAGCATATCCTCCGTATATTCAATGCCACCCCTTTCTGCAATATACCACCACCAAGGATCTACATATACAGAATTTTCATCAATTCTCAAAAAATTTCCGCTCAAACGCTGCGGATCCTTCTCATCGGTCACAACATTGGCTACATCGCTTGGCAACAGTTCATCAAAATCCATGATCATGAATTCACGGTCATAATAACGTCCCGGACAGACCGCCTCTACATTGTGCTTCAATCCCTTGACCTTGACACGGATATTCTTGTCCACATCAACCGGCACCTTGGCTGTCAGATAATTATTAGCAGACCGTATAACAGGGGAAACCTTTCCATTGAAATCAACAACCGCATTCAGTGAATCGATTTCATACAAATTGAAAAAATCTCCATAAATCATAATAGTATCGCCCGGTTTGGTATACTCATTGAACATACGCGTCAGTTTCAAATCGGGAGCCAAAGTCTTGAAAGGAAGTTCAAAACAGCCCGTTGAATTATAAATATAGATTTTATTGGTCTTATTAGTCGCCAATTTCACAGGAATTTTCATGAACAGAATGCTATTCTCGGTATATACCTCCTGCATATCAACCTTGACATCATCAATCAAAATAGAATCAATATTATGGGTGTCCAAACCTGTTCCATGGACAGCTATAAAATCACCCAAAGCAGCTTCAACAATCACTTTATCTAAATCTGCAATGGTAGTTATACTGGCCAATTTTATAGGAATAGCCGTTTCATCGTCATCAGAACAAGAAGTCCAAGACATTCCTATAAGAAGGGCACAAACAAAGTACATCTCCTTTAAACTTATTATCTTTTTCATTGTATTCTCCATTAATAATTAAACAATTACCATCCAGGATTATTTTTCTCAATATAAGGATTACCGTTAATTTCATCGGGTGGAAGAGGCATAAGCCAGTGTTTTTCTTCACGTCTCTTCAAATTACCATTCTCATCCATTCCAATGGCGTTCATTACAGGCAGATAAATACCCCAGCGGATCAAATCTGTACGGCGATTGCCCTCCACCGCAAACTCTTTAGCACGCTCTTCGAGGATAAACGAACGGAAAGTTTCCTTATCAAACGGCTTTTTCTTATGACGTTCACTCACCAATGTACTATTATTGCGCCTATTCAACATTTCCATCTTGGAGAATGCATCTTGAGTAGGGCCGTTCAATTCATTATCAGCTTCTGCATAAAGGAGCAACACTTCAGCATAACGCAAAAACGGCCAATTATAGTCTTTACGTGTACCATCAATTGTGCCCGTTACAGCCGTAAATTTAGTGAAACGAGAGCCAAAATATGCGCCATAAGCAGGCTGGTCTGTTTTCTGATAAGGCTCGATGCCTTCATATGGTGCTTCTTCACGATTCACATAGACACTATCTCTTAACGGATAGTAATACCAAGTATAAACTCCAGTTTCTGAATTGTAAGAACCAGGATAACGGTGTAGGATTCCCCAGGTAATGCGTTCATCATCCCAATCATCAAACATTTGTAGCCAATGGTCACGGTAGGTATAATACCCTTTACCCATCGTGCCATCATCATCCCAATACCCATAATAAGATTCACTTAAATAATTTCCAGACAAATTGTCTCCATCAGGATAAGTCTGAAGACAGAACAAGAATTCTGGACCATTCTTATTGGAAAGAGCCCACAAGTCTTTCTGGCTGGCAGCCAATGTACACTCACCTTCTGTTATTACCTCACCCGCCTTTTCTTTCGCCAATCTATAATATTCTTGTGAATCAAACTCCTCATAACCAGGAAGACGAATCTTATCATGCCAAATTTCCTGAGGCATTAGAGCAGACTCTGTACCATCAGGATTAGTCACTTTGCCGGGACCACCTTTGACCATAACCCTGCCACTCTCCATTGAAGCAGAACCAATCGTCGCATACACTAAAGCCAACAGTGATTTAGCAGAGGCACGAAAAACATGCCCTTTCTGATAATTGGCATCCGTACGAGGCATAAGCAAAGTTTCGGCTTCTTTTAGATTTGCAATAATATCTTCATATACCTCCTTAACAGAGGCTCTAGGCTGGTAAGTATCATTTCCCTCATTAATAGACGTTTTAAATATTGGAATAGGACCAAAGCGACGTACCAGCTCAAATTCGGCCCACGCTTTAAGGAACCGAAGTTCACCAAGAGCATTATTCTTCTCCTTTTCAGCCACATTAGTCATCGTACTTATCAAATAGTAATGATAGTTAGCACGATGAATGGCAGTCGAATAATATTCAAAAAGGTTATTAATACTACCATTGTTATAAAAGTTACCAGTTCCGGTTTCCTTAAAAGCCCAACCAGGACCTGTCTGATAATCATTATCATAATTAACCGCAGAGTCATAACTACCCCACTCAAACAACCAAGCCAATGGCTGATAAGCACCATTCACCAGCAGTTCATATTCACCGTCAGCAGCAAGATCCTCACCTGAAATAAATGTATATACTTCTTCATCCAATGAACAAGAAGTCATCAACATGGAACCCAAGCCCAATGTCATTAAAATATTCTTGATTTTCATACTAACATCAATTATTTAAAATCCAATTTGAATACCAAAGTTGAATGTGCGAGCACTCGGATAGGAAGCCATATCCACACCTCTACGTTTAGGGTCACTACCAAAAGAGTTCACATCAGGATCCATCCAACTATAACCAGAGATAGTGAACAAATTTGAGACACTGACTGCCAGATTGATACTTTCCACAAATTTGATAGGATGGCGGAAACGATAACTTAAGCTGACATTCTTACAACGTAGATAAGAACCGTCCTCAATGTAACGGTCAGAGGCCTTCATTGCACGTGTGCTGGTTCTACTGGCTCGTGGCCATTTAGCATTTGCCCTATTCTCTGCGGTCCAACGATTATTGTAAATAAAATAAGGCATATTATCCACACTGGCCATATCAAACTTCTTAAGATTGACATTAAGAATATCATTACCTTGTGTTCCCTGCAAAAAGAAACTGAATGTCCAGTTTTTCCATTCCAATGTATTGGTTATACCATATTGGAAATCGGGATTGGTGTCACCAATTATCTGGCGATCACGGTTGTCAATCACAGGATCCTCATCAAAATTCTTATATTTGACCTCCCCTACCATGCTCTTTACCTTAGAATCCGTTTCATTCCTATAATAAGGATCCGCACGTACCTCAGCCTCATTATCATAAAATCCATCTTCAACATAACCATACAACGTACCAATAGGCTCACCATTACGTACCAAAAACATATTTTCAATCCCCCAAGCAACATCCGAGTATTGATCTGAATCCAAGCCACCTACTTTATTGCGGTTAAAAGATATGTTAGCATCAATGCTCCACAAAAAATTGCGTACTTTGACAGGAATAAAATGTCCGGAAATTTCCAGACCTTTATTCGTCACATTCCCATAATTGGCCTGTATACGACTGAACCCGGAACTCATGGGGATAAGCTTGTCAAGCAACAAATCCTTTGTTTTCTTATAATAAGCGTCGACCGTCAAGTTTACACGACTATTCAAGAAAGCAATATCTAAACCCACATCGAACTGGTTGGTTGTCTCCCACTTCAAAAGAGTTGCAGCCGGACCGCCCCAACGGTCCTCAGCCATACCGCTCTGTAAAGAACCGCCCATGCCATAATCAGAAGTTACAAAGCGAGAACGGGTAGCATATGCACTGACACCTTGCCCTCCTGTCTGACCGGCACTGACACGCAGCTTTAAATTATCAAAAAAATTCAACCTTTTCAGAAAAGCTTCATCAGAAAGACGCCACGCAATGGCACCAGAATAGAAATTATCCCAACGATGTGATTCCGACAGTTTGCTAGATCCGTCACGGCGCATTGAAAATGTAAACAAATAACGGTCCAATAAATTATAATTAGCCCTAAACAAATAGGACATCAACTGAGATTTCCCTCTACTGCTCTCAATCCGGCGATCTTTAATACCGGCTTGAATCACATTGTCTTCATTCATGTCATTAGGGAAATTGGATGCCGCCATCCATTTACTGTGCCACATATATTTTTCATAAGTCATACCAAACATGGCATTAACAGCATGGATTCCAATTTTTTTATCAAAAGTCAATAGAGACTCTGTCGTGATACTTTCATAGGCGTCATCGGATTTCGTCGCATATCCATTAGTAGGAGAGATTCCGGAACCGGTCCAACGATTATTATAGGTATTACGTTCATAGTAACTGTAACCATAACCAAATTTTTGACGATATCTCAGCCAGTCAGTAAACTTCAGTTCACCAAAACTGGAAATAAAAACATTAAGTGTCTCCTGAATGTTCTTTTCCGTGTGTACAGTCAGATAGGGATTGGCTAAACCGGTAGAAAAATCTTCTGAGAAGCCTGAGTCTTTATCCGGATCAAACACAGGACGGGTCGGGTTGAATGAAATGGCAGCAGGAATCACACCATAAGTTTCACTATTAGTACGGGCAAAACGATTATCCGCTGTTGCGAAACTGATATTAGTACCTAACTCTAAAAAATCATTGATTTTACGGTTATTGTTAGCTCTTGCCGTATAACGCCTATAGTAAGAATTCACAATTACACCTTGCTGATCTGTATACCCGCCAGAATACATGTAGCTGCCTTTCTTATCACCACCTGATACGGTAACATTGTAATCCTGGCTAATTGCAGTCTGAAAGATCTGGTCTTGCCAGTTGGTTCCATAGAACATCTTTCCTTTATAATCAAAACCATTGCGGTAATCCCAAGGGCTGGGCTTATATTCCTTACCTACTACCACCATCTCACCTGTGATGGGATCGGGTTCCTTTATTTCAGACCAATATCCCTGCAATGGATATTCCAAAGAACTGTCAGCCTCCGAATAACCGTCATACAACAGCCCGTTCGTGATTCGTTCATTACGATATAAGGCATAGTCACATGCGTCAAGCACATCTATTCTCTTAACGGGATTGGAAATACTGAGATTGGCAGAGAGTTGAACTTTAGTCTTTCCCTCAGAACCTGATTTGGTAGTAATCAAAACAACCCCATTGGCTGCACGGGAACCATAAATGGCAGTAGCCGAAGCGTCCTTCAAAACCTCAATGGAGAGAATGTCCTGCGGACTGATGGTACTCAAGGGGTTATTACTTTGCTTCATGCCAAAGTCTGTAGAACGCCCTTCTCCCATGGAATACGGCATGCCGTCAACCACATACAAAGGTTCCGTACTGGTAGTAAATGAATTCGCACCACGGATCTGGATATTGATACCCGCACCAGGAGCACCGTCTGATTGAGACACATTTACACCTGCCATTTTTCCTTGCAGACCCTGGTTTATGCTCACAGGGTTGGTTTTTAGCAAGTCCTCACTTTTCAAGGATGATACAGCACCTGTAAGGTCACGTTTTTTCACACTGCCATAACCAATGACTACTGTTTCTTCCAGCATCTGGCTGTCCTCCGACAATGTCACGTTGACCGTATTTCTGCCCTTCACTGCGACCTCCTGTGTCCTGTAACCTATATAAGAGAATATCAATGTCGCATTTTTTGAGACACTGATCACATAGCGTCCATCGGCATTCGTGATAGTACCGTTCCTCTTGTCATTCTTGACACGCACGGTAACACCGATAACCGGTTCGCCCAGTTCGTCCAGAACAACTCCTGTTACTTTAGAAGCCTGGAACACCTCTGTGGTTTCGGCCTTCAGCCCGTTCGGCACAACCATCAGGACAACCAACAGTATGCCAACAATACATTTCATTGATGTGTGTAATCTTTTCATAGATTTTCTATTGATTAAATAATTAAATGAAGTTTTTCAATGCATTCAATGTCCGATTCCCATCTGTCAAGGATATGGCTCCATATAAACTAAACTCTAACAGCCCTAAACTACTTTAAAGACGGACAAACACATTAATACGATGGTACGAACTCACGCTTGGGCGGCTTCACTCCCCTATGATCCCCACGTAATAATCCCATTGCAATATCCTCTATCTGATTACTGGATTAATAAATATCTCATCCATATATACATTTTCCAAAGCATCAAAAGCAATCTTCACATAGCGCGCCCTTTCATCCAGATTCTCGAAGAACACCCCGTCAATCCAAGCATCATGCTTGTTGTTAGGAAAATACGGAGCATCCTTTATTGAAGCCAGATTATAAGTCTGGCCATCTTGAGAAGTGTAAACATAAACCTTCAAAGGAGCACCTATCTTTTCCTGATTATAGTTCAAAGTACGTACCAGCACCTTTCGAAGCGAAGTATTCTTTTGCAAATCAATCACTACCTCATGATGACCTTTTTCAAACCTTACCCAACGGCTGTCTCCACTATCCTCTTCGGCTACCCGACCATCTGCCAGTGCCTTCATGTCAGCCTTGCCAATCATTTCGGGGGTAGCAGAATTGCCCAATGCCTCAAGCAAAGCCGCTTCAAACAATTTCCAAAAAATGTCCCCTTCTTTCCATGCCATATAATTGTTGTACAAATCATTAGACCAAACCGGATGCCCCAATTGGTAGGAGGACTTCGGATCTTCAATAATTCCACCGAACATGAACGAAATAATCCTATCAACACCGGCTGCAGAAGCCGCTGCCTGCTGTGACAGCAAACGGGGATAAGCAGCCGGAATCAAAGCAGACTGGCGGTCATTGGTTCCTTCCTCCCAAGTAAAGGTCTCGCAGTTAGCCCACATCTCAATATTCAGACGGTTGTGTATATCGCGCATCCTTTGCCAGTTCTTTTTCAAACGAGGAAGGGTAAACTTGTCAC
The DNA here is from genome assembly GCF_003602965.1 of Bacteroides sp. AF25-5LB. Classification (NCBI taxonomy): domain Bacteria; kingdom Pseudomonadati; phylum Bacteroidota; class Bacteroidia; order Bacteroidales; family Bacteroidaceae; genus Bacteroides; species Bacteroides sp. AF25-5LB. Next base: position 136,498 of record NZ_QTMC01000013.1, read on the forward strand.
GCACACATCCCACCTCATCTTGATAGGCAATGATATCCACTTTCAACTTTGCCATCTGCTTCTCAAAATCAGGATGGTCGAATTCAGACAAGCCAATCCCGTACGGAGATATCAAGGTCTTCTTTCCGGGAGTCAAGGACTTAGCCTTCTCTGTCAGTGTATTTACTGACTGCACAGCATGCTCTGCAAAAATGGGGCAAATACAATCTTCAACCGGAAGATACCAGCCATAGAAAGCCTTATGATTTTTATAGAGAGACGCAAGTTCTTCCATAATCTGAAGCTGGCGCTCCCTTATTGCCGGATCAAGCAGGTTGTCATCCTGGTCTTTTGCCCAACCCGTACTCATGAATACCTTCATATCATGTCTGGCCGCCTCGTCAAGAATCGCGTCAACGGGGCTTTGCAATTTATCATTATATACCCACGGCATCAACTTTGACGGATAATACGCTTTCCCTTCATTGGCAACCTCCATAAACACCAAATATTCAATCCCCATATTGGCCAATTCACGCACTTTAGCAGTCCATAATTTAGGATCCGTATTATCAAAATGTTGTGGATTAGTATACTTATTCCGTACGTCCTTGTAGGCCAAATTAATCCACGTACCTGTAATAGGCTGTATCACAGAAACCGATTTGACCATTTTTTCTTTTCGAGATTCGTCAGAGCCATTATTTCCTGCCCATACAGAAATTATTGGTAATGCAGCCAACAATCCCAACAGCCCCCACATTTTCATTTGTTTTTTTTGTCTCATAGTATATTATTTAAAAATAAAAAATTTAATTACCACCAGATACAATTATCAACCCCAAGCCTGAAAGGAAAAGTACCAGCATAAACGCAAGCAGCAAATTTATTGGCTTAGATGCGCCCTTGAATTCTTTCCAGATAAAAATCCCCCATAAGGCAGCAACCATAGTGGCACCTTGTCCCAAAGCATAGGAGACAGCCGCACCAGCTTTTCCCGCAGCAATATAACTACAAGCAGTCCCCAATGCCCAGATAGCCCCTCCCAGAATTCCAACCAGATGCGTCTTCATATTTCCACTGAAATAGTCACTATACGCCATCGGTTTGCCGACAAAGGGGTTCTTCATGACTAATGTATTGAAGAAGAAGTTGCTGACAAAAATACCCACTGCAAATACAAACAATGCTGAATAAGGAGTCATCATACCCGCAGTCGGCGCTTCCAGGTTTTCTAAATCCATAGCAGCCGCTACAAAACGATAGAAAAATGCCATCAATATGCCTGCACACACGGCTATGATAATCCCCTTTTTCCTCATTGCCTGGTCTGTTCCTCCTTTAGCAACTTTACCGGAAGCCATACCATTAAAAATAATAGCAAGCACAATCAGAAATACTCCAGAAAACAACACAGTTGCATCGCCTTTAGGGACGCTAAAGTAATTTATAAATACTCCTAATACCAGAGCTAATCCAACGCCTACGGGGAAAGCGACAGACATACCGGCCAATGACATGGAAGAAGACAGCAAGATATTGGATGCATTAAAAATGACACCTCCCAGAAACGCACTCCAGAAGTTTGAAGCATCAACCTGAAGCATATCATTAACAAAAGCTCTACCGGCATCCCCCGCACTCCCCAAAGTAAATCCCCATATCAAAGAGAAAAGAAGAATACCAACAACATAATCCCAATAAAAAAGTTCATATCGCCAGGTTTTCGCTGCCAGCTTTTGGGTATTTCCCCAAGAGCCCCAGCAAAGCATTGTAACCCAACAAAGAGCTACTGCCAATCCATAATTTTCAACTATATACATTACGACTGATTATTTATAGGTTAATTGATTGGGCTGGCCGGAATAAATTACCGCCTCACCTAAATAAACTTGTGCGTCTTTACGAGGATTCAACCATTTTAAAACAACCGTGTGCGCCGCATCAGGCAACTGGTATCTATGAAACAAATCAACCCTCCTATCGTCTATAGAAGTAGATTTTGCAACGGGAAGGTTGGCTGTTTCTACCAAAGAACCATCCACATACATCGCAACACTCGCAATATACGATTCATCAGAACATTTCACATATCCTTTCAAAACAAATCCGTTACCATCAAACATGAACTCTGAAGAATCCTGCAACAAAAAGTTAACAGCCTTCTTCTCTACCGGATAATGGCCTTCAAAAGCTTTCTCATACTTTACAGCAACCGGCTGTTGCGTTTTAATAACAACCTGCTCTCCCTGAATAGAGCCTCCTTCCTGCTCTATCACCTCCAAAGCCAGTTTCAAACTTAACTCATAAAGCTTATTCAGCGAAACTTCCGTATAGGCAAATGGGGTGTCCTCTACTTCATAAAGACTTTCTTTCCATAATTCCGGAATATTACTATATCCAAGCATTGTACCCAATATGCCGGCAGCAGTAGCCGCATTGCAATCAGAATCTTGTCCGCAACGTGCCGAAACATCAATTGTCCGATAAAAATCTTTCTTGCCATAAAGCAGCCCTATGGTCACATAGGCACTATTTATCTTTGCATCAATATCAAACGGAACAAAAACACCATCGGGGCAACCCACTTCCGAAGTCCACTTCTTCTGACATTCAAACCAAGTCTGTTTCCAGTCATCAGGGTATTTCCGATACCAACCAATCACATCTTTTATACAAGCATAAAAATCACTTTGCTCGGGAATTGTATTCAATGCCTCTTCTACCACATACTCCATATCGTCTGAAACAAAAGCCATGGAATACAGAGCTCCTACATACACACCACCATACCAGCCGTCGCCATACGTAAAGATATGGCCGATTTTATCTGAAATTTCAGAAGCGGTATTAGGCATGCCCGGTGACATTAGACCTGCAAAATCGGCTTCTATCTGATAGTCAATATCATCTGCATGAGGATTATTCAACCAGTGTCCGGACATGGGGGGCATAATGCCTTGCTTAATATTATACTTCGCAACTTGGTTGGCATGCCACAAAGGAAATCCAGCATCAGCAAACGAAACGGCAAAAGAATCGGCCGGTGCCTCTAAGCCCAAACGGTCGAACACATTCACAAATACAATATCCACATATATATCATCATACAATCCCGGAAATGTATCATAATAATATTTCACCCTATCTTTGGACCATTTTATGGGAGTATAGTCTTGAATCATAGTACCATTATGCAAGAATTCAACCGGTCCTCCATAAGTACAGCCAATAGTTTTTGCCGCCCAACCACCTTTCACTTTATCAGCCAATTGTTTTTTAGTCATAGAGACTTCATCCTGCACAACTGAAGTGGAAGAACCGCAGCCTGCACATAGTACAACGAAAATCCAAATAATAAAAGTTACATTCTTCATATTTATCAATTTTATAGTTGTCATTCAGCCTTTACTTTAGCGGATTCTTTGCCAATCACATTATAAACAGCCACTTCATAAGCATTATCTATTGTTCCTTCTGCATCAACAAAAGTCCTCGGAAGTTGTCCGTCACGTATTTGCAATTTCATAATCAACTGACCATCACGATAGATACTGTATCCGTCAACCGCTTTCACCTCATCAGGTATCCAACTGACTTCGATTCCCTTAGCCACCTTTCGTACAGCGGCACTCTTCACTCTCTCAGGAATATCCATTATAGGCAAACATCCCGTCCGGCAATATTGAAGATATGCCTGATGATACGCCGGATTGACTACAAACGGGCTATTGTAATGATTGTATGCAAAACAAATCAGGTTGCCGACATAACCATTTACAATCTCCAGCTGTTTTTGAACCCTTTCCAAAGGAGCACTAGTCCAAAAGCGCTGATCGAATGTCTCTACATTTCCCCAAAACTTCAGTCCAGGTTTAGTGTTGACAGCCTTCTTCAAACTAGAGAACCATTCCCACAAATTATCCAAATTCAGTCCACCTGCACCCACACAATCCTGAGGAGCGAATATATCTCCCGGACGGAAGTCGGTTTGCGCAAAGACGTTCGTCCACATCTTGCCATATTCTTCAGCATTTCCACCCACCTTGTAATTCATAAACGGAGACAACATAAGAGGCATTCCCGGAGCAATCTCGGAAAGATGGTTCAAATTCATATTCAATGCCTCTGCTAAAATTGATTGACGTTCAGAAGTCATACAATTCAAGTTGTCCACCTCCCAAACCCAATACCAGCCATGCATGGCATCCGGATACTTTTCTTTATACAAGGCAACAAGCTCATCTGCCACCTTATTACCCACTTCCATTTGTTCCAGCAACCAGTGAGCATCATAATCCACTTTCCACCAGCGTTCATTAAAGTTTAATCCTACAAATACTTTAATGCCATTTTTTTGTGCACTTTGCAAACACTTTTCAAGCGTTCTGCTGCCTTGCTTCTTCTTCGTCAGAGCAGACGGATAATTTGTAGTTGTTTTCCCTTTTTCATCCACCAGCAATGCAGGTGCATAAATCAGGTACTTCATGCCAGCTTCTTTCAGCATATCCATTTCCTGATTCCAACGTTCGTCGTCCCAATTTGTCACCAAAAACTCTTGCACAAAGGAACCACTGAAACGAGGAATATTACTGCCCTTGTTTTTCTGCTCAAATTGATAATGAAAATAGGTCCCTTTCAAATCTCTTATATAAGTATCAAAAACAGATTCATTTTCATGCAAATTAATGACACGTACCCCCCGGCTAAGCGTTTCATTATAGGCGGAAGGATAACCTGTCTTCCGGCCATAGGCCAAAGTTATGTTGCCGTCTAAATCAACCATATAGTCATTATTATGGTCATGACCTACAAACACCCCAATAACATCCCTCTTTTCTATAAATGAGGAGTACAACCCGGTATTCACACTTGGAGCACAAACACCCTCCTGCTTCTCGCCAAACTCCCGGCATGTCCACCTTGCCGTTTCATGCTCAGGCAGAGGAATATGGAAGAAAGCCAAGGAAGGCAATATGCGCTTGTTACGAGCAGTAACCAGACTGCTACTTTTTCTATACCACTCTATCTGGTCATGCTTAATCCAATCATAATAGCCAAAAGAACGATCTTTGGTATTATTGTGAGAATCGAAGAAATAGAGTACCCATTTTTCGGATGCAGCATCAGAAGAACGGACGGTCAACATGCAGTTGCCAGAGCCAGAAAGTCCTTTTTCAGCATCATAAGTCAGGTTATAAGGCCGTGTACACAGATAGTCCAATATCTGGGCATTGTTCATATCCGTTTCTTCATCATGATTGCCAAAGGTCACGACAAAAGGAGTTTGGGTTTCCCAAAATATTTTGGTCAATTTCTCCCATCCTTTCTTAGCATTCCAAGAAACTACTACATCACCTGTAAGAACAACCAAATCCGGATCTTCTATACGAATAACTTCACGAATCAAATGACAAGTGCTGTCATTCTTCAATTTATAAGAATCACTCTCTACCCAATGCAGGTCTGTCAACTGAACAATCTTGAACTTCCCGTCACGAAACTTCAAATCAGAAGCTTGAGAAAAAGCAGAGAGGCAAATAAAACAACAAACTAAATATAATAAAGATTTTTTCATTTTTTACGATCTGTTCTAAATGGAGCCAAAGGCAATCCGTTACTATCAAATAAATCAGGCATAGCATCATTGGAAAAACAATAACGTACTCCTACCGGTTCCTTCACCTTATCGGCAATGACACTTATATCTCCATTCTTTAATATAGAAGCCTTAGCCGGATGCAAATTGCCCTCTTTATCCACGACCTCAAAATGGCGAATGGCCTTATCCCTGCAAGCAAGTTTGCCAATAGCAGTCGTTGTTACAATTACTTTACGACCATCTACTCTAAAGGATTTTAGCATAGGCGAATACGGTTGTATATCCTCTTTATGATAACTATTTTTCAAAGCCATATCAGCCAATCGTTCTCCTACTTGTCTCTTCAGACTCGGATGAATATCTGTCAGGTCGTTTACCAAATCCCCCACCACAACCATGCCGGTATTTCTTAATGTAGCAGCCACATCGGCTTGTTGTTCACGCAAATACGCAGCATTTTTATCTGCATAGCCACTCCAGGGAGCTATCTGGACAAAATAGAAAGGCAGATAATGATGGAAAGCATTACGCCAGCCCCTAATCATAGCATCAAACATTACTCCATAATCCTGATGCCTTTCATTGTTAGCTTCTCCCTGATACCATATAACCCCGGCAATAGTGTAGTTTATAATGGGATGGATCATCGCATTGTAAAGAGAAGAATTAGCAGTCGGTGCCCATCCGGCAGTCAATGCTTTAGTCTTTTCTTCCAGTTTCTCATGGCGCAACGTAAATTCGTCAATCCAAGGCTCGATGGCAGTGCCACCCCAATAAGACCCTATCAACCCGACAGGAAGATTGCCCAACCCTTCATTCAACTTTTTCCCAAAGCAAAAAGCCACTACGCTAAAGTCTTCTGCAGTTTCGGGGGAACAGATTTCCCACTTTCCCTGAATTCTCTCAACCGGATATGCGGAGGATGACTTAGCCACCTTGAAAAAACGAATCTTTTTATTGTCAAACAGTGTACTTCTATCGGTGATGTCATCCACACGCCACTTAAAGCAATACTCCATATTTGACTGACCGGAACAAAGCCAAGTCTCTCCCATCAGAATGTCTTTCACCTCTGCACAAAGTTTACCTTCCCAACCATAAAACTGAATGGTGTACGGTCCTTCAGCCTTGGGGGTGTTTACATAAGTTTCCCAATATTTATATTTATCAGAAGATACATGAACCGTGTCATTGGGAGCCCAGCTGCACACAATCTTCAAATCCCAAACACTGGGGCACCATCCCCAAAGCTTCACTTCGGCATCGCGTTGCATCACCGCATGATCACTTATTATAGATGGAAGGACAAAATCAGCAGGATCTTGTGCCGCCAATTTGGTAAATCCCAACAGAGAAACTAAAAAATATACAATTCTTTTCATATCCTATTCATTTAAAATTTTGCCTGTTATACCAATCCATATATTGATTATATAACCTTACCGTCTCTCCTCTCAAGCCGGCATGAGCCTTAGATCCGGGCTTATTCATGATCCCAAGATACTGGTAAACCAAAATTTTGTCCACGAAAGGTGAAATAGCTTCCATTTGATGGATGATCCTATTGTCAAAGTCTGCCGGAAGCAAACTGCCATGAGTGGTCTGTTCAAAGTAAAACAACTCCATGTCAGCCCATATTCTGGAACGTCCTGCCTTTTGATGCGCTCTCGACAAATTCTCGTAATAACGGGCAGAGTCTTCCAACCTGGTTGAACCGACTCCCACTCCATCCTGATAGGCCACGATTTCCACATTAAGTTGTTCAAGCTGCCTCACAAAATAATCATCACATTTTTCTTTCTTTATATTGTATGGAGCAATTATATTCACACAGTTAGCATTCAATGACTTGGCCACTTGCGCGCACTCATTGACATAAGGTATCACAAAATCGCAAAAATAGGGATCCAACCATGACTCATTAGGAAAATACCACCCATAAAAACTCTGGTGATGCCCATATTTCTTATAGATTTCTTCCATCGATTGATTCCTTTTCTTACCCAGTTCTCTATCTGTCATCATCCGATGAGCATCAAGATCTGGCCCCCAATAATCATTGCTCACGAAGAACTTCACACCAAACTCATCTGCCGCTGAAAGCACTGTTTCAATAGGATCCTCACAACCCATTTCAAACTTGGGAGCCAATTTCGTATCAAAAAAGGCTTTGCCGTGAGCAGCTACATTCATCATCACCAAATATTCCATACCGGTCTCACTGATTTCACGAATCTTTTCCCTCCATTGGGCAGCAGTAAACTGTCTTAAATCTTTGTCCCAATATACTCCTTCTTTGCCTCCCGGATGCTGAAATTCAAACCAAGAGCCGGAAATAGGCTTTATATTCGGATTGGCAGCCGCTTGCTTTAAAATATCCGCTTGAGCTACTCCCGGCAGAGCCAAACCAACTGCTCCCAAACCTAACATTGACAAAAAATGACGTCTATCCACAATATTCCTCTTTTAACAGATTAAACTAAATTATTTATATCCAACTCTTTCCGATAAGGGATAGATGATTGAGCGCCCATTCTTGTAACAGAAATAGAAGAAGCTTTTGATGCAAACAATACAGCTTGCTCCAAACTCATCCCTTCGGAAACACCCACGCAAACAGCTCCATTGAAAGTGTCTCCTGCAGCCGTAGTATCAACCGGAACCACTTTGCAAGCATCTATATAACAAGTTTTTTCTCCTTCTCTTACAAAGCTTCCTTCGCCACCTAAGGTTATTATTATATTTTTCACACCTTTCCGATACAAAACATCGGCCGCCACAGCCACGTCTTTTTTGCTGTTTATCTTGACTCCGGTCAGCATTTCAGCCTCTATCCGATTGGGAGTTATCATATATAGATGTTGGAACAAAGATTCCGGCAAAGAACAAGCAGGAGCAGGATTCAATACAACTTTCACTCCCTTTTCATAAGCCTTCTGTGCAGCATATTCTACAGTTGGAAGGGGAATTTCCAGTTGCATCAATAATACATCTCCAGTCAGCATCTCCTTCTCCATACTGTCAATGTCTCCTTGTCCAAGTGACATATTAGCTCCTGAAGCCACAACAATACAATTTTCCGCATGCTGGTCCACGCTTATCAACGCAACTCCGGATGGGGTCTCCTTATCCAAAGCAATATAGTTTGTTGCTATGCCTTCATTTTGAAAAACACGCAAGGCCTGCTGTCCCAAAATATCATCACCCAATTTCGCTACAAATAACAAGTCACCACCCAACCGCTTCACTGCAACCGCTTGATTTGCTCCTTTACCCCCCTGATTCATAAGAAACTTACCACCAAGGATAGTCTCTCCCGGTACTGGCAAATGAGAGGTATGCACTACCATATCTGTATTCGAACTGCCTACTACTATGATTTTGCTCATACAGATTCTATTTATGAATTTGCTATTTCCTCTAAAACGGTCCAACACTGATACAATCCTCTGGGAACATGGAAACATCCTTTCCATTTTCCACCTTTCAGCGGAAGCAAAACTTCACCTCTTCTATTCAGGTATCCAAACCATTCAGGATATTCGGTATCTTTAAAATGAGTCCATGTATAATCATGCACTTTATTAAACCACTCCAGACATTGCCGGTCGCCCGTCAAATGATACCCTTTCAATAGAGAAATCAGAGTCTCGATATGTACCCACCAAAGCTTCTGATCCCATTCCAATTGCTGAGGAGGACAACCTTTACGATCCATAAAATAATAAATGCCCCCGAACTCTTTATCCCATCCATAATCGAGCATAGTTAAAGTGGTATTTTTCGCCTTTTCTATCAAGTCCAAACGCCCCAAACGTTTCCCTAAATCCATGATAAACCACATGGCTTCAATTGCATGCCCGGGAGTAACCTGCCTTCCCTCGAACGAATCGGAAAGCTGTCCGTCCATTTGTATATTTTCAACAATAAGCCCCCCCAATTCCGGACGATAAAATTCTTCCATAACCTCATGAATACAGACTTCCATGGTCTTTTCCAGATAATCCGCATCCAGCAAATGTTCTATCTCCAAAGCCAAATTGCATAAAATCATCGGCAATGCAAAGTTCTTCAAGTCACGCGTACCTGTATGCAACTTATTCCAGTGCCCTTTAGGATTATCAACCTTCGACAAGATTATATCAAACGTTTTCTTGGCAATCTCCGCATACTCTTCATTGCCTGTAGCCAAGCTTAACTGTCCAAATGCCATCGTAGCAAACGTATATGAAAAAATATTATAAGGATCGACCAATGGATTTCCTTGTCTGTCCAATGAGAAATACCAGTTATAGTTACCATCGTGACCATACTTTTTCAAGAATTCTCCTCCTTGAATGGCGCAATCTAACCACTCTTGACGCTTCTCGACCTTATTATAAAGCATCGAAAACATCCACACCTCGCGTCCCTGCAACCAAATAAATTTATCCGTATCAAATACATTACCTTGACGATCCAAGCATGTAAAATATCCACCATATTCATGATCTTGAGAACATTCAAGCCAAAAAGGAAGAATATGATTCATCAGTTCATCCTTATACTGTGTTGCTAATTTTTTAAAGTCCATAATTTTTTATATTTTAGTTCATAAGGTCAATTTATTTCATACGCGTCCAATACCGTTCTATCTCTTCCAAAGATTTGCCAGTCGTTTCCGGTACAAGTTTCCATACAATGAGCATATAAGGCACACACATTGCAGCAAACAAGAAAAATGTTCCAGCGGGGGTAAGATTCTGGAGCATCCAAGGAGTCAACTGTCCAATCAAGTATGTTCCAATCCAAAGAGAAAATCCAGCTATGGACATAGCCAAACCACGTACTTTGGTAGGATACATTTCTGAAAGAAGCACAAATATCACTGCACAAATAGACACGGCACAACAAAACACATAAGACAAAAAGAAAACAAGCAGGAACAGGCTCGAAATGCCCCATGATTTTCCAGCAATAAAATAGAAGCCTATCAATACCAATGAAAGGATCATACCTGAAACGCCATAATACACCAGCTTCTTACGGCCTACTCTATCAATAATGACAAGAGCCAGCACAGTAGTCAAGGTATTGACCAGCCCCACCAACACTTGATATAACAAGGAATCACCACCCGAAAGGCCAGCCCCTTCAAATATAGAAGGACCGTAATACAAGACCGCATTCACACCCATGAACTGTCCCAGCATGGCAATGGCAACACCGATTATTACAGCCTTCAGAATACCGGGCTGCAACAACAACACCCATTCAGACCTGACCTCTGATACAATCACCGATTTGGTCTCGTTCATCTGGATCATAGCCTCCTCGCCCGAGTTGTAGATTCGTTGCAATATACGGAGGCCACGTTCTTCCCTGCCCTTCAAGATCAACCAACGGGGACTTTCGGGAATGAAGAAAATAACGGCAAAGAACAAAAGTGCCGGCAATGTCTCCATACCCAACATGCCCCTCCACACCTCAGAAATAAAGAGCTTCTCAAACAGCCCCGTGCCAGAAGCCACATGACTTTCCGAGTACCCAAGCAATTGGAAATTCACCAGATAGGCGCCCAAAAAACCTACCGTGACAGCCAATTGATACAAAGAGACCAAACGGCCTCTGTATTGAGCCACGGAGACTTCCGATATATATAAGGGAGAGATGATAGAGACAACACCAATACCCACACCACCAATAATACGGTACAGAACCAACTCATCAAAATCCGTACAAACAGCACAACCTATAGCTGAAGTGGAAAACAGCACAGCGGAAAGAATCATCGTCAGTTTACGGCCAAACCGATCACTCAACACACCGGCCAAAAGCACACCAGCAATAGATCCTATCAATGCGCAACCGACATACCAGCCTTGCTGCAACGCATCCAAGTGAAAAAGTGCGGTCACCTGGGCAATGGTTCCTGAAATCACAGCAGTATCATAGCCGAAAAGGAAACCTCCCAAGGCTGCAACAAAGGAAAGGAACACCAGATATCCGATATTTACATTTGTCTTCATCATTGTCTATAGCTTAACTTTATATACATTACCAAAACGATCTGTCACACACACTTCTATTAAAGCCTCACGATTCTTAGGAAGAGCACGGAACATGTGTTCTGTCCTTATCGGAGAAATCCAATCATACTCTACACGTTTCTTGTCCGAGCAAATGGCCTTCGCTTCCGGGTCAAAACCTGTGAAATGCTCCATTTCACCCATATATTTCCCGTCCTCATACCATTCCACCTTCCACTCTTCATCCCAATTCCAGACATTCGCAAGAATATACTCAGGATAATCCCTTGAAGCCCCCACCGGATAAGCCCTGAACTGATGTTCGATAGGATACCCCGCACTCTTATAACGCCAAGTCAGCTTGTTTCCGTCAACTTCATATACACCATAACCGCTGGGAGTGCCATCGGTACAGATATCAGCTTTCCAAAAAGTACCACATACAGCCGCAGTATTATGCTCCATCAGACTGTCATTGAATACAACATTACCGTTGTTATGGGTATGGCCAGTAAGCAAATGCGCCTCGTATCCTTTCAAAAGATCATACAAACTTGAAGCATTGCTGGTTTCATCAGGAAGCAGAGCATTAAATTCCAACTCCTTGGTAGAACTGGAGGGGATATGCATGGAAACAAACACCAAATGGTCTTTCGGAACAAAAGCCAAATCCTTCTCAATCCATTGCAAAGTACGCTCATCAATATAACCTATATAGCGATAATTCCTATTGATATAGTAACAGTTATCAAGCACGATATAATGGGCTTTTCCACGATTAAAGGAATAATAGATAGGACCGAAACACTCTTCATAGGTCTTATACGAATGTTCGTAGGAACGGACCCCATATTCCATATCATGATTTCCAATCACACGGTACATGGGGACATCCAACACGTCCGATGTCTGTTTATATGAAGGAAAAAGCGACAAGGCATTGCCTACAATATCACCACAGTCCAACACAAACAAATCATATTCTGAATGTCTGTTTATAAACTCCCTCATATCCTTCAGGTACTCCGCATAAGCCGCAACATCCTCGCCTTTTCCCAGCTGGACATCAGCCTGAACCAAGAAAAGATGTCTATCATCATTCCTTGGATTCTTGACCAAAGAAAAATCATATATAAAGGTCCCTTCTATAATATGCTGATAGAATAAAGGAAGGCTACCGTCCCGTTGAGGCAAATAGCCTGCAGGAGTAGTGACATATACAAAACGGGCGTCACGATGGTAAGGAATGGTATACTTGCCGGAAGCATCGGTCAAGACACAATCGAAACCGTTCGTTACTACCACATTCGCGACCCCATCCCCCTGACATTTCACTTGTCCGGTTATAGCAAGTGGATTCTGTGCCATCATATTCAAGTGAACAACAGAAATAAAAAATACAAATAACAGTCTTGCCATGATCTCCATATTACTTTAGATTAAAAAAATCTTTATATCTATTATACAAGTGTCCTGCCTGTAAATATGCTGATTGAGGACTCATAAAATGAGAAAACTCAAAAGTGATGGCCTTGTCATAACCGGCTCGCTTGGCAGCCTCCAACTTCATCCGTAACTTGTCAAACTTGATAGGTAAAAAGTCAATGGGCATGTCACGATCAAAGGTTTCAGCGTTTGTCCAACATTTCATGCCATACTTATC